>SVSV01000057.1 GCA_015064125.1 Oscillospiraceae bacterium
GGCATCGGCAAATCTGCCGTAGGTGCCCTTAGCCTTCTCGTATGCCTCGTTGGGCTCGATGCCCTTCTTGATCATGTCGGTCATCTTGCCAAGAGAAACAAACTCGTAGCCAATAACCTCATTGTTCTCATCAAGTGCCATGCGGGTGCAGTAGCCCTCGGTCATCTCCAGGTAGCGCACACCCTTCTCCTTAGTACCGTACATGGTACCAACCATCGAGCGCTCGCCCTTGCCAAGGTCCTCCATGCCTGCGCCGATAACAAGACCGCCCTCAGAGAAGGCAGACTGGCTACGGCCGTAAACGATCTGCAGGAACAGCTCGCGCATAGCGGTATTGATCGCGTCACACACAAGGTCGGTGTTCAGCGCCTCCAAAAGGGTCTTGCCGGGAAGGATCTCTGCTGCCATAGCGGCAGAGTGCGTCATGCCCGAGCAGCCGATGGTCTCTACAAGTGCTTCCTCAATAATACCGTTCTTCACGTTGAGGGAGAGCTTGCAGGCGCCCTGCTGGGGTGCACACCAGCCCACACCGTGGGTGTATGCGGAAATATCGGTGATCTGTTTTGCCTGGACCCACTTGCCCTCTTCGGGAATGGGAGCGGGGCCATGATCGCAGCCCTTCTTTACCACGCACATGTGCTGAACCTCAAGGCTCTGTGCGTAAGGCATTTCACTTACGTTGCTCATGTTTTTATCTCCTTTTAAAAATTGACTTTTATCAAACAGCGTGTTACCGCGGTTTTACTTTACGATCTCACCGTAAACCTCGCCGAAGGCGGCGGCAGCATTGCACTCGTCGGTGTCAATATGCATAGCAAGCGCAAACTTAGGGGAAACGCGTACCACAACGTCCTCAAATATCACGGGGCGGGCGGTATTCATCTTAACCTTTACGATCTCCTTATCGGAAACGCCAAGGGCCTCAGCGTCAGCAGGGGTCATATGAATATGGCGCTTGGCAACGATGGTGCCCTCCGCCATTTCAACCTCGCCGCAGGGACCGACGAGCTTCAGACCGGGCGCGCCGGCAACGTCGCCGCTCTCACGCACGGGAACAGCCTTAAGCCCCAGGGTGCGTGCATCGGTAAAGGAAAGCTCCACCTGGTCGGCAGGACGGGTAGGACCGAGAATACTGACCTTCAACTCACCCTTAGGGCCGACGAGCGTCACCTTTTCCTCGCAGGCAAACTGCCCGGGCTGAGAAAGGTCCTTTTTGTTGTGCAGAACAGCATCAGCGCCGAAAAGGGCCTTGAGCGTTGCATCGGTTACGTGAATATGACGTGCCGAAGTTTCAACAATGAACTTATTTTGCATATCTACCTCCATACTTGGACGCCGTAGCGTCCATTGATAACTTTTTCACAGACACAATCATTATAACATATAAAACGCGAATTGTAAATGCAAAAAACAAAGAAAAGCGCAAAAACTCACGAAAATTTTTGGCAACGATCTTGGGCATACTAAATAAAAACCGAGAAGGAGCAAAAGATGGCAAACGAAGAAAAAGAAAAGTCCGAAGAAAACGAAGTAGAGGAGTCGCTCATCAAAACAGGCAGCATCTCGACCGAGAGCGGCATTGAGTGTCTTTCAATTATCGGCCAGATTGAGGGGCACTATATTTTGGGTGACAATCAGAAGGCCACCAAATACGAGCACCTGATCCCCCTGCTGGTGGCCACCGAGCAGCGCCGCGACGTGCGCGGTGTGCTGATCGTGCTGAACACCATGGGTGGGGACGTGGAGGCGGGCCTTGCCTTGGCAGAAATGATCGCCTCTATGAAAAAGCCCACCGTCAGCCTTGTGCTGGGCGGCGGACATTCCATTGGCGTACCCTTGGCGGTGGCGGCCAAGCGCTCGTTCATTGTGCCGAGCGCGACCATGACACTGCACCCCGTGCGCATCAGCGGCGTGGTGATCGGCGCACCGCAGACCTACCGTTATTTTCACGATATGCAGGAGCGCATCACCGATTTCATCTGTCGCCACTCACACGTGCAAAAGGCGCACCTTTGTGAGCTGATGATGCGCCCCGACGAGCTTTCCACCGACATCGGCACCATCGTTGACGGCAATGAGGCTGTCAAGATGGGGCTCATTGACGAGGTCGGAGGCCTTGCTGAGGCACTGGCGGCGCTTGAGGGCATGGCAAATGCTTAAAAAGAACGGCAAACGGTATGCTTTCATACCGTTTGCCGTTCTTTTACTTTGCAGCAACAAGCAATTTTCGCATCCGACTCGCGTATAGTATACTGAAAAGGAGGGGCAACGGTATGGAAAATATACAAATTTTACCCCAAAGGCAGCAGTACCGCATTCAAAGATGCGGTACTGAGGTATTGCGTATCATCACACCGGGCGTTTTGGGCACCGCACCTGCCGCCGCACATATGATAGCCATAATCGCAGCACTGACAAGGCACGCCGAGGAAAAGCTCACCCTTGAAGCAGAGCGCGCCCTGCGCGAGGCCATTGCACAAAAAAGACTTTTACATTTCAGCCATCACGAGGTCAGCATCACCCTTACTGCCAAAAAACTGCAGAGGTGCCTGTGCCTGACCCTCACTTATGTGCATAAAAGTGGCGATACGGTATATAAAAACGACACTCTTGTTACCTATTGGAGCGAGGACGGAAGCATCCAGTACGCCCGCCCACCGCGTCGCAGTCAAGGGGCCTTGACGGCACGCAAGCAAAAAAGAATTTCACTTTTTTCGCGCGCCACCTTGCGCACGCGCGCAAAATGTGATAAAATATAACTATCTATACGCTAAATCGTCAGGGATCGGCAGGAGAATGCCCGACCGAAAAAGGAGGAAGTCATGATAAAAAATGCCATCAACGCCATTCGTCAGGCAGAGGAGCAGGCAGCGGTGCTGTGCCGTGTGGCCGCCGAGCGTGCCGACGAGATGCGTGCGGAGGTTGAAAGCGAGGGCACGGCACACTACAAGAAAATCACCGAGGATGCCCAACGCGAGTGTGACTTTGAGCTCAGTGTGGTTACCGCCAAAACACAGCGCCTGAGTGCCAAAAAGAAAAAGGAGATCGCCGCCGAGAGCGAGGCGCTGGCACAAGAGGCGCGCACGCACATGGAGGCCGCTGTGGGACTGATCGTATGGGGGATCATCGAAAAATGCCAGTAAACGCTATGAAACGGCTGACCGTGATCGCGCCCACCAAGGATACCGATCTGCTGCTGCGACGGCTGATGCATCTTGGCTGTATCGAGCTCACCGAGCGCCCCGACGGGGAGGAGATGCTTTCGGACAACGCCCCCAAAACCGACAGGGTGGCTGTTTCCGAGCGCCTTTGCCGCGTGCGTGCGGTGCTGCCCGTGCTGGCCGCTCGCCGTTACAGGCGCCGCAGTGTCCGTACCGCGATCGATTACAGCAGCTTTCTTACATCGAAAACGGCGGAGCGTGCCGAAAAAACTGTTACCGAAGCCGAAAAGCTGCTTGATTTCACTGCACAAACAGCAGAAAAGATCCGGCAAGAGCAGGAGCTGATGCAAGCACTTTTGCCCTATCTTGATTTCCCCTATCCCCTTAACGAAGCGGGTACCGAAAAAACCAAATTCCTGCTCGGCGCACTGCCACCGAGCGCCAGCGCCGCAACGTTAAACGACGTAGCCGATAGCGTGGGGTTTGTGGCCAAGGTGCTCTGTGTTGATAAAAACGGCACGTACATTGCGGTCGTTGTGCACCGCAACACCGAGCGTGAAGCACGCGAAGCACTGACACAGCTCGGCTTTACCGAGGCTGTCCTGGCCGATACGGCGGGGCGCGCCGTTACCGTATTCGATGCCGCGCAAAAGCGAGCCGCCAGATACGAGGATGAGCTTAAGCACGCGCACGCACGCCTTGACGTGCTGGCTGAAAATTACGACGAGGTCTGTGCCCTGCTTGATGTCTTGCAGGTAAGTGAACAAACGGCCATTTTAAAGGAAAGGCTGATCTCGCTTGACTCTTGCACGGTGCTGACGGCCTGGTGTCCTGCCTTTGAGGTCGCACGTATCACGCGCGTGCTCGACTCCATGACCGTGGCCTACGACTTCACCGACCCCGAAATGACAGAAAAGCCGCCGCGCCCTGCGGCCGAGCCGCCCTATACAGGGCGTGCAGCATCGCTTTTTGCGATCTATCACACCCCCTGGCACGGGAAATGGAATGCAGCAGTACCGCTGACGCTCTTTTACGCCCTGCTCTTTGGCCTGCTCTTTGCCGACGTTGGCTTCGGGCTTGTTTCACTGATCGCCACCCTCTTGCTCCTGCTGCCCAAGCGCACGCCCGCTATCCTGAAGCGAGGTGCCCTGCTGCTTGGCTGCTGCGGATTGGCACAGGTGCTGTTCGGCATACCGCTTGGCCACTATTTTGGCAATACTCTGCTGAGTCTTTTGCAGGAAACCGACGCAGCCGCCACGCTGATCCCCCTGCCACCGCTCGCAAACGCACTCTCCCTTTGCCGTGCCCACCTCATGCATCACAAGGTCTTGTTAGCTGTGGCACTGCTTCCTGCCGTCACCTACCTGTGCACGGTCTTTACACTTCGCATCATCTTTCTGGTACGCGCGCAACGCGCGCGTGAGATCCCCCCGGCGGTGGGACCGCATCTTTGCTTTTTTGTGGGTCTTGGCCTTTTCTGGCTGCACCCCCTTGCGGGCGCGATCGCGCTGACCGTAGCGCTCGTCTCCATAGCGGCAACAGGCCTTCTTGCAGGTGCCGCCAAAAGGGAGCGTCTGATCGCCATCGGCGGCGGAATGATCGATCTGCTTTATGAGCTGACACTGGCACTTTGCGCGGCACGCACCCTACTGCTTGCCTTGACAGCAATGCTTTGCCTGTGGCCCATCTCCCTCTTCTCCCCTGAAAGCAACGCCACGTGGCCTATGCTTTTGGCCACCCTGCTGTGCTTTGCCATCGCACATGCGCTGAACCTGCTTTTGAACAAGGCACCCGCACTGGTCGGGTGCGCCAAGCTTTGCTACATGGCACATTTTGCCGCCTGCTACCCCGGGCGTGCCATTCTGCACCGCCCGATGAAAATGGCAAATCGATACACGCGTGACACGTCCCTGCCACTGAACGTGAACGACCCTGTCAGCATCTGCGATGACGGCGAGGAGGAAGCACCCGCGGCGGAGCCTGCAAGCGCGACAAGTGCGGCGCAATAAAAACGAAGGAACGGACAAGGCACACCGCCTGCCGTATGGTACTGTAAACACTATGACTGGACTGGATAAGATCATCAACCGCATCCTCTCGGATGCGAAGGAGGAGGCGCGCCTCACGCTGGAGGCCGCACAAGCCGACTGCAAGCGCATGGCGGAGGATTACGCCGCCAAGGCTGAGGACGAGGCGGAGGATATCGCTCTGCGCGCGGGCGAGGCCGCCGAGGAGCTGGTAGAAAACGCGCGCCGCGAAACAGAGGAAGCGCGAGAAAAAATGCTTTCCGACACAAAAAAGGCCTTGGTTGACGAGGCATTTGAGCTGGCTAAAAAGGAGCTGCGCAAAACCGAATTCGGCAAATACCGCGAGCTGCTGACCGCCCTGCTGACCTCCTCACTGATCGACGTGACCGCCAAGCGCGAGCAAGCGATCGCCAAGGGCGAAGCAACAGGCGAGATCGGCGAATACCGCGTTGTAATGAATGAGGCTGACCGTGCCGCGTGGGGCGAGAGCGTGGTGCGTGCTGCCAGATGCGCCGCCTACCGCCATATGGGGGCTGCACGCGTTGACCGCGTACACCTGGCCGAGGAAACCGCCGACATCGACGGGGGCCTGCAGCTTTACTGTGACGACGTGCTCCTTGACCTCTCGCTTGAAGCCCTTTTGCAGAGCCTGCGCACCGAGATCGAGCCGCGTGTGCTGGCCATGCTCTTTCCCCAAGCATAAAAATTTATAATTTTTATAACAACTTATAGCAAAACGGAGGAACCTACCATGCTGAACAAGAAAAAGCTGCTTTGCCTTATCCTGGCACTTGTCATGCTGTTGCCGCTGTTTGCCGCGTGCAAAAAGCACGATGGCAAGCCGATCGACATTGTCAAGGACGGCGAGAGCGACTACCGCGTCATTTATTCCAACAGCAAATCCGCCGCGTCGGACAAGGCTGCCGCCACCAAGCTGCGCGATGCCATCAACGATGCCACGGGCGTAAAGCTGAAGCTGGAGACCGACGTGATGCCCGCCATTGAAACCGAGATCATCGTGGGCAGCACCAAGCGCGAGGCCACCAAAAACGCACGTACGCTGATCCGTGAAAAGGATTTCATCATCGCCTATAAGGACGGTGCCGTTATCATCACGGGCGGCAACGATGCAGCCACCGTACGCGCAGTAGACTACTTTATTGAAAACTACATCAACACCAAAAAGGAAAAGGTCACAGTCTACGACGGCGGCGACTACATCGGCGAGTTCGCCTATATGCTCGGCGACCTTTCGGTATCGGGTGTGCCGCTTTCAAGCTACACCATCGTTTACCCCGAGGGGGCCCAAAAGAACGACAGGATCACCTATTACATTGCCGTTAACCTTTACGACTTTATCCTCAACAACGCAGGCATCAAGCTGAAGATGGTCTCCGATAAGACCGCAGAGGCAGAGTACGAGATCCTCGTCGGCAAGACCAACCGTCAGCAATCAAGAGCTGTTGAAAATCAGGTGCTGGCCGCTGACGAATATCTGTTGTTTGCAAACGGCTCCAAGATCGTGATGATGGGCAACTCCTATATGCTGGGCGGCGCCGCCTCTGCGTTGATGAACAAATATTTTGCACCGCAGGGCGACAACGTAGCCATTGACACAACGCTCCCCACCGCCGCGACCCCCGCAAAATTCACCTTCCAGAAGGCCACCTCTGCCCTGCTGCTGATCGGCGACGGCATGGGCTTTGAGCACATTGAAGCAGGCAAGGCCTCGGGCCTTATGAACGGATTTGCGGCAGAGGCGCTGCCCTACAAGTCCTCTGCCATCACGGCCTCGCAGTCGGTCATCAACGGCACTGCCGAATTTACCGACAGCGCCGCTGCCGCCACGGCTCTGGCAACCGGCCACAAAACACTCAATTACAAGATCGGCCAGAACGCCAGCGGTACGTCTGTTACCAACGTGCGCGAGCTGGCACAAAGCAAGGGCGCCAAGACAGGTATCCTCACCACGGCCGACATCTGGGACGCAACGCCCGCAGGGTTCCTTGCGCACACCAACGACCGTAACGACAAGGATATTATTCTGGCACAGATCGACCAGCTCGTTAAGGAGGGTAAGGTCGACTACGTAAACGGCGACACCAATAACCTCAATGACGTTGACGAGGGCGTGCTGATCGACAAGGCGCGCACCGCTCTTTCCGTGGTATCCGAAAATAACGCCACCTTCTTCGCCATGATCGAGGAGGCACACGTTGACAAGAACTCGCACAAGGTACAGTCGGGCGCGCGCTCGCTGGCCGACGTGCAGACCTCGGTATCCTGCTACGACGAGGTGATCGCCTACGCCATCGGCTTTACGATGATGCACCCCTCAACCGCCCTGATCATCACCGCCGACCACGAGTGCGGCAAGCTTGACTTTAACGAATCGACCGGGACCTACCGCTTTGATTCCGACGACCACTCCAACGCCGACGTACCGCTCTTTGGTCTTGGCGACGGTGTTGGCGAGTTCTTTGCAAGCCGCGACCGAATCGACAACACCGAAATTCCGAAGTTCATTGCTAAGATCTTCGGTGACAACAATTTCGGCGCATGATCTGAACGCACAAAAAGAAACCGCTTGATTTTCAAGCGGTTTCTTTTTGTTTTCTTAAAAATCACGGCGACCCTCAAGGGCGCGTGAAAGTGTAATTTCATCGGCATATTCCAGCTCCCCGCCGTACGGAATACCGTGCGCGAGGCGCGTGATCTTAATACCAAGCGGCGAGAGCAGGCGTGAAATATACATAGCAGTCGCCTCACCCTCTGTGGTGGCGCCCGTTGCCACGATCACTTCCTTTACGGTGTCGTCCTGCAAGCGCACCAGCAGCTCACGCAGCGTCAGCGTATCGGGCGTGATGCCGCTCATCGGGGAGATCAGCCCATGCAGCACGTGATAGACACCGTTATAGGAGCGCACCCTCTCAAAGGCCATCACGGCACGTGCATCCTCCACCACACAGATCACGCTCTTATCGCGCGTGGGATTGGCGCACACAGGGCAGACCTCGCGGTCAGTGAGATTTTCACAGATCGGGCAACGGTGGATCTTTTCCTTGGCGTCGCCGATCGCCGCCGTGAAGGCGGCAATATCCTCAGGGGTATATTCAAGGAGAGCTAATGCCAAGCGCTGGGCCGACTTGCGTCCGATCCCCGGCAGGCGTGCAAACTGCTCAGCCAGAATATCCAGTGCCTCAATTCCCGTATTCATCAAAACAGCCCCGGGATACCGGGCATGCCAAGCGCACCCGTGATCTTGGACATTTCCTCATTGCTCGTATCCTCTACGCGCTTGATCGCCTCGTTGACGGCAGCGATCAGAATATCGGACAGCGTTTCAATATCATCGGGATCTACGATCTCGGGGTCGATATCAAGCGAAAGGATCTGCTTTTTACCGTTGATCTTCAGGCTAACGGCACCGCCGCCTGCCGAAATATCATATTCACGCGCCTCAAGCTCCTCTTGCTTGGCGGCCATATCCTCTTGCATCTTCTGTGCTTGCTGCAGCATGGCGTTCATATTGCCGCCACCCATGCCGCCTCTTTGATAATTCGCTCTCATCTTTATGCTCCTTTACAGTTACGCCTGACCGCCTTGCTCGGCAGCAGACAAAATATCGTCTATCACGGTATCTGTTTTAACGGTAGAATTTTCCGCGGTTTCGATCACCATGTCACTATCGCGCACCTCGCGCTGTAATTCAAGACAAAGCGCATGGCGCAGAGCGTCGCGCCCGTTGCCTTGCGCAAGCATCATTTCGGCAAAGGCGTTGGGCAGCACGACGACGACACGCCCCGCCTCATCAAGAAAGGCGCGTGCATCACCAAGGAAGGACGCCGCCATCGCATTATCACGGGCTATGCGCGCCACGCAGTTGGCAAAGCCACGCATCCGCGTCAGCACACGCCCCACACCAACGGCTTTTTGTGCGGTCGGCCTTGCAGTGGGTGCCTTTGCAGGCGGTGCCTCGGGCGCAGGCGCCTTTGGCTTCACCGCGGGTGCCGCAGGTGCGGCGGGCTTTATATCAGGTGTCGCCACGGGCGGCACCTCGCTTTTCACTTGCGGTACGGTCGGCGTCGACTCGCAGGAAAAGCCGCCTGTCACAGCCGCCTCCTCTAAGCGCTCAACACGGGCGAGCAGCCCTTCAACGGAGGTGTCAAGACGGGGATCGCACAAGCGCACAAGCGTCAGCTCCGCCACCATACGCTTGACGGCGTTGGCCTTTTGCATCGCGAAAAGCGCATCCTCCAAAAGTCGGCAATGCGCCAACAATGTGCCCTTTTTAAAGCGCGCGGCAAGGGCTGAAAGAGCCGCTGCCTCAGTATCAGCGAGATCCAGATACCGCGCCGCCTCCGTGGTGGTCTTCATCACCAGAAGATCACGGTAAAGGGCGATCAGATCCTGCCAGAAGATCTCAAGGTCGCGCGAGGCAGCCACTGCCTCGTCAACAGCAGAAAAGATTGCATCGTAATTCGCATCAAGCACAGCCTCCACAAGCGAAAGCGTGCCCTCACGGCCGACAGAGCCCATCATCTCGTTGACTGTAGCAACATCCACGGCGCGTCCACCGCCCGCGCAAAGCTCCAGCAGGCTGATGGCGTCGCGCATGCCGCCCTGCGCCATGCGTGCGATACGCTCAGCGGCATCGGGCGTGAGGGAAATTCCCTCCTCCTCGGCAATATAAGTAATGCGTGCCGACAAAACGGCGGTCGCAATACGGCGGAAATCAAAGCGCTGACAGCGCGACACGATCGTAGCAGGGAGCTTGTGCAGCTCCGTGGTCGCCAGCACAAAGATCACGTGCGCAGGCGGCTCCTCCAATGTTTTCAAGAGGGCGTTGAAGGCGCTTGAGGAAAGCATATGCACCTCGTCAACGATATACACGCGATAACGCAGGCTCGAGGGCGTATACACCACCTCGTCGCGGATATCACGAATGTTATCAACACCGTTATTTGAGGCAGCATCCATTTCAAGCACGTCGGTGGCGCTGCCGTTCTCGATCGCCATGCAGGCGGCACATTTCCCGCAAGGATTGCCGTTTTCGGGCGAAAGGCAGTTGACGGCCTTGGCTAAGATCTTGGCACAGGTCGTTTTACCCGTACCACGCGAGCCACAAAACAAATAAGCGTGGCTGGGTGCGCCGTTTTTGATCTCGTGACGCAAAACCGCGGTGATATGCTCCTGACCGCACACGTCGTCAAAGGTCTTCGGACGCCACTTGCGATATAGGGCCTGATGCATCTGCCACACTCCTTTCTCATTCACGCCACACGGCGGGCTGTTTGCTACAAATTAAGCCGCAAAATAAGACCATACACCTTTCAATCGAACGTCACCTTTGCGCGGCATTCGCACCTTTTGCTCAAAGCAGGCACCCTCGCGGCACATCGGGAGAACCGTTTAATGCTGCTTGGTTCCCCACCTGACATGGTTCGCGGCCACCGATTGCGCAAGACCCACTCGTCAACACAAAAGAATACGCGCCGGACCGCA
>SVSV01000058.1 GCA_015064125.1 Oscillospiraceae bacterium
GCAGGAGGAGCCCATACGCTTTAACTGGCTGACGATACGGCCGCCGTATTGCTCCTTCCAGGCCCATGCGCGCGTGAGGAAACCCTCACGGCCAAGCTGGTCCTTTGTGATGCCCTCCTTGCGCATGGCCTCCACGATCTTGGCCTCGGTCGCGATCGAGGCGTGGTCGGTGCCTGGCAGCCAAAGCGTGGCATACCCGCTCATGCGCTTATAGCGGATGAGAATATCCTGCAGGGTGTTGTCAAGTGCGTGACCCATGTGAAGCTGGCCGGTGATGTTTGGGGGCGGGATCACAATGGTGTAGGGCTTTTTCTTTTTGTCAATTTTGGGGGTGAAGTAACCCTTTTCACACCAGTTTTTATAAATGCGCTCCTCAAATTCGCCGGGGGCGTAGGTTTTAGGGAGCTCGTGCGTTGCACTCATGGAAGCACCTCCGTCAATGCTTGAAATAAATATTACATTATAGTATAGCATAAATAATGGGAACTGTCAACGAGGTTGAAAAATATTTTAATGCGATACCGCGCGCAGGGAAGGTGTGTTATCCGTTACGGATAACACAGGGTGAAAGCCGTCTTTGACGGATGAAATCGCTTTCGCGATGAGATCCTGCTTCGCAGGGTTGTATTCTACGCGGCAGTTGCGATGTATTTGTAGGGGGTGGCGCCCCCGACACCCCGCGAAATGTTTGCACCGCGCAAACGGGTCGTCGGGGCGCCGACCCCTACGAGGAGGAGCGACGGCATAAACAAAAACCGCCCCGAGGCGTTTGGCGGGGAAATCGGATTCGTGACCGACCACGAGCCGCACACGCGGCTCGTAGGAAGGACCTCACCAAAGAGAGAGGTCCTTCCATATCGCTCCTCTTACCGGTTAACGGCTCCATACAAAAAGCCCGAGGCGATTGCCTCGGGCTTTTTGTATGGAGCTGCTAATCGGATTCGGACCGATGACCTCGTCATTACCAATGACGTGCTCTACCGACTGAGCTATAGCAGCATCGGGCGCACCTTGTGCGGCGACGTTTGATATTATAACAAAATACACCTGTGTTGTCAAGAGGTTTTTTGAATATTTTTGTAAAATCTTTGAGGTTTTTTCAACAGGTAGGTATACGTGATCGAAAAACGCAATTTCTCCCTTGACAAAATACGGTATTTAAATTAAAATAATAATATATGTTGCTGATTTATACCCGATAAACAGGGTTCGGATCTATCTATGAGGGGAGAAAACTATGATATGTAAATCCTGCGGCACCGAGGGCCGTGGCTCCTTTTGCTCACATTGCGGTGCCTCGCTTGTGAACGAGGCCTTTACCGTGGCACAGAATCAATCCCTTGATTACAAAAAAATACAAGATCAGATCGCGGTGTTCAAGCAGAGCAAGGGCTCCTTCGCTGCCCCCACGGCCGCAAGCGCCCAGCCGACTGCACCCGTGTCGCAATCGGGGGCTTCCGCCGTGCAGGCACCTTACCAAAGACAGGCTGCCCCCGTTGCCGCCCAGGAGCGCGCCGTCCCCGAAGCGCAGGCGGCGCCATCGAGGGCGGATAGAAAAAAACAAAGCAAGCAGCGGCGTGAGCGTGTCAAGCGCCCACCCGTGAGGATCAAATTGCGACAGGTCTTTTTTCCCGCGCTTTGCTTCTTTTTGCCTGTCCTTTATTTGTTTGTTGATGCCTTCGTGCTGTATAGCGAGGCGCTTTACGCCCAAAGCGAGGGCATGACGCTGCTCAGTGCGCTGATGGCGAATCTGACCGACGGTGCCTTTGCCTCAAATCCCGTCAGTGACGTGATCGCTGCTACCTGTGGTAACGGGGATCCTCTTTGGCGATCGGTAACGGCGCTTACGGCCCTCGAGGGCGGCAACGCCGCGCTGCTTGCCCCTGCCCTTATCCTGGTGGCTGCGGCGCTCGCCTGCGCGCTGTGCGGTACACTGGTGCTGCTGACCGCGGGGCGGATCCTTCGCTGGCATGCGCTTGCTGATCTCACGGTTTTCGGCGGCGTCTTTGCTTCGGTCGCGCCTTTACTCGCTGACGTTGCTTACCGCCTTTATTTCGTGGCAGAGGGTGGCTTTGAAGCCGCTGATGCCGCCATGCCGCTGTTTACGCTTTCCATTGAGGTCATGCTTCTGCAGGCGCTGTCGGCTGCGATGCTGCTGCCCGCGGCACGCGCCATACGCCGTGCTGTGGCAGGGGATGGCGTTTACGTCACCCTGCCGTATCGCATCCTTTCCGGGCATGAATCGATGGCGCGCTTTGGGGCGATCCTGGTTGGCCTTACGGCTGCCCTTTTGCCCTTCGTGCTTCTTACCGTGCCGATCTCCAAAAACGGCACACTGCTGGAGATCTTTTTTGATACCCTTGAAACTCTTTTGCCCAACATCAATGCGCTCAAGGGCGTGTTTGGCGAGGTGGTGTTAGAGGAGACCGTCGATGCTGTGATGCTGCTTGTGCTCCTGCCTGTGGTACCTGTGATGGTCCTCTCACTGGTCTTTTCCTCATTTCGGCTGCTGCGGATCCTGATCGTGCCCTCACAGCGCGTGGCAGCAAGCAAGCGCCGTCGCCGCTCCTTTCAGCGTTTGGGGCACAGCCTGCGCCGTATTCCTGCCGCGATCCTGAATGCCTTTGTCACAAGCGGACTTCTTTACTTCCTTTTCCTGCTGCTTCTGACGGGCCTGAGGGCTCATTTGCATCTCAAAGAGGTGTCCGATACGCTCACGCTTCTGTATCTTGCCATCGCCTTTGTGAAGGCCAACGTGCGTCTTTACAGCGTTGGCGTGCTGGTGACGGTTGCCTCCCTTGCGCTTGCCACGGTGGCGGGGAACTGCCTGCGTGCCTTTGTGCTTGCCGCGCGAGAGGCATACCCCGAGGAAGAATAATAGTATAAGCAGTATAAGAAAGCTCCCAAGCGCCGAGGCGCTTGGGAGCTTTTTTTATGCGGTTCAGGAAAGGGCCGCGTAAAGTGCGGCGACCTCAGCGGAGGTGAGTGCATCGCTGTAAAGATTGGCGATCGCCATCTTGCCCGTCATAAAGCTGCTGCCGTTGGGGAAGTATGTTGTGGAGTCACCGCCGATGCAAAGGTAGTTGGCACCGTTGGCGGGTAACTTCCATGTGGTCTTGGAGGCGGTCACTTCATTGACCAGCTCGCCGTTGAAATACAGGCGGATCCTGGTGCCCGTGTAAACACCGACCACGTGTACCCACTTGCCTGTCGGCAGGACAGCACTCGCGCGGTCGTAGCCGCTTGCACCGTGGCACAGCAGCTGGATCTCACCTGCGCTGGTATACTGGTAGCCAAAGCCGCCCGACTCCATATTGGAGATGATATTCAGCGCCTCGGAGGGCCTGCTTGGTACGTAGATATAGGTTTCAAGCGTAAAGCCATCCTGAATACGCTCGTAATGCTGGAACATTTCGTGGAAGGCGTAGCCGCTTGCGCCATCGAGGGTCGCGACGTTGCGGCCAAGCACTGCGTTGTAAGCCACGGTGGGCGTGCCCTCCTTATTGATCGCATTGCCCGTAATGGCATTGGTGGCGGTACCGTCGGTATTGAAGCTGACCGAAAGCACATCGGCGACGGGTGCACTGTTCGAGGCCGCAGTGGTAAACTGATAGGAAAGCGGCTCACCCGCGGTGCCCCAGCTATTCACGGGGTAGACCTTGACGGAGTAGGTGGTAGAGGGGGTGAGGCCCGTTAAGGGTGCACCTATGGTGGTGGGCATGGCAAAGCCAAGGAAGGCGCACGACAGACGGTAGGTGGTAGAAACGAGTGTGCTGCCCTTATAAAGCTCCACACGGTAGTTGTTGACACCTGCATCGCAGCTTGCCTGGGGGATATTCAGGCGCGCGTAGTTCTTGGTGATGAGCTGGGGGGTGATGGCAGCGCCCGGAAGGAAGGTGGGGGCTGCGGCGTATTTGCGCTGATCTGTGTAGGTATAGGTGCGGGGATCGCCGACCTCGCCGATATAGATGATCATTTGCACGCTCTGGCTGTAAATGTTATAAACGACCAAGCGCACCTCTTGCTCGGCATTGACCTCTACCATATAATAAAGGCCTGCGTTTCTGATCACGTCATAGGCGCTCGAAGCGATCCAGGAGCCCTCCCAGTCGGTGGGCATGACGCTGCTGCGGTCATACTGAGGATGGCCTGCAACGTAGGTGACAAGATAAGCAAGGGAAGCGGTGTTGATCGCCGTATAGCCGCCCTGCCAGACCGATTGTGGATCAGTGATGGGGAAGTGCGTGTGACCCGAGAAGTCGACCACCTGCGGATATTTGTTGAAGATCGCCTCAAGGTAATCGTCGCTTGCCCCTTGGTTGGCGTTGTTGACGGTGCCCGTGGCGGGCATGTGCTGGAACACAAAGATCGGCTTTTTGCCCGTGGGGTCTGCGGCGTCGGCTGCGGCAAGCTCGGTTTCCAGCCAAGCAAGCTTTTTGGGGCTGAATTTCGAGCCCGTATAGTCGTAGGAGTAACGGTCGGTATTCAGCACGATGAAGTGGTAGCCGCCGATCTCAAGATGGGCATCGACCGACTCATACCCGCTCAGGCGCAGGAATTTTTCATAGGTGGCGGCGACGGACGTGTCGCTGTAGCGCGAGTCGTTGGTGGTACCGTCGTCATAGGCGGTGGTGTAGTACTCGTGGTTGCCGAGTATGGCACGCACCACGGTATCGCCCTGCTTGTTGGTATTGACGTAATTGAAAAATTTGGTCATTTCGGCCTCAGCGCCGTTTTCGGTAAAGTCGCCTGCAAACAAAATGGCGTCAAGCTTTTGATATTTTTGCGTGGCGCAGTATGCGTAGGCGGTGTCAAACATGCTGTCAAGTATCTCGGCACTATCGTAATCTCGGGTAGCGGACCGTAAATGCAGGTCGCTGCTGACGGCAAAGCGCAGGATCGGCACAAATTCCTTGGCGATATCGTCTGTGGCCTTAAAGCCCGTATCAACGCCGTCGATAAACCAGTTGCCGTTCTCGCCGATCGTGATCTTGGAGCCCGGTGTGCCTGCAGGGCCCGTTGCGCCCGTGGCACCTTGAGGACCCGTTGCGCCCGTGGCACCTTGAGGACCTGTCGCGCCCGTGGCACCTTGAGGGCCTGTCGCGCCCGTGGCACCTTGAGGACCGGTGGCCTTCACGCCAAGCGAGGTCCAGCTGTCACCGTTGTTGTAGGAAATTTCCCACATGTTGGTTTCTTCATTGATGCGTAGCTGTGGGGTGATGCCTGCGGGACCCGTCGCGCCCGTTGCGCCCGTCTCACCCTTATCGCCTTTATCGCCCTTTTCGCCGTTACAGGAAGCAAGGGTAAGGCAGAGCGTGAGGAGCATGGCAAGCACCAGCATAACGCAAAGTAATTTTTTCAGCATAGCGTGTATCCTCCTTGAGTGGTATACTACACATAACTATAGCATTTTTAATGGTTGATGTCAACAAAAAAGAGCGATATCTTTTTATTTTGTGCAAAGTGACAACCAGATTGACAAAAGGGGGTGCGGCGAGTATAATAAAGGGAGTGCGCGGCGCTTTATGCCATGCGCGCAAGGTGGATCGTTTCCACGGAAAGGAAGCTTATGAGATTTTTACATATTGCCGATCTGCATCTTGGCAAGCGCGTGTGTGAATACAGCATGCTTGACGAGCAGCGTGCCGTGCTTGCGTCGCTGGTCGATATGGCGGTGGTAAACGATGTGCGTGCGGTGCTGATCGCAGGTGACGTTTACGACCGCCCCCAGCCGCCCGTAGAGGCGACGGCACTGTTATCCTCCTTCCTGGAGCGCCTGAACGCGGCAGGCATTGCCGTTTTGATGATCGCCGGCAATCACGACAGCGGTGAGCGGCTTGCCTTTGCATCCGTGCTTTTGCGCAGCAGCCGCGTGTTTGTGGCAGGGGAGTGCCGCGGCGCCCCAGAAACGGTGCTTTTTGAAGAGCAGGGGTGCTCGGTGGCGGTACATATGCTGCCGCATTTCCGCCCCGTGGCGCTTAGCCCCTATCTTGACGGTGTGCGCCCCGAGAGCAGTGAGGAGGCGCTTTCGCTGCTGCTGAAAAAAATAGATTTCAGTGCGGCTGACCGCCATGTGCTGCTGGCGCATCTGTTTGTTGACGGCAGCGCCACGTGTGAGAGTGAATTGCCCGTGATCGGCACGGTCGATGCCGTATCCGTGGGGGCTCTTTCGCGCTTTGATTATGTCGCGCTTGGGCACCTGCACCGTCCGCAGAGCCTTGGCCAAAACACGGCTTATGCAGGCTCGCCGCTTTGCTACTCCTTCTCGGAGGTGGGGGCCGCGAAGGGCGCCGTGCTGCTTGACGTGACGGGCGAGGGCGTTTCCATCACCCGTCTGCCTCTTGTGCCCCTGCACCAAATGCGCGAGATGCGCGGCACGATGGCCGAGCTGATGGCAGGGGAATACAGTGAGGATTATATCAAGGCTACCGTCACTGACGAGGACGTGGCACCCGATGCACGTATTACGTTAAGGACGCTGTATCCCAATCTGATGCGCTTTGCGGTGGAAAATCGCACCACCGCCCTTGAGGTCGAGATATCACCCACACAAGGTATTGAAAATCGCGATCCGCTTGCGCTTTTTTCCGAGTTTTTTGAGGCACAGAACGGTGCGCCCCCAAGTGATGCGCACGTGGTGCTGATGCGTGAGATCCTACAGAGTGCGGAGGTGGAGCAATGAAGCCGATCTTACTTGAAATGTCGGCCTTTGGCCCCTTTGCCGCGCAAACGCGCATTGATTTTGAGGCGCTTTCAGGGGAGCTGTTTTTGCTTACGGGCGAAACAGGTGCGGGAAAGACCAGTATTTTTGATGCCATTTCCTTTGCCCTTTACGGGGAAGCCAGCGGCGGTAAGGAGCGCCGCAGCGGCAAGTCCTTCCGCTCGGATTTTGCGACGGCTGATACCAAAACCTTCGTGCGCTTTGTTTTCATGCAGGGTGGCAAGCGATTTGAGATCACGCGTGCGCCCGAATTTGAGCGCCCCAAGCTGCGCGGCGCCGGCACCACGGTATCGCCCGCGACAGCGACTTTGATCGAGGAGGGAAATCCCCGTGTTCTGACACGCATCGAGGAGATCGATGCGCGTATTTGCGAGATCGTAGGACTTGACCGCCAACAATTTTCACGCACCGTGATGATCGCGCAGGGTGACTTTTTGCGTATCCTCAATGCCAGCAGTGCTGAGCGCCGCCAGATGTTCGGGCATCTTTTTCATACCGAGCTTTATGCCCGTGCAGAGGAGAAGCTTAAGGAGCGCGTAAATGCCTGTCAGGGCGCGCGCGCAACGTTGGCTGAGCGTGCAAAAATGGCGGCTGCAGGCGCGCAGATGCCCGAAAGCGATGCCCGTTACGGCACTTTTTTGCGTTTGCGCGAGGGCGCGGCGGCAAACCCCGCTGATTTTTTGGCGTTGCTGAGGCTTTATACAAGCGAGCTTGACGAGGTGATTTTACATAAAACGAGGGCGGTGGATGCTGCACGTGAGGCGCTTTCCCGTGCCGACCTTGAGCACAGCGAGGGACAACGGCTAAACAGTAAGATCGCCGAGCTGCTTGCCTTGCGCGTGGCGCCCGAGCTTTCTTCTGAGGCCGCCGACGCGCGCGAGCGCGAGCGTGCGGCGCTGGCGCTTGCCACGCGTGCCTTGCGCGTGTTAAGCGCTTATAAGGTGCTTGAAAATGCCGAGCGACTGGCAAACGAGGCACAGAAGCAGGCGGATGCTGACAGTGCTGCGCTACGCGTGGCTGAGGCTGCCAATGAGGTTGCCGAGGGGGCACTCGCCGAGGCTACCCTGCATGCCGAGGAGCTTGTCTCCCTTGATGCTGCCGTGGCGCGCTTGGATGCCGCGATGAGCGCTGTTGACGGTGCGGAAAAGGCAATGGCACGCCTGACACTGGCCGAGGGGAATCTCGCGGCATCGGTTCAGGCCGCCAAAGAGGCAGAGCTGAGGCTTGCCGATCTGCAGGCCAAGTATGTATTAGGGCAGGCAGGGCTGCTTGCCAAGGGGCTTAGCGATGGCACGCCTTGCCCTGTTTGCGGTGCGCTGCATCATCCAAGCCCGGCAGAGCTACCCGAAAGCACGCCCGACAGAAAGAGCGTGGATGCCGCTATGCGTGCGCGCACACAGGCTGAGCAGGCGCGCGCCATCGCATTGGGTGAGCATACGGCAGCAGCCGAGGCCCAACAGGCAGCACGCGACGCGCTTGCTGCGCAGGGCGTGAGCATTTTGACCCACGATGCGAAGGAAAAGCTGCTTGCTGAGCGCACCGCCAAGCAAGAGGCGGCCACGCTGATAAGAGAAAGATTGCAGGAAAGCAGGGAAGCGGCGGCAAAGGCTCAAAATGAATTGGCGGCCGCCCGTGCCGCCGCAGGCGTGACCCGTGCGCGTGTCAATTCGGCAAAGCAGGACGTGCAAGAAGCGAGCAGTGAATTTGCGGCGCGCTTGTCTGCCGCGGAATTTGCCTCGCCTGAGGCGTGGCGCGCCGCCCTGGTGGACGAGCCTACCTTAGTGATGCGAACCGAAGCCCTGAAGAAGCGTGACGATGCCGCCGCGCTTGCTGCAGGACAGCTGGCGGAGCTTGACCGTACCGTGGCAGGACGTACCGCAGTCGATCTTGAAAATATCCGCCAAAAGCGCGGTGCCTTGGCCGACGAGGAAAAGCGCATGACCGCTGACCTCACAGACCTGCAAAATATGCGCACTCTCAATCTGCGTGCGACAGGGGAGCTTGCCAAAATCGTTGGCGAGCTGAAGAAGCTCAACGAGGAATGGGGCGTTCTGGATACGCTTTCCCGCACCGTGAGCGGCCGCGCCCAGAACGGGCGCGAAAAGATGTCGCTTGAGGGATACGTGCAGCGTTATTATTTCAAGGAGGTCGTGGTGGCGGCCAACCGCCGCCTGCGTGTGCTGACCGACGGTAATTTCGTGCTGCGGTGCCGCGAGGGCGCGGCGGACCTGCGGCGTGTTGCGGGGCTTGATCTTGAGGTGCTCGACAGGAGCACGGGGCGCTGGCGTGACGTGTCTACCCTATCGGGCGGTGAGAGCTTTATGGCATCGCTTGCGTTGGCCGTAGGACTTTCCGACGTGGTGCAAAGCAGCAGTGGCAGTGTGCGCCTTGATATGCTCTTTATTGACGAGGGCTTTGGCTCGCTTGACGAGCAGGCACTGCTGCGCGCGATGGATATGCTTACCCGTCTTTGCGACGGCAAGCGCACGGTCGGGGTGATCTCGCACGTGGCACAGCTGCGCGAGCATATCACCAAGCGCCTGGTCGTGACACGCACCCCTACGGGCAGCACCGTGCACGGTGAGGGCATTTGAGCCACGCAATTCATGATGCCCGCTTTGCGGAGCAAAAGGCATTTATTTATCTATAACGACAAAAAGAGCAAGAATAGAACTCTATTCTTGCTCTTTTTGTTTATGAATACGTTGAATTGAAAATGACCGTGGCATTATCTAAGGGTGCTTCACGCTTTACCTCTTTCCACATTTGCTCGTTGCCTGCATAGTGTATCACAAAGGCGCCGCAGCCATCAAAGGCGCCCTTTGCTATGGAAGATATGCTTTTTGGCAGAAAGACGCGCTCAAGCGCGGCGCAATCTTTAAAAGAGGAAAGGCCTATTTTTGTAACCCCCTCGCAGAGCACGACGCGTTTAAGGGCTAAGCATCCCTCAAACAAAAAAGGCGTGATATCGTCAACCGTGCCCGCGATCTGAAGGGCGGTTATGCTATCGTTTGCGCAGAACACCTCAAAAAATATATCGGTAACGCCCTCGGGAATGATAACGCTCCCGCCATCACCAAAATATTCCATGATCATCGTGTCGTCGATCCTGAATTCCGTATATTTGTTGAGCTCATACATCATTTTGTTGAAATATTCCTCTGATTGATTAAAATTTTGCCGTCTGCGCGGTGCGAACCTTTTGCGGGAGGGGGGACCCCTCCCCTAGGCAAGAGTGACAAGTGCACAAAGCGCCAAAAAGCAAGGCTTTAGGGCGGGTTCCTACAGGAAATGACGGTCGCCGCATGGTGCGGTGCAGATATTTTACGCGATATGAGCCTTATTCCTCCAGCGCTTCGCCGAGGGGCAGAGAATAGATCACGGTCTTGTCGGGGGCTCGGCCGAACATGGCGGTAAGGGCCTCTTTATAGTAAGAAAGCTGTGTGCCGTGGCGTGCAAAAAGCAGCTTGCTTGCCAAGGCGCGATCGCGCAGGGCTTCAGGGGGCAGGCGGTCGGTTTTGTAGTCGCAAAGCACCAAGCTTCCGTCGCTGTCAATGAAAAACAGGTCGATCACGCCCTGCACCAGCAGCCGTTCATCGGCAAGCTCCTGCTTCAGGGTCTCATTTTGCGTGAAATCTGCGGCAGGTAAAAAGACGTTGAAGCGTGTTTCGCGGTGCAGCTCTCTGGCGTTTTGCAGGCTCTTATAAAACGCGCTTTGGAAAAAGCGCTCCAGCTCGTCGCGGCGTACAGCCGCAGCCGCCTCGGGCGAAAGCCAAGCGCCCTCCACCAAGCGTGCCAGCTCACCGTCAAGCCCGCCCTCGGCGCGCGCAAAATCGCAGAATTGCAAAAATTCGTGCGTGGCCGTGCCGCGTGTGGCAGCATCGGGTGCAGGGGCTTGTGCTTGCGTGTCGGTAAAGACAGGGGCACGGTCAAAGGTGT
>SVSV01000059.1 GCA_015064125.1 Oscillospiraceae bacterium
GACCGTGTGGCGCTGATCCTGCAGCTGATCGACCTGAAGGTCGGCCCCACGCGCGACGACGAAATGATGCTGCAATATCTCGCCGCGGCCGAGCTCCCCTTTCTGGTGGTTGCCACCAAGACGGATAAGCTCAACAAAACCGAGCGCGAGCAGGCCCTTGCGCGCCTCGCCTCCCACCCCGATATCCCCACCGATACGCCGATCATTCCCTTTTCTGCCCTCAAGGGTGAGGGAAAGGACGAGGTGTGGCGTGCCATCAAGCGCTACGCCGCGCTGTAAGACAAAGAAGGAATTGCGATGAAAAAACTGATCGTCATACGTCACGGATACAGCGTCACCAACAAGGAAAACCGCTATACGGGTCAGCGCGACGTCGCGCTGACCGAGATCGGCTACAGGCAGGCTGAGGCTGTTGCCGGATACCTTACCAAGAACGAAAAAATCGATAAGATCGTTACCAGTGACCTCTCGCGTGCCATCGATACCGCACGCCCGACTGCCGAAGCCCTGGGACTCCCCATTCACACGACGCCCGCACTGCGCGAGCTTGGCATGGGCATCTTTGAGGGCATGCTGTTCGCTGACGTTGAGCGCGACTTTAAGGATATCCTGGAACAGCGCCGTGAGGACGCGACCGTCCCCTGCCCCGGGGGTGAATCCTTCAAGGATCTGTTTGAGCGCACCAAGGCCGCCATTGACACGCTTCTGACCGACGAGGCCGACACTGTAATGGTCGTCACACACGCCGGTCCCTGTCGCTGTATCGACTGCATGGCAGACGGGGGCAATTATGCCGATGCGCAAAGCCACAAGCTTGCCGACAATGCTTCTATCACGATCTTCAACGTAGAAAACGGCCGTCTGGTGCCCGCGCTTTATAACCTTACCGACCACTTGACAGACAGCACCACGGCCGACCGCAAATTACTGTAAATGGAGGGTGCTATGACAAGAATTATTTTGGTGCGCCACGGCCGCAGTAACGCCAACGACCGACACGTGTTTGCCGGCATTTACGACACGCCCCTCTCTGCCCTCGGTCACGAGCAGGCAAGGGCGGTTGCCGCATACCTTTCAGAGCACGAAAGGATCGATAAGATCTATACCAGTGACCTCGGACGCGTTTATCACACCGTCCTCCCCACCGCCGAGGCCCTGGGGCTGACCCCCATCAAGGACAAGGGTCTGCGCGAGATCAACGGTGGGCAGTGGGAGTGCTTGTCGTTTGACGACCTCGCCACCTACTATAAGGACGATTTCAACACCTGGAATACCGACACAGCGAACGCGCGCCCGACAGGGGGCGAGAGCGTGCGCGAGGTCTATGAGCGCATCGTCGCACACGTAAAGGCACTGGCGGAGGAAAACCAAGGCAAAACGATCCTTCTTGGCTCACATTGGACACCGATCCGCGCCCTGCTGGCACACGTGCTGACGGGTACACACGAGAGCATTTGCACACCCGCAGAGCCGCCCGAGGTGAAAAACGCCTCCCTGCACGTGCTGGGCTACGAAAACGGCCTCTTTTCACCGATCGAGATCGGCATTACCTCTCATCTTGACAATTTACCTTAAAGGAAACCTATATCATGATCTTATATCCTCATCTTGACGTCAACAGCGAGGGCCACCTCACCATTGGCGGCGCTGACACCGTGGCGCTGGCACGTGAATTTGGCACCCCCGCCTATATCATGGACGAAAACGCACTGCGCGCGCAGTTCCGCACCTACCTTACGGCGGCACGCACGCATTTTGGAGAAACCGCCCTGCCCGCCTTTGCCTCAAAGGCCCTTTGCTTTACCGAGATCTACCGCATCGCGGCCGAGGAGGGACTGGGCATTGACTGTGTGTCGGGTGGTGAGCTCTATACCGCGAGCCGTGCCAATTTCCCTGCCGAGCGCATTCATTTTCACGGAAACAACAAGACCGACGCCGACCTTGCCATGGCCCTGTCAATGGGCGTTGGCACTATCGTGGTCGATAACACCGACGAGCTGATGGCCCTTGACCGCATCGCGGCCGAAAAGGGCGTGGTCGCGCGCATCCTGCTGCGCATCACCCCCGGTATCGATCCCCATACGCACCGCGCCATTCAGACCGGCAACGTCGACTCCAAATTCGGCAATGCCATCGTAACGGGCGCCGCTATGGCGATCACCCGATTGGCGCTTTCGCTTTCCCACGTGTCGCTTGGCGGCTTTCATTGTCACGTCGGCTCTCAGATCTTTGACCTTGACCCCTTCTGCGATGCGGCTGACATTATGATGCGCTTTATCGCTGACGTAAGGCGCGAGACGGGCTATACCGCCACCGACCTCAACCTTGGCGGCGGCCTCGGTGTGCCCTACACCAGCACCGACAAAGCCATCGACTACGCCGCGGCCATTGCCGATATCGCCGCCATCGTACGAAAGAAGGCCGAGGCACTTTCCCTGCCGATGCCACGCGTGATCTTAGAGCCCGGGCGCTCACTGGTAGCGGCCGCAGGCATTACGCTGTATACCGTCGGTGGCGTAAAGGAGATCCCCGGCTTTAAAAACTACATTTCGATCGACGGCGGCATGCCCGACAACCCCCGTTACGCACTGTATCAGTCGGAGTACACCGCCCTCATTGCCAATCGCGCGGCGGCCCCTGCTGATTTTATTGCGACGGTGGCAGGGCGCTGCTGTGAATCGGGTGACCTCATCGGCGAAGGCATGCCGATCCAGCGCCCCGTGCGCGGCGATATTCTTGCCGTGCTCACTACGGGTGCCTACAACTACTCGATGGCCTCCAACTACAACCGCCTGCCCCGCCCGCCCGTCATTCTCGTAAAGGACGGTGTGGCACGCGTGGCCGTGCGCCGCGAGACCTTTGAGGATCTGGTACGCCTTGACGTGTAAAAGCTCGACCTCTTTGTGATAATAAGCCTTACGGCTTCGGCTCTCTTTGGCCATAACAGTATCGCAAATAAAAGGAGATTTTATGTTTCGCTATATGCTAGGGGGCGGTGACCTGCCCTCGTACCTCATATCCATACTCTTATCCCTGCCCATCGTGCTGCTGGCGCTCTCGGTGCACGAGGCGGCGCACGGCTTTGCCGCATGGCGCCTTGGTGACCCCACGGCGAGAAATTTCGGGCGCTTGACGTTAAATCCCCTCAAGCACCTTGACCCTTACGGCTTTATCTGCATGCTGCTGGTGGGCTTTGGCTGGGCCAACCCCGTGCCCGTCAACTCGCGCTTTTTCAAAAAGCCGCGCCGCGATATTGCCCTGGTGGGGCTGGCGGGGCCGCTTTCAAACCTGCTGCTGGCGGTGGTCTTTTTGCTACTGCTGCGCTTTGTCGGCTTTGGGTGGCTCGCGCAGCTGCCGATCTCAAGTCAACTGCAATTCAACCTGATCTATTTCACCTGTCTGCTCTTATACTACGGCGTATATATGAACGTAACGCTTGCCATCTTCAATCTTTTGCCCGTGCCGCCGCTTGACGGCTCGCGCATCTTTTACGTCTTTTTGCCGCCGCGTCTTTACTACAAGATCATGCAGCATCAGCGCACCATTACCATCGTCGTGATGGCCCTGCTTCTGCTCGGGCCCCTGTCCGCACTGATCAATTTCATCTCGGATCTGATCATTGGCGGGCTGTTTGCCCTTACCGGTATGTCAGGGTTTTTGATCTAACGCTTTCAAAGGAGCTCCTTTATGGAAAATATGACCTACAAGCTAACAGACTTTGAGGGCCCCCTTGATCTACTGTTGGCCTTGATCGAAAAGAATAAAATGAATATTCTCGATATCAAGATCGCCCTCATCTGCGACCAGTACCTTGCGTTCCTCGCCGAGGCCCAGGCAATGGATATGGAGATCGCCACCGACTTTTTGAACATGGCCAGCCAGCTGATGGTGTGGAAAAGCGAAATGCTGATCCCACACGAGGAGGAGGGTGAAAAGCCGCCGCGCTTTGACCTTTCCGATATTCTCATACGCCACCAGCACGCACGCGAGGCGGCGCCCAAGCTCCACCCCCTTTACGCCTTTTACAGCAACCGCTTCGTAAAGGATACCGACGAGATTTCCCCTGACCGCAGCTTTGTGGCGGACCAGAACGTGGAGGATATTTTATCGGCTGTGCGGCGCATCAACGCCTACCGCGACTCTATGGAGCGCGTGAAAACCGTCTTTAAGCCGATGACAAGCAAGCCGATCGTGCCCGTTGAGGGCAAGATCGTCATCATTCTTGACACCCTCACCACCAAGGGCACCGCCACGCTGCGCGAGCTGCTGGAGGATGCGCCGTCCTTAGCCGACCTGATCGCCTCGTTCATGGGCGTTTTGGAGCTGATGAAGGTACGCAAGATCATCATGGAGGACGTGCTTGACGAGGGCAACTCGGTGCACGGTGAGCACACGCGCTTTTTCCTCAATCCCGACGCCCCCACCGACGCAGAAATGGATATTGACAAGGATCTGTCGTCCCTGCCGCTATCCGCACAGTAAAGGAGAATCAGAGCAATGGCTATTGAACTGGAAGAAAATCTGCAACCGATCAAGGATATAGAAAGCTGCATTGAGGCAGTGGTTTTTGCCGCGGGCTATCCCGTACCCTATCAGAAGCTTGCCGAGGTCACAGGCCTTGGCGTGCGCGAGGTGAAGCGCCTGGCTGAGCGCATAGCAAAAAAATACCAGGACGACAAGCACGGCATTATGCTGCTTTGCTTTAAGGACACCTGCCAATTTTGCACCAAGGAGCAATACGGCCCCTATATCCGTGAGGCGCTTGGTGTGCGCCGCGGCGGCAACCTTTCGGGCTCCTCGATGGAGGTGCTGGCGGTGGTTGCCTACAATCAACCCGTCACGCGCGCTTTCATTGACGCGGTACGCGGCGTTGACAGCAACTACGCCGTCAACTCCCTGATCGACAAGGAGCTGATCGGCTCGGTCGGCCGTCTTGATGCGCCCGGGCGCCCCGTTTTGTACGGCACCACGGACAAGTTCCTGCGCGTATTTGGCCTCACTACCCTTGACGACCTGCCCAAGACCGAGATCAAGCTCCCTGACGCCAAGCCCGGTGAGCAGCTTTCGATTGCTGCGGAGGCTATCACGGCAGAAAACGCCGACGGCGTGAGTGCCCCCGCCGAGGTGGCACAGACCAACGAACAATAACAGCAACGCACGAAAGGAGGCAAGAGGGCTTGACAGCACTCATCATACTATTATCCATACTTGCCCTTTTGCTGCTGGTGCTATCCTTACCCGTGCGCTTTATCATCACCTGCCGCGAGGGCGTGACGTTAAGGCTTAAAATTTTGTTTTTCGGTATTCCCCTGCTTCCGAAGACCGAAAAGGCCGTGAAGCCGCGGCGCTATTCGGTCAAGGCTCTGCAAAAACGGCAAAGAAAGGCCGAAAAAAAGGCTAAGAAAAAGGCCGCCAAAAAGCAAAAAAAGGCGGCCGCCAAGCAAGCGGCAAGGGCCGCTGACGCCCACCGAAAGGCGCCCCTTACACTTAAAGAAAAGCTGGTGCTGGTGCGCGTGCTTACAGCACAGCTACTGAAAAAAACACACAGGCACTTAAAGCTTACCGCCGCACGTCTGCACGTGCGCGTTGCCACGGGTGACGCTGCCACCACCGCTATCCTTTACGGGGCGGTCAGCGCCTCGCTTTCCTATCTTCTGCTTGCCCTTGACCGCGCCACGCACCTGCGTGCAAAACCGCGCGATGTCGGTGTGGTGGCGGATTATCTGGGGGATAAGTCAAGCGCCGATATCAAGCTGATCTTCAGCATGCGCGTATGGGGTGCGATCGCCCTGCTTTTCTCTGTACTGTTTACCTTCCTGAAATCAAAATTAACACATAAAAAGGCGCACCGCACCAGAGCGCGCGCCGCAAAACAGACCAATTCCAAAGCAACCGCTTGAAAGGAGGCCTCTTATGGCTGAACACGATCAAAACAAAATACAGGAAATGATCCGCACGTCACTCGAAAGCATTCGCACGATGGTAGATGCCAACACAGTTGTCGGCACGCCGATCGAAACCCCCGCGGGCACCACCATTATCCCGATCTCCAAGATCTCTGTGGGCTACGCCTCGGGCGGCACCGACTCCTCTGCCAAAAAGGCAAGTGAAGGCAAGATGCTGTTTGCAGGCGGCGGTGGCACGGGGCTTTCGGTACAGCCCGTTTGCTTTATCGCGGTCGATGCCCTCGGCAACACCGAGGTGCTTCCCCTTTCCACGGGTGGCGGCGAGGCAGACACGATCGAAAAGATTGCCGCACTCATCGAAAAGGCACCTGATATCCTTTCCCGTATCAAGGCTGTTTTTCCCAAGCGCGATAAAAAGCAAAAGGCCGAGGAGGCTGAGCGCGTAGCCAAGGAGGCTGCTGACGCCGTGCGCGAGGCAATGGAGGAATAAGGCATAATTATTTACGCATCTCCATACAGTCAAATATAGGAGGTGCGCTATGACTGCTTTTTTGCGTTTTTTCGCCCTTGTCCTTTGCCTTTTTCTATTAGGATCCCTTATGACGCTTGCGGCGCCGCAGGAGGCTATCACGCCCTCATACAGCGCGCCGCCCCCCTCGGTGAGCGCCGCCTCGGCGGTGCTTCTTGACGTGCGCGGCAACCGCTTTTTACACGAAAAGGAGGCCGACGTGCGCCGCCCGATGGCAAGCACGACCAAGATCATGACAGCGCTTGTGGTGCTTGAGCAAGGCGACCTCGCGGCGACCGTGACCGTGCCGCGCGAGGCAGTGGGGGTAGAGGGCTCATCGGTTTATTTATTTGAGGGCGAGCAGATCACGGTAAAAAACCTGCTTTACGCGCTGCTGCTCTCGTCCGCCAACGATGCAGCGGCGGCACTTGCCATACACGTGGCAGGCAGCATCGAGGCCTTTGCCGACCTCATGAACCAAAAGGCGGCAGAGCTGGGGCTTACAAACACGCATTTTACAAATCCGCACGGCCTTTATGACGAGGCGCATTATACCACGGCGCGCGAGCTGGCGCTGATCACCGCCGCGGCCCTGAAAAACCCCACCTTTGCCGATATCGTTGCCACCAAGCGCTACGAGGCCAAGCAAAACGGCACTGACGCCACACGCCTGTTTGTCAATCACAATCGCTTACTGCACACCTTAGAGGGCGCCTGCGGCGTCAAAACCGGCTTTACCAAAAAAAGCGGACGGTGCCTTGTCAGTGCGGCGGAGCGCGACGGGCTTTTGCTGGTGGCGGTAACGCTTTCCGCCCCCGATGATTGGCGCGACCACAAGGGGCTGCTTTCGTGGGGCTTTGAGGGCTTTGAGGGCTTTTCACCGCTTGTGGTGCCCATTTCCCTGCCCGTAGTCGGCGGCACCTCAAGGACCGCGGCGATCGTGCCCGCGGGTGAGGTCTATCTCACACTCCCCCGTGACCACGCACCCATTACGGCGCATCTTGAATTGCCGCGCTTTTTATATGGGGGCAAGGCGCAGGGCGCGCGCGTAGGACAGCTGGTCTATCGGTGTGAGGGGCGCGTGATTGCTACCCTGCCGCTTGTCACAGCCACCGATATACCGAAGGCCACGCCACACCTGACGCTGTGGCAAAGGCTGAAAAATTTACTGGCAGACTAAACAGCACCCGATAAAAGAAAGGAAGCACCATGGAAAAAAGCACCGTAAGGCTACAAAAATATTTTACCGATTGCGGTGTGCTCTCCCGCCGTGCCGCCGAAGCGGAGATCGCCGCAGGGCGCGTAACGGTAAACGGCACGGTCGCCACCACAGGGCAGCCCGTGACCCCCGGGGTAGATACCGTAGTGTGGCGCGGCAAGCGCGTGGTACCGCGCAAGAGTGATCACCGCTACGTACTGCTCAACAAGCCACGCGGATTTGTCACCACCATGGCCGACGAAAAGGGGCGCCCGACTGTCAGGGACCTTGTAAGGGACGTAGGCACGCGCGTATATCCCGTGGGGCGCTTAGATATGGATTCCGATGGGCTCTTGCTGCTCACCGACGACGGGGACCTTGCCAATCGCCTCACACACCCCCGTCACGAAATACCAAAGCTTTATCACGTCACCGTAAAGGGTGCCGTTTCCCCCGAGGCGCTGGCGCGCCTCGGCAAGCCCTTTTTGCTTGACGGCTATGAAACGCTGCCTGCGACCGTCACGCTACTTACTGCCACGCCGCAGAACACCACCCTTTCCTTTACACTTTTTGAGGGCAGAAACCGCCAGATCCGCCGCATGTGCGAGACCGTTGCGCTTTCGATCACGCGCCTCACGCGCGTGGCACTGGGGCAGATCACGCTCCTTGACCTGCCCGAGGGAAAATGGCGCGAGCTGACCCCCGACGAGGTCGCATATTTAAAAGGTAACTAACCGCGCGTTCACCGCGTATAAAAACGAGCCTGACACCAAGTGTCGGCTCGTTTTTTATTTTGCAGTTTATAGCGCTTGGTGTCGGCTTTTGTATACATTTGGTAAAAACTGGTAAAATCCTACAAAATAGTGGCTTTAAGTTTGGTTTATATTTTCTGTTGGAAACTATTGTAAAAAATGGGAAAATATGGTAATATATAAACGTACAAAAAATACGAAATTGTGGAGGAATTCAACAATGGAATACAACACCAAAATACTAATTGCTGACGAAAACCCAGCCGAGCGACAAAATCTGCGTGAGGCCTTAAACCGTGCGGGCTGGCGCCTGATCGACGAGGCCGCCAACGGCGAGGAGGCACTGTTAAAGCTGACACGCACCCACTACGATGCGGCGCTTATCGATATGATGCTGACGCGCCTTGACGGCATTGGCGTGCTGCGCAGCTACAAAACCAAGGCAGAGGGCGAAAAGCCACCCGTCTTTATGGTTATTTCCCCCGCGGCAGGTCAGACCATGATCAACGAGGCAGTGGCAGCAGGAGCTGATTTGTGTCTGATGAAGCCCTTTGATGCCACCAGCCTTTGCGAGCACCTGCGCCGCCTTTTGGATGGGCGTCAGACTCCCAGCGCCGCCGCACGCAACAGTGTCCCCGACATTGAAACGCAGGTCACCAAAATTATACATCAGATCGGCGTGCCCGCGCACATCAAGGGCTATCAGTATCTGCGCACGGCCATACTTCTCACCATTCAGGATAGCGACATCATCAATTCCGTAACGAAGGTGCTCTACCCTTCCGTGGCGAAAAAATATCAAACCACCACCAGCCGCGTGGAGCGTGCCATTCGCCACGCGATTGAGGTCGCGTGGGACAGAGGCGACGTGGATACCCTCAACAGCTACTTTGGCTACACCATTCAAAACAACCGCGGAAAGCCCACAAATTCTGAATTTATCGCGATGATAGCGGATAATCTCCGGTTGAAGTATAAGTTATACTGATTTTTAAAAAACAAGTATTGAGCAACAGAATACAAAAAAGCAAAACAGAGGCATCCCCTACGCACGGAACACCCGATATGGGGCCGGTTCATAGTGCAGGGAATGCCTCTAGTAATATTGTACCACAAGAAAAAGAACCTGTCAAGCCCACCAATTCGGAATTTATTGCAATGATCGCGGATAATCTCAGGCTCAAATACAGGCTGAACTGAACGCAGCAAAAAACACCGCCCGTCGGCGGTGTTTTTTAATCGGGTATATACTCCATAATATCCTCAACCTTGCAATCAAGCACGGTGCAAAGCTTGTTGAGGGTTTTGGTTTCCATGTTATCATTGGCCTTAAGGCGGCGAACGGTTTTACTGTCAATGCCGCATTTTTCACGCAGCTGATAGGTGGAAACGCCCTTTTGCTGCATCAAATAAAACAATTTATCAAATACGATCAAAAAATTCACCCCCTTGACAATATCTATTATGGGGGTTATAATCTAAATTATTAAGGGGATATAATCCCCTTATTCGATTTAAGGAGAAAAAATGGAGCTTTATAAAGAAATACTTTGCCATCTGATACAGCACGAAACGGTGGAAATACGCTTTCCCGACTTAACGCCATCTCACGAGGCGGTAGAAGCAATTTGTTACCGTACTCTTAAAAAAATCAAAGAAAAACTGCATGATAACACCCTTGAGGATCGGGAATGCTTTGAAAAAATTGAAGAGATCATTTGTGCATTTGAAGAAATAGGCAGCAGTGGCGGCGGAAGGCACGATTTTGGATAAAAAATTGACTTTGCATCATGATATAATAAAAATCCCCCCGCATAGCGGGGGGTATTTCAGTTTCGGGCATAGCCCTCATATTACTGGCGGCGCACAAGTGCGCTGTGAATTGGCCTGCCAGCCGCGCAAATGTTA
>SVSV01000060.1 GCA_015064125.1 Oscillospiraceae bacterium
GATCCCGATCATTCAAAGCACGACCTTTAAATACGCAACCAGCGAGGATATGGGCAAGCTTTTTGACCTGGAGGCCTCGGGGTATTTCTATACGCGCTTGCAAAACCCCACCAATGACAGTGTTGCGGCAAAGATCTGCGATATGGAGGGCGGCACTGCTGCAATGCTCACCTCGTCGGGCCAGGCGGCAAACTTCTTTGCTGTGTTTAATATTGCCTCGGCAGGGGATCACGTGGTAGCCTCATCCTCGATCTACGGCGGCACGTTTAACCTCTTTTCTGTGACGATGAAGCGCATGGGTATTGATTTTACCTTCGTTTCGCCCGACGCCACCGACGAGGAGCTGAACGCCGCCTTCAGGCCCAACACCAAGGCCGTTTTTGGCGAAACCATCGCCAATCCTGCCCTCACGGTACTGGATATCGAGCGCTTTGCCAATGCTGCACACAGACACGGCGTGCCGCTCATTATTGACAACACCTTTGCAACCCCCGTTAACTGCCGTCCCTTTGAGTGGGGCTGTGATATCGTCACGCACTCCACCACCAAATACATGGACGGTCACGGTGCCGCGGTTGGCGGCTGCATCGTTGACAGCGGCAAATTTGATTGGACGAAATATCCCGACAAATTCCCCGGCCTTTGCACGCCCGATGAGAGCTATCACGGTGTCACGTATACCGAGCGCTTTGGCCTTGAGGGTGCCTTTATCACCAAGGCCACCGCACAGCTGATGCGCGATTTCGGCGCCATTCAGGCACCGCAAAACGCCTTTATCCTGAATCTTGGCCTTGAAAGCCTGCACGTGCGTATGAAGCGTCACTGTGAAAACGGTCTTGCTGTGGCGCAGTATCTTGCAAGCGACGACCGCATTGCGTGGGTCACCTATCCCGGTCTGAAGGGCGATAAGTACTACGACATGGCACAAAAATACATGCCAAACGGCACCTGCGGTGTGGTGAGCTTTGGCGTGAAGGGTGGCCGTAAGGTTGCCGAGCAGTTTATGAAGCACTTAAAGATCGCCGCCATTGAAACACACGTGGCTGATGCGCGCAGCTGCTGCCTGCATCCTGCAAGCGCCACGCACCGTCAGATGAACGACGATGAGCTGCGTGCCTGCGGCGTGTCGCCCGACCTGGTGCGCTTCTCCTGTGGCATTGAGAGCGCTGATGACCTGATCGCCGATATCAAGCAGGCACTTGACGCCTGCAATTAAACAAATGACCCCATTTGGGGGGAGGTGAGCGTATGCCCATTAAAATTCCAAATCTGTTGCCTGCGACCAAGACACTGCACGAGGAAAATATTTTCGTTATTACCGAAACACGTGCCGTGACACAGGATATTCGTCCCTTGCGGATCCTCATGCTCAATCTGATGCCCAAAAAGATCGAAACCGAAACCCAGATCGCACGCCTCATTGGCAACACGCCCTTGCAGGTGGAGCTTGAGCTGCTGCAAACAGCCACGCATAAGTCGACACATACTGCCTCTGAGCATATGCTGTCGTTTTATAAGGTGTTTGACGATATCAAGGACGAAAAGTTTGACGGTATGATCATCACGGGTGCGCCCGTTGAGCATATGCCCTTTGAGGAAGTGGAATATTGGCAGGAGCTGTGCGAGATCATGGAGTGGAGCAAGACCCACGTGACAAGCACTCTGCATATCTGCTGGGGGGCACAGGCAGGGCTTTACTACCACTACGGTATTAAAAAGCACACCTTGCCCGAAAAGCTCTTCGGTGTATTTGAGCACACGCTTGACCATAAGCGTTCGATTTTGTTCCGCGGCTTTGACGATACGTTTCTGGTGCCGCATTCGCGTCATACCACCGTGTGCCGTGAGGACGTGGAGGCCGTGCCCGAATTGAAAATTCTGTCAAGCTCCGAGGAGGCGGGCGTATTTGTGGTATCCACGGAGCGCGGACGTCAGATTTTTGTGACGGGCCATTCCGAATACGATGCAGACACTCTCAAAAAGGAGTACGTGCGCGATAAGGAAAGGGGATTGCCGATCGCCATTCCAAAAAACTATTTCCCGAATGACGATGATACTATGGAGCCGCTGGTGCGTTGGCGCAGCTGTGCCAATCTCTTTTATTCCAACTGGCTCAACTATTTCGTGTATCAGACAACGCCTTACGATATTTCTCAAATTCAGTAACCAAAAAGCACTCTTTGCCATGCAGAGGGTGCTTTTTTGCTTTAAAATAAAACTTTTTTACAAAGCCGACTTGTCAAATATATAAAAGTATGTTAAAATATCTTTATGTATGCTTGCAAGGAGGTGGGTGCGCGTGAATACGGTTCCCGTTGTCGCAAAACGGGTGTCACTGACAAAAGAGGTGCACCGACAGACTGCGGTGCTCTTAGAGAAGCCGCACACCCTACCCATTCTGATCTGTGCGCTGCTGCTTTGCTTATTGGCGAGCGTGATGCTGTACAGCGCGGAAAGCCTGCTGTATTATACCGCGTATCTGGTGCTTGACAGTGCGGTATGGCTGCGTGTGATAGAAGTGGCGCTTCCCGTCCTGCTTGGTATTGCCTTTTGGCTGCTTGCGCTACCCCTATGGCTTGGCAAGCTGCGCATGGCAGGGCTGTTATGGCGCGAGAGGCCACCTGCCGCCGCTGAGATCTTTTATGCCTTTACCGATAAGCACCGTTATTTCCGTGCCTTGCGCACGGGCGCTGTGGTGCTACTGCTGCTTTTGCTGCCGCTTTTAGCGGTGGGGGGCTTGCTTGCGGGGGCTTATAACCTCTTTAAGATCGCCTTTTCCGCCGATACGGTAACGGGGCTGTTGCTGCTGCCGCTGCTGTTTGGCATTGCGCTCGGGCTTTCGGCGCTGGTGCTGTTTTTGTCGGGGCTGACACGTCTTTTTTGTGCGATCGCTGTCGGCAATGAGGCGCTTTCGGTACGCATGGCTCTTGTGCTGGCGGTGCGCGTCGGACGCAAAAATCTGAAGACTCTTTTCGTGTTTGCTTTGAAAAATCTGCTTTGGCTTTTGCTTTCGCTATTGACAGTGGGCGTGTTATACGTTTTGTGGTTTTCGCATCGCTACACGCTCGCCTATCTACGCTTGTCTATAATCCTCACCTCAAAGGAGAATCAAATATGAGTGAAAAATTTTATTTAACGACCGCTATTGCGTATGCCTCTCGCAAGCCCCATTTCGGCAACACCTATGAGGTGATCATGGCAGATGCTGTGGCACGCTATAAGCGCCAGCGCGGCTTTGACGTTTTCTTCTGCACGGGTACCGATGAGCACGGCCAGAAGATCGAAAATTTAGCCAACGAGGCGGGTATTGCGCCCCAGCAGTACGTGGATAAGGTCGCAGGTGAGATCCGCGGTATCTGGGACAATATGCACGCCAGCTATGATTATTTCATCCGCACCACCGATAAGCCCCACTGCGATGCTGTGCAAAAGATCTTTAAGAAATTCTATGAGCAGGGTGATATTTACAAGGGGTATTACGAGGGCTGGTACTGCACGCCCTGCGAGTCCTTCTTTACCGAAACGCAGGTGGTTGACGGCAAGTGCCCTGACTGCGGCAGACCCGTTGAGCAGGCAAGGGAAGAGGCTTATTTCTTTAAAATGAGCAATTACGTGGATAAATTGCTCCTGCACATTGATACGCACCCCGAATTTATCGAGCCCGAATCGCGCAAAAGGGAAATGGTCAATAACTTCCTGCGCAGCGAGGGTGGCTTGCAGGACCTTTGCGTATCGCGCACCTCGTTTAAATGGGGTATCCCCGTTGATTTTGACCAAAGGCACGTCACCTATGTGTGGCTTGACGCGCTGACCAATTATATTACGGCCCTTGGCTACGACCCCGATAAGACCTATGAGGAGCAGTCCGACCACTTTAAGAAATACTGGCCCTGCGATGTGCATATCATCGGCAAGGATATTTTGCGCTTCCACACTATTTACTGGCCGATCTTTCTGATGGCCTTGGGTCTGCCGTTGCCGAAAAAGGTGTTCGGTCACCCGTGGTTCAACGCCGCTGAGGAGAAAAAGGGCGGTGAGGGCGCCGAGGTCAAGATGTCGAAATCCCGTGGCAATGTCATCTATGCCGACGAGCTGGCAGCCACCTTTGGGGTCGACGGTGTGCGCTACTTTGCACTTTCCGAGATGCCCTACGATCAGGACGGCCGTATCTGCTACACCAACGTGCTTGCGCGCTACAATACCGACCTTGCCAATAATCTTGGCAACCTCGTCAGCCGTACGCACGCGATGACCGTCAAATATTTTGGCGGCACTGTTCCTGCCCCCGCAGGTGAGGAGGGGGCCGATGCCGATCTCAAGCAGGTCGTGCGCGATACCGTTGATGCTTACGAAAAATTGATGGACGGCTATCATATCGCCGATGCCGCCGATGCCGTTTTCCAGATGCTGCGCCGTGCCAATAAATATATTGATGAAACGACGCCCTGGGCATTGGCAAAGGTAGAGGAAAGCAAGCCCCGCCTTGGTACGGTGCTTTATAATCTGCTTGCCACCATTCGTGTGGCCGCCGTGCTGTTGACGCCCTTCATTCCCACTACTGCCGAGGCCATTTTTGCACAGATCGGCAGTGAGGTAAAGGATTATGAAAGCGCACGCCGCTTTGATGCCCTTGTGGCAGGCAACCTGCTTGGTACGGCAGCGCCCCTGTTTGCCCGTATTGACGAAAAGGTGATCGATGAGATCATCAAAAAGCGTGAGGAGGCAGCTCTTGCCGCCGAGAAGGCAGCCGCACCCGTTGAAAGACCTACGCCGATGGCACCCATTGGCATTGAGGACTTTATGAACGTAGAGCTGCGCACCGCGAAGATCATCGCTTGTGAAAAAGTGCCGAAGGCCAAAAAGCTCTTAAAGCTGCAGCTTGACCTTGGCTATGAGCAGCGCCAGGTGGTATCGGGCATCGCTAAGTTCTATGAGCCCGAGGCCCTTATTGGCAAAAAGATCATCGTGGTGGCAAACCTCAAGCCCGCCACTCTTTGTGGGATCGAATCGCAGGGCATGATCCTCGCATCGGGCGAGGAGCAGGTCCGTGTGGTCTTCCTTGACCCCGAAACGCCCCTTGGTGAGCGTGTAAGATAATCAAATAATACGGGGGCTGCATCATTTACGCAGTCCCTGCGCAAAAAAGCCGACGGTAGGCTTTTTTGACGCGCGGAATTTGAGGTTTTTGCCTGCAAAACAGGCAAAAATTGCGGTGTTTAGCCGCAAAGCAAAAACGACGGGGGTGAGTACCAAATGCATTTTTGCATTTGACTCACCCCCTGCTTTAGAGAGAACGTATGAAGCATTTACTTCGTTTTTTGATGGGTGGCCTTGCCTATTTTGCGGTAGAGGTCGTCTGGCGCATCCTTATGCAGCACGGCAAGGCCTCGTTTTTGATGGTACCGATGGGCGGCATCGTATGCGTGGTCGTCTTTTTGCTTTACGACAAGCGCGTGCCGCTGCTGCTGTGCTCCCTGGCGGGGGCGGTCACCACCACGCTTTTGGAGCTGGCGGTGGGGTCGGTGGCGCTTTTTGGCTTCGGACGCCGCTTCTGGCATTACGGGCGCATCAATTGGCACGGTATTATCGCGCTTGACTGGTTTTTTAAGTGGTGGGGCCTTTGCCTTGGCGTTGTGGTGGCTTGGCGCCTGCTTGAAATTTATTTAAAAAAGAGAAGGGGAAAGCAAGATGGAGCTGATGCTTGATTCGCACGCGCATTATTACGACAGTCGCTTTGCTGCGGAGTCGGGTGGAGCTGACGGGCTGCTTGCCTCGCTCTTTGCCACCGATCTTGCGGCCATTGTCAATATCGGCACCGACCCCGAAAATTCACGGCTTGTGGTGCGTGAGGCCGCTAAGTGGCCCCGCATGTTTGCAACGGTCGGCATCCACCCGGGGGACGGACAGCGCTTGCCCGATATCGACGGTGCTTTGGCAGATATTGAGGCCATGCTGCCCGATGCACGCGCCAAAAAGATCGTGGCGATCGGTGAGATCGGGCTGGATTATCATTACGATGACACCGAGCGCGACAAGCAGCTGTATTTTTTTGAAAAGCAGCTGCAAATGGCTGAAAAATATCACCTGCCTGTCGTCATTCACGACCGCGAGGCACACGGCGACTGCTTTGATGCCATTTGCCGCCACCCTGACGTAACGGGTGTTTTTCACAGCTACAGCGGCTCGGCGGAGATGGCACGCGATCTTGTGCGCCGCGGCTGGTATATCTCTTTTTCGGGTACAGTGACCTTCAAAAACGCGCCTCGTGTGCGTGAGGCGGTATCTGTAGTGCCGCTTGACCGTCTTTTAACCGAGACCGATGCGCCGTACCTTGCGCCCGTGCCGTATCGCGGCAAATTAAATCATTCGGGATACATGCGCTACACTGCCGCCGCCATGGCGGAGGTGAAGGGGATCACCACCGATGAAATGGTGCGCACCACGCGTGAGAATGCGAAAAGAATATTTAATCTTGATATATAAAAGCCGCCAAACCGCTTCTTTGGCGGCTTTTTGCGTTAATTTGCCAAAAAATTGTGCAATATAAACAAAACAAAGCGTATACTTTCTATGTTTTGATGGCAATTATTTCCTAAAATTCTCTTGAAAATTTACAAGTTATTAGATATAATTAAATTAATGACGTGTAAAATTATTCGTCACGTATTACTAACGCAATCAGAGCGTACCAAGGAGGAACCCCATAATGGCTACTTTTGACACTAAATCGATCCGTAATCTCGCGCTGCTCGGTCACGGCGAATGCGGCAAGACCTCGCTTGCTGAGGCAATGCTGTATCTTTCCGGCAAAACCGATCGCCTTGGCAAGATCGCCGATGGCAACACGGTCTGCGACTTTGACACCGAAGAGCAAAAGCGCGGTATTTCTATTTCTACCGCCCTTGCGAATATCGAATGGAAAAATATTAAGATCAACCTCCTCGACACCCCCGGTGATCCCGATTTTGTGGGTGAGGTAGGGCAGGCTCTGCGTGTAGCCGGGTCCGCGGTCATCGTTGTTGACGGTAAGAGCGGCATTGAGGTTGGTACCGAGCTGGCGTATAACGCCGCCGTTGATGCGGGCGTGCCGCGCGTGTTCTTTGTAAACAAGTGCGACGACCCCGATTACAGCCTTGAGAAATCCTTCTACGAGCTGCACGACAAATTCGGCACGACCGTTTGCCCTGTATTCGTGCCCTGCCGCATAGGCGCCGATATGGCAATGATCGACCTTATTTCCAATACTGCGTACACCTACGATAATTCGGGTAAGCGCTCTGAAATTCCGATGTCTGAGGAAATGAAGGAGACCGTTAACCGCTATAAGGACGCCCTCAACGAGGCTATTGCTTCTACGAGCGACGAGCTGATGGAAAAATATTTTGCAGGCGAGGAGATCACCCGTGAGGAGGCAGCACTTGCCCTTCACGAGGGTATCATCGCAGGCACCATTACGCCTGTTTACTGTGGCTCCGCCACCAAGATGTGGGGCATTATTGCCATGATGGACGCTGTGGCAGAGTCCTTCCCGCGCTTTACCGCCAAAAAGGTTGAGAAGCTTGCAGGCGGCGACGAGATCGCGATTGATGTGGCAGGCGATCCCGCCCTGTTCGTGTTCAAGACCGTGGCAGACCCGTTCGTTGGTCAGATGTCCTTCTTTAAGGTGATGAGCGGCTCCATCAAGCGCGATATGACTTTGAAGAACGCACGCACAGGTACGGTTGAAAAGCTGGCGCATTTCTACGTAATGAACGGCAAGGCACAGAGCGAGGTCGAGGAGCTTTCGTGCGGTGATATCGGTATGATCGCCAAGCTTTCCGACACCAAGACGGGCGATACGCTTTCACTCTCTGGCACCGTTGTTTATAGCCAGATGACCTATCCCACGCCCTATATGACCAAGGCCATTCTTCCGCTTACCGCTAAGGACGAGAGCAAGATGTCCCAGAGCATTGCCAAGATGCTTGAGGAGGATCTTACGATCCGCTATGAAAACAACAAGGAGACTGCACAGGTGCTGATCTCCGGTATGGGCGAGACGCATCTGTCGGTGCTGGTGGCACGCCTTGAAAGCCGCTTTGGCGTCAAGGTCAGCCTTGAGGAGCCCAAGATCGCCTATCGTGAGCGCATTACCAAGCGCGTTGACGTTGAAGGCAAGCACAAGAAGCAAACGGGCGGCTCGGGTCAGTACGGCCACGTGAAGATCCGCTTTGCACCCGCAGAGGAGCAGGGACTCACCTTTACTGTATCCGTGGTGGGCGGCGCTGTGCCGAAGAACTTTAATCCCGCAGTTGAAAAGGGCTTGCAGGATGCCATGGCAAAGGGTGCGTTCGGTTATCCGCTGGTTCAGCTTGCCGCTGATCTGTATGATGGCTCCTATCACGCCGTTGACTCGGATGAGCTTTCCTTCCGTCTTGCTGCACAGCTTGCGTACAAGGAGTGCCTGAAGCAGGCTGCTCCCGTATTACTTGAGCCTGTCGGCAACCTCGATATTACCGTTCCCGAGTCGCTGGTGGGTACTGTTATGGGTGACCTCAATAAGCGTCGCGGCAGCGTAATGGGCATGGATCATTCCGAGCTGCGTAAGGGCTACACCGTGGTGCACGCCGTAGTGCCCAAGGCCGAGATCATGGATTATCCCATCGTTTTGCGCGCGATGACCAAGGGCTTCGGCTCCTTTGATTTCACGGTGACCGACTATGAGGTGGTGCCCGCAAATCTTACGGCGAAGATCACGGCAAATAAAAATTAAGAAAACGAATATTTTTTCTTGACTTTTGAAAAATAGTGTTGTATAATATGTGTAAGAATATATTTTCGTAATAAGGAGGCATGAAATGAAACTCAACTATATTGAGCCCAGTGCTGACATTCGTTTCCTTTTGAGCAAAGATATCATTGCTGCATCTGAGGAAGAGTTACCCCCACCCTTGAAGCCTGAAACCTTCCCCAATGATGACGCAGTAAACGATCCGTTCTGATTCCATATGCAAAAAAGCCGCGGCTGTGCCGCGGCTTTTTTGTCGCATACTGTCGCGTACTTTTCCGTTACGCTGACAGCATGCGACTTTTTTTTTGCCGTTTTCGTGCTACAATAAATTGGAATTTATGCGAAAGGAAGTTGAAATATGATAAAAAACGAATACCGTTTTGAGGCCAAAAAGCGCGACTGGCTTTTGCTGGTGCGCTTGTTCGGTGAAATAGACCACCACAGTGCCGCGTATCTGCGCGAGGAGCTTGATAAGCTGATCTTAAAGGAGCGCCCCAAGCGCCTGGTGCTTGATCTCTCATGCATTGACTTTATGGATTCTGCAGGACTCGGCCTTTTACTCGGGCGGTTGCGCCTGATGCGTGATATCGGTGGGGTGATGGCCCTTACGCGTCCGAATAAGGGGATCTTACAAATATTGCGCCTGTCGGGCATGGAGCGCTTTATGGAAATTGACGGCGAGCAAGCGAAAGGAGATAGATAAGATGGAAATGATGAAGGATAATCAATATAAGGGGGAGATCAACCGTATGGACCTGGTCTTACCCGCCGTTTCGGTCAATGAGGGCATGGCACGTGCTGCGGTGGCAGCCTTTTGCGCGCAGCTTGAGCCTGATGCGACAGAGCTTGCGGATATTAAGTGTGCGGTATCTGAGGCAGTTACGAATTGCATCGTGCACGCTTACCGCGGCAGAAAGGGCAAGATCTACATAACGGTTTGCCTGTTTGAGGGGCGCACCGTGCGCATTACGGTGGTAGACAAGGGGTGCGGCATTGCCGACGTCAAGCAGGCGCTTTTGCCGCTGTATACCACCGATGCGGCGGGGGAGCGCAGTGGCATGGGCTTTACCGTAATGGAAAATTTTATGGATAGCCTGCGCGTCACCTCAAAAAGGGGTGAGGGCACCCGCGTGGTGCTGGTCAAGCACCTGGGTCGGCGCGATGAGCTAAAGGAGTGAGGTCTGTGAAGGGAACAGCCGATGCGGCAAGCATCAAGGCGCGGCATTACGCCCTGATGCGTGAAGCACAGTCAAGCGAGCGAGACGTGGCCGAGGCCGCCACTGCGACGCTGTTAAATGAAAATATGGGGCTGGTGCGTACAGCCGCCCTGCGCTTTCGTGACCGTGGCATTGAATTTGAGGATCTGATGCAGATCGGCACCATCGGCATGCTGCGTGCCATTCGCACCTTTGATCTGTCGCGCGATACCGCCTTTTCTACCTTTGCCG
>SVSV01000061.1 GCA_015064125.1 Oscillospiraceae bacterium
TTGAATGTGTTATGCACGCCGCCAGCGTTAATCCTGAGCCAGGATCAAACTCTCGAAATCATAGTATCTTAAGCTCCGGCGAAGGAGCATAAAATCAATTCCGAGCTTGATTGCTCATTACTTTTTTTAAAGAGTATTTCTCTTTTCAGAATTGTCGAGATATTTTCGCACTTGCTGTGCTTTGTACTATCTCTCGTTGTTCAATTTTCAAGGATCATTTCGTCGCCGACACTTTTGCGCCGACCTTTCAATTATACCACGGCTTTCCTCGCTTGTCAATACCTTTTTTGAACTTTTTTGAAGTTTTTTTGAGGTTTTTTCAAGCCTGCCGTAGGCGCTCGCTTTCGCGACAGCCTTTATATCATAACACCTTCGCCAACATTTGTCAAGAGATTTTTGAAAATATTTGGTATTTTATAACGGCTACACGATATTTTTGCCCTTTTTAGCGTTTTTATACATAAAACACACCAACAAACGGCACAATAAAGAAAAAAAGGGGGGCGACACATGGTTACAATTCTAATACGCACATTACTCGTATACGTCTTATTGTTGGTCACCATGCGTCTGATGGGCAAGCGACAATTAGGAGAGTTGGAAATTTCAGAGCTGGTCACCACACTGCTGATTTCGGAAATTGCTTCCCTGCCGATAGCAGACCCCAACATCCCCGTAATGCATGCCGTTATTCCGTTGGTGACGATCCTGACGCTTGAAATTACCCTATCAGTCATTCTCTTGAAATGCCCGCGCCTGAAAAATGTGGTTTCGACAAGGCCAAGTGTCCTGATCCGCCGCGGTGTGCCCGATCAAAAGGAGCTGCGCCGTGTACGCATTTCCATTGACGAGCTTATCAGCGAGGTGCGCCAAAGCGGCGTATCCACACTTGCGGACGTGGATTATGCCATTTTGGAGCAAAACGGAAAGATCTCCATCATACAAAAAAAGCAGGCCTTGCCACCCAGTGCAAAGGACCTTAATATAATATTGAAGGAAAGTGGCGTCATCCACGCCTTGATCGAGGACGGCACCGTAAACACCTACACCCTACAGCTCCTTGGGCGTGACCGCAGCTGGCTTGATGCCGAGCTTTCAAAAAAACAAAAGCGCGCACAGGATCTATTCTTTTTAGGAATTGACGATGCAAATGAATTTTATACAGTGGAAAAGGATAAAGCATGAAAGGATTTATCATCTCACTCCTCGTTTTTGGGTTACTGGTAGGCGGCATTATTTTAAATTCGGTGTATATTGATAAAACCTGCCAGGAGCTGGAGGAAAAGCTGGATGCCCTGCCCGGTGTAACCGAAGCAACAGCACAAACAGCGGCGCTTTGTGCGCGATGGGAAAAAGAAAAAAGCAAAATAAGCATTTCGGTATCACTACAAATGCTTGATAAAATCGATGCTATTTTAGCGGAGCTTGATTATGCCGTGCACTTTGGTGACGAGGCTGCGTTTGAGAAATGTCGCGTACTCGCCAAGGTCGCTATCAAGGAGATCAAGGACAACGAGGGACTTGTGCCGAAAAACTGGATATAAAAAGCGCGGTGCCGCCGGGCACCGCGCTTTTAGTTACATTATTTATATTAGAATTCCTGAGCCTTCAGCCACTCACTGTAAAGAGCGAAGGGAGAACGAGCCTCACCGGACTTGATCTCAGTGGTCTTCATCAGCTTGATAGCAGCACTCAACGCAGATGCATCGATCGTGGTGGTGGTGCCGCCCATCGTATAAGTAATGTTGGCACCTACGATGCCAAGAATAAGATTTGCCATGTCGGTATTGGTGGACAGACCGCCCGCAAGATGATACAGTGCCATGATCTCATCAGGACTCATGTCTGCCAGCTCAGCAGCCATTGCCGCGGAGATCGCATTTATGATACGCACATTCTTTTCATCAAGGTTATCACCGGCATCATAGTTAAGGCCCAGTGTAGGATACGTTACCATTTCAAGATTTTGTGCTTTTTCGTATTCCCAACGCTTTACGTCAGCAGCACTGGAGGGATAGGTGAGGAATACATTGCCCGTCTTATCCACGTCCATCTCATAGAGATTATCCTTGGTAGCCTTTGCCCAAACGTAATCCTTGCCGTCAACGGTAACGGTCTCAAGGGTGTAGTTCTCCTCTACGATACCGTATTGCAGGAGGTTGCGGACCTCAGCATCAGTATTGAAGAAGGTAAGGATCTCAGCAGAGCGCTCTGCATTGACGGAATACGCACCTACAGCAAACAAGGAGGAGTAGATCTCAGCATCGCTGAGCTCGGGGTACTGCATAACCATGACCTCATAGCCCTCAGCCTCATACTGTGCCTTCATCTCATAGCCGCCTCTTACCACGCGAACGGCAGCCCTTGCATCGGGGTCGGTGGTCACATAGCCTGCAGTCTTTTCGTAATAAGACTTATTGGCAAGTGCCGTCATATAAGCAGTATCAGTCAACAGATTGTTGTTGCCAAGCGAAGCCTTATTGGCGTAGCTGTCACCGAAAATCGAGAAGTTATCGGGGGTCTGCAGAGCAAAGCCGGGGGCGGAGTCAAAATCATAGCTCCAGTAGTGAGCGAAATCAAGATCGATCTTGCCGCTTTGGTTATCGGTATAGATAGGATAGATCTTGTTGCTACCCGTGTATTTGCCGGAAATGTAGTCGAGATATTCCTTGAAGGCGCTGTCATAAAGCGCGGCATCAGACAGATCGTTGCTGTATTCCGCCATCAGCTCCTTATCAGCCATCACGTACACGTACTCGCCAACACCGTGATTGTTCGGCAGGGCGTAAACGTTGCTGTTCAGCGCAGCAGAGGTGAGGTAAGAAAGGCTGACGTAAGAGGTCAGCTTGACTGCCGCATTTTCAAGGTGCGTACGCAGATTGATCAGCCAGTCGTTAGCGGCATAGGTCGCATACTTGCCGTAATCGCCAATGTAGAGGAGGTCGACCTCATAATCGGCCACGGTGGGATATTTCAGCTCAGGAATACCGTACTCATTGAGAATGGTCTCCTCAGTTTCGTTTTTGACCGCTACGTTACCCGCTTTGATATTTTCGTAATGCTCCTCAAACGCAGCTTCGACAGCCGTATAATAATCGCTTTCAAGGAAGAATTTGAGGTTGAGCTTAGTCTTATATTTTGCCTTGGAGAGCTTATTGATCGCCTCGGAGATCCGATAGACCTGATTCCAGGCAGAAAGCTGCTCCTCACTCATAGCGGCAAGGGTCGTCTTCTGTGCCTCGGTCAGATCCTCCGCCTTCGTATTCGGGGTAAGACCTGCGTTGATCAGGGCGCTGGCATCTGCCACCAGCTTGCTTTCAGTGATCAACCACACGTTGAGGGTGGTGGTATAACGCGACGCCTCTTTGTTGATGTCGTCAATATCCTTGTTCTGCGAGCAGCCCACCAGCAACGGCAGTACCATCAGCAGTGCAAGCACCAAACAAACGATTTTTTTCTTCATGACAGGACCTCCTACGCGTGGCAACGCGCGCACGCGACATAATAATATAAATACATAATACACCAAGTTGTAATTTTTGTCAAGTGAAGATTTTGTGAGGGCTTGCGCACAAAAGATAGCCTCATTCCCCAAGCGTAAAAAAACGTTAGCATCTTACACAAAAAGGGAGCAAAAACATTTCTCACAGAGTCCAAAAAAATCATCACATTGCAAAATCGGTGCAGGTGAAAGTTGTGCTAATTTAACAAGAATGAAAAATCAATCAAGAAATCCGCGCAAATGACGTGCACGACTGGGGTGACGCAGCTTGCGCAGGGCCTTGGATTCGATCTGACGGATACGCTCACGCGTAATGTCAAACTCTTTACCGACCTCCTCAAGCGTACGGGAGCGCCCGTCATACAGCCCGAAACGCAGCTTAATAACGTGTGCCTCACGGGGCGTCAGAGTGCTCAGCTCGCGCTCGATCACCTCGCGCAAAATAGTGGTAGAGGCGGCATCGGCAGGCGAGGGTGTATCCTCATCGGGGATAAAGTCGCCAAGATGGCTATCCTCCTCCTCGCCGATAGGTGTTTCCAGCGAAACGGGGTCAAGAGCCACCTTCATGATCTCGCGTACGCGTTCAGCACTCATACCCATCTTCTCACCGATCTCAGCAGGGGTAGGCTCGCGGCCAAGCTCCTGCAGCATCTGACGCTGATAGCGTGAGACCTTATGAATGGTTTCTACCATATGTACGGGAATGCGGATGGTGCGTGCCTGATCAGCGATCGCGCGGGTGATAGCCTGTCTGATCCACCACGTAGCGTAGGTGGAAAATTTATAGCCCTTGGTATAGTCGAATTTATCCACCGCCTTCATCAGGCCAAGATTGCCCTCCTGGATCAGATCAAGGAAAAACATGCCCCTGCCGACGTGGCGCTTGGCAATACTGACAACAAGACGCAGGTTGGCCTCGACCAGCTCGGTTTTCGCCTCCTCGTCACCCTGTGCCATACGCTCGGCAAGCTCCTTTTCGCGCTCAGCCGAGAGCAACGGCACCTTGCCGATCTCCTTGAGATACATGCGGACGGGGTCATCGATCGAAAGACCCTCCTGCTCAAGGATCTTTTCCATGTTTTCGCCTGCGCCAAAGCGCTCGACCTCGTTTTCTATCTCGGTGATCTCACCCGAAGAAAGCTCGTCAGGCAGAGCGACACCGTTATCGGTAAAGGCATCGTAAAGCTTTTCAAGGCTATCCATATCGAAATCCATGCTTTCCATGGCCTCGTCGATATCTGACGTAGAGAGGTCACCCTTTTTACCCTTTTCGATCAGATCGCTAACATCCACCTTTTTTTCAGTCTTTTCACCTTCAGACTCCGTGCCGAGGGTATCAGCGGATAATACATCCTGTTCCATAACGTCCTTGTTCGTGCTCATGCTTATCTCTCCTTTTATTTACTATCGTTCTTCTTTTTCATCTGTGCGCGGCGCATGGCCAGCTCACCTTGCCAATCCCCTGTTGCCTTGGCCTCTCTGGTACGGCGCTGGGTATGCAGGGCCTCCACGGCAAGCAGCAGCACCTCCCTGCCGTTATTTTGCAGCATTTCTCTTTCGCGTTGCAGCTTCACGAGCCGCCCCATTTCGTCGGGCGTGAATATGGCACCGAGCGCCGAAAAGGAAAATCCGTCTGCGCTGTTTTCTGCCTCGGTGAGCGCCACAAAGGCACGCTTGCCAAAGCCGGTATAAAAATCCTCAGCCGTCACGTTGACCTCACCCGTAGCACAAGCCTTACGGTGCTCGGGAAAAGCAAGGCAAAGCCCCAACAGCACATCCTCCGCGGCGGCAGTAGCAGGCTCCTTGGCGGCATCCGGATTGACACGGTCACCAAAATTACGTGCCGACAGCTGCAGCTCACGGCTCTCTTTTTTTCTTGCCTCACGTGCCTGGCGGGCACGCGCACGCGCCACGTCGTTACCAAGACTCTCAGCAGAAATGCCAAGTCGCTCAGCTGCCGCGCGCAAATACAGCTCGCGCTCAACGCTGGAATGCGTAGCAGCGATGAGGGCTGTCAGCTCGCGGGCTGCGCGAAGCTTTCCCTCGGCGGCACCCAGATCATATTTGGCAAGCACCTTCTCCATCTTAAAATCAAAGGCAGAGTTGCTGTTTTTCAGCAAGGAGTAAAAGGCATCGTTGCCAAAGCGCTTGATAAATTCATCGGCATCCTTCGCGCCCGTCAGCTTCAAGACACGCACGGGAAGCCCCACCTCATCAAGCAGCAGCATTGCCTTATCGGCCGCCTTCTGCCCTGCCTCGTCACTGTCATAATTGATGATAACGCGCTTGGTATAGCGCGAGATCAAGCGTGCATGCTCCTGCGTGATCGCGGTACCGAGGGTCGCTACGGCATTCTGAAATCCCGCAGCCTGCATGGCGATGGTATCCATATACCCCTCGCACAGGATCAGCTCCTCCGCGCAATGATCCTTCGCATAATTCAAGCCAAACAAAATGCGGCTCTTCTTAAAGCCGGGGGTGTCTGCCGAGTTAAGATATTTCGGTTTGCTGTCGTCCATGACACGACCGCCGAATGCAACGATGTTGCCCGCCGTATCGATCACAGGAAACATGATGCGATTGCGGAACAGATCAAACAGCGTACCGCGCTGAGAGCGCTTTGATAAAAAGCCCTGGATCAGCTCCTCCTCGCTAAAGCCCGCACGGCGCATGTGAGTGGTCAGCATGCTGAAATCGTTCGGGGCAAAGCCAAGGCCGAAGCGCTTGATCGTAGCACCCGACAAACGGCGATTTTCCACCAGATACGTCATAGCCTCACGCCCTAAGACCGGGTCAAACAGGCTGCTTCTGAAAAACCTTGCAGCCTCAAGGTTCATCTCGTAAATGCGCTTGCGTGACACCGTTGGCGTGCCACCCGCGCTCGGCTCGTTGGGTATAGTGATGCCGGCCCTTGTAGCCAGCAGCTCCAGCGCCGCTACGTAATCAAGATTTTCTATTTTTTGGGTAAAGGTAATGACGTCACCGCCCGCGCCACAGCCAAAGCAATAAAAGCTTTTAGTAGCGGGAAAGACCGTAAACGACGGGGTCTTTTCACTGTGAAACGGGCAAAGTCCGTTTCGGTTAGAGCCCGCACGCTTCAGTGTCACGTAGGAGCCGATGACCTCCTCAATATCCGAGCGATAGCGGATCTCCTCAATAATTTCCTTTGGTATCATTTTACGCGCCACACCTCCGGAATAAAGAGATCGCGATAAAGCTCTATCGCATAGCGGTCGGTCATGCCTGATAAATAGTCGCAAACAGCGCGCCCCACAGACTCCTTGCTGATGGTTTCGAGGTAGGAAAGCGGCAGCGCCTCGGGATGCTCCTCAAAATACTCAAACAGCTGCACGAGCATGGCCTTTGCCTTGACCTCCTCGTCCTTGGCGACGTTGTCGCGATATACGCGAAGAAACAAAAAATCGCGCAGGCGATCGGTAGCCTCGTGAATATCGGGCTCCATGGCAATTTCGGGCTTGTTATGGCTGGCGCGCACCACCGAGGACACCATCGTGTTGATACGCTCACCGTGGCTGTTTCCAAGAACGGCGCGTATCTCCGCCGGGATCTCCTCGTGCTTCAGAATACCCGCACGCAATGCGTCGTCAATATCGTGGTTGATATATGCAATACGGTCGGCCAGGCGAATGACGCATCCCTCAAGGGTTTTGGGCATCACGGGCCCTGAATGGTGGGCAATACCGTCACGCACCTCGGCAGTAAGGTTCAGGCCCTTGCCGTTGTTTTCAAGATGCTCCACGACACGCACACCCTGCCCGTTATGCGAAAAATCGGGGCTGAAGCACTGCCGCATCACGACCTCACCTGCGTGGCCGAAGGGCGTATGACCCAGATCGTGACCCATAGCAATGGCCTCAGTCAGATCCTCGTTGAGTGAAAGGGCGCGTGCCACGGTACGCGCGATCTGCGCGACCTCAAGCGTGTGCGTAAGGCGCGTGCGGTAATGGTCACCCGCAGGTGCTAAAAACACCTGGGTCTTATACATCAGGCGACGGAAGGATTGGCTATGTATGATACGGTCGCGGTCGCGCTGAAAATCGGTACGGAAGTCGCACGGCGTGCTCTCGTGGGCTCTGCCCGCGGTATTGACCGAAAAAAACGCATAAGGCGACAGCGTACGCGCCTCTCGTTCATACAAGATTTCTTTAATATCGGACACAAAAGCACCCTCCCTTCGCTTGTTTTCACATTTGCATAATATAAAATACGATAAAAAATATTAAATCTCTTTTTTTCGTCAAAAAAACATCTGAATTTTTGTAAAATAGGGGCTGCGTCATTTACGCAGTCCCTGCGCAAAAAAGCCGACGGTAGGCTTTTTTGACGCGCGGAATTTGCGGTTTTTGCCTGCAAAACAGGCAAAAATTGCGGTGTTTAGCCGCAAAGCAAAAACGACGGGGGTGAGTACCAAATGCATTTTTGCATTTGACTCACCCCCATCAGAGCGGCTTTGCATCAAGCTCGGTTTTTAAAATTTCGGTAATGGCTCGCCCTGACGTCAGATCCGTCACACGCGCCAAAAAAGCCTCGGTCACAGTAGCCGGCAGACCAACCGTCAGCACCACACGCTCGGCAAAGTCGGCAGTGCGCTCACGCGCTTCAAAACGGGGAAGCTCCTGCAGCAATCTTTGATAATCGGCATACGTAAGGCTGACACTCACGTCAGTAAAAGGGATATATTCGGCTACACCTGCACCCTCCAATGCCGCGTGGGCCGCCGCGCTGTATGCGCGTGTAAGACCGCCTGCGCCAAGCAATATACCGCCGAAATAACGCGTGGTTGCCACACAAACGTCTGCAAGCCCGCGCTGCTCGATCGCCTTCAGGGTCGGCATACCCGCCGTACCCTGCGGCTCGCTGTCATCTCCGTAGCGCTTGTTGCCATCACGCAGCAAATACGCAAAGACCGTATGACGTGCATCGGGGTGCATTTTTTTACGTGCCTTGACAAAGGCCTCGGCCTCGGCAACTGTTGACACGCGCTTTACGGCACTGATAAAGGTGGAACGCTTTTCTTCGATCTCAGCCTCACTATCCCCCATAACGGTGCGAAAAAGGCTCTCGTTTTCATTTACCATTCGCTCTCCTCCTTCGGGGGATCAACGTCAAATTCGCGCAAGGGCCCCCACGTACGCTTATCGACCACGGCAGTAACCGTGACCGCCTCGGTGCCATACTCCACATTCTCGACCGTCGCATTGCGATAAAGCCCGGAAAGCAGCCCCTGCTTGCTATTGGGGATGCAAAACGTAGCGCGCCAGCTCCCTGCGTGCAGCATCTGCTCAATGCGCAGCAAAAGTGCCTCGATCCCCTGCCCCGTCACAGCCGACACGTAAAGCACGTTCTCGCGTCCATGCACAACCCCCGGTGCGGCGGCGCCAAGATCACATTTATTAAACACGTAAACCGTTGGCTTATCCCCCGCACCAAGGTCGCGCAGCAATGCCTCAGTCACCTCGATCTGTGCCCCCGCCTCCGGGTCAGAGGCATCTACCACGATAAGCAGCAGATCGGCATAGACGGCCTCGTCAAGCGTTGAACGGAAGGCGTGGATCAGATGGTGCGGCAGGTTGCGGATAAAGCCGACCGTATCGGTCAGCAGCACGGTTTCACCGCCCGGCAAGGTGCACTTTCTGGTAGTCGGGTCAAGCGTAGCGAAAAGCTTGTTTTCAGCCAGGATCCCCGCATCGGTCAAATAATTGAGAAGCGTTGATTTGCCTGCATTGGTATAGCCAACGATCGCCACCTTTGCATGTCCCGAGCGGTCACGCGCCACACGCTGCGTGCGACGGTTTTCGGTCATTTCGGCAAGAGCCTGCTCGAGCATGCGAATGCGGCGCTGTAAATGACGGCGGTCGGTTTCAAGCTGGCTCTCACCCGGTCCGCGCGTGCCGATACCACCGCCAAGACGCGACAGCTCCGTGCCGCGCCCCATCAGGCGCGGCGCAGTATATTTAAGCTGCGCCAGCTCCACCTGCAGCTTACCCTCACCGCTGGCAGCATGCAACGCGAAAATATCAAGGATCAGCATAGAACGGTCGATCACACGCACGTTATCGCCCAGTGCCTCCTCTAAATTGCGGATCTGTGAGGGAGTCAGCTCACAGTCAAAGACCACCAACGAAACCTCATTGCGTGCACAGTAATACGCAAGCTCAGCCACCTTGCCACTTCCAAGATAGGTGCGCACATCGGGTGCTTCTTTGTTTTGAAGCATCTTAAACACCGTCACACCGCCTGCAGTATCCAGCAGCCGCTCAAGCTCGTCAAGGCTGACCTCCGCCTCCTGTGCGGTACCGCGCACGACAACACTGACGAGCGCCGCGCGTACACCTGCGACAATTTCACTTTTCTCTGCCACTCCACTCACCTCGCTTTAAAATAGAAAAAAGGGGCAGAAACCCTGCCCCCTGAACCGCCATGCTGCTGCATGGCTGCGTGAAATGAAACGATTATTTCTTTGCCTGGAGTCTTCTGTTGAATCTATCAACACGACCGCCCGCATCAACCAGCTTTTGCTTGCCGGTGAAGAACGGATGACATTTAGAGCAAATTTCAACCTTCATTTC
>SVSV01000062.1 GCA_015064125.1 Oscillospiraceae bacterium
CGAACGTATCCAATTAAAAACAAAACTGACACCGCTTGAAAAACGATGCCAGTTTGTTGCTTGAAAATTGAATATTTCTACTTTAGGACTCTTTTTTGTGCTGTCCGCACAATTTGGGGCAGTTCAACCGAAGCTCTCTTTTTTTGTATCCTCTTATTTCCTATGTAGCTTTTTGTGGTGATATCGGAGCAGCAGGGCGGTCACAGTGGCAATGGCGATGCCTGCTGCAGGGTATTCAAGCAGTGCCCCGTAATAGGCGGCCTCGGCGGCGGTCAGCGTGCCCGCCTGCTGCACCAAAAACAAAATGCCGCACAGCACCAGTAAGACAAGGGGCAGGGAGACCCATAGCATCAGATCGGCTGCCCGTGCGCGCCAGCGCCGCAGCACGGCCTTTTTATATTCTTTTTTTCTCATATTTATACAATTCTTTCCAAAATGAATATTTTTCGCCGCGACACGGTATCGGGGCTATTTTATTATATAATATGCGCTTTTTCGGCGCAATGTAAAATTTTTTCCGCTTTTGCAAGGCTTTGGCAGGGTATACAGTTTTTTGATGAGGCGGTGTGCGATCTGCATATCAGCCGTATCATTTTGGAAAAAAAGTGTATAAACTCCTGTCGCATCCGCCATTGGCGGGGTGTCGAAGCACTTTTTTGTGGTGATATTGCACAAAAATGCCTGAAAACGGCAGGAATATCACAAGAATACGGGCCTTTCGGGGCGATATAGTAGAAGGACGGCACAATTTCTGACAATGAAAAGGAAATCAGTGAAATGAAAGCTCGTTTTTTTCACAAGCGTCAAAGCGCGCCCGTTGTTTTAGAAAAACGCGATACGCACATAGGGGACAGGCAAACCTCCTACACGCTTGTTTTTATACCTCATTCGGGTATTTATGCTGTGAACGTCACGCAAGAGAATGCCAAGTGCATCACCGCCTCCCTCGGGTGCGGCGCGGCGCAGGCCGTGGCGCTCTTTGAGGCGCTTGCGGGGGGTGCGGTGTCGCCCTGTCACGTCAGTGACGTCATTTCAGACCTTTTATGCGAGAAAAGTGAGAGATAATGGCAGTCTTTTTGGCATTTTTTGTTAAAATATACTTTACAAATCGCATCTTTTGTGTTATAATGTCGCTATATTTTTAAAGAAAGGCGCGCGTGTAGCGCAAGGAACCGAAATGAAGTGTCCCAATTGCGGTTTTCAGGATAGTAAGGTCATTGATTCCCGTCCCATCGAGGAGGGGAACAGCATTCGCCGCCGTCGTGAGTGTCTTTGCTGTCAGAAACGCTTTACCACCTTTGAGGTGATCGAGTCCATGCAGATCTTAGTGGTCAAAAAGAGCGGAGCAAAGGAGCTTTTTGACCGTTCGAAGATCCTTTCAGGCATTATGAAGGCTTGCCAGAAGCGTCCCATCAACGGCGAGGAGATCGCCAGTGAGATCGAGGCGGAGCTGCAAAATTCGCTGGTGCAGGAGATCACCTCGCGCGAGCTTGGCGAAATGATCATGAAAAAGCTCAAGGAGCGCGATGACGTTGCCTACGTGCGCTTTGCATCGGTATACCGTGAGTTTAAGGATCTTGATACGTTCCTGGCCGAATTGAAGGAGCTTAAGGAGCGCAAATAAGCATATCAAGCAGGTCTTGACTGCTTTCAAAAGAGCCGCTGTGCATGAACAGCGGCTCTTTTGCTTACAAATAAAGCCCCGCGTAGCTTCCACGGCCGAGCGCCCCCTCGATGCGCAGCAAGCGGTTATACTTTGCCACGCGCTCCGCGCGTGCAGGGGCGCCTGATTTGATAAAGGGTGCCCCCGTTGCCACGGCAAGGTCGGCAATGGTGGTATCCTCGGTCTCGCCCGAGCGATGCGACAGAATGTGACGGTAGCCCGCGCGCTTGGCGGCGGCAATGACGGTAAGCGTTTCCGTGAGGGTCCCGATCTGATTGGGCTTGATCAAAATGCTGTTGGCCGCCCCCGCCGCGATCCCGAGCTGCAGACGCCTCTCGTTGGTCACAAACAGATCGTCACCCACCAGCATCAAGCGTGAGCCGAGGGCATCCGTGAGGGCCCGCGTGCCTGCAAAATCATCCTCGCCAAGCCCGTCTTCGATCGAAATAATGGGGTAACGCTCTGCAAAATCGCACCATTTTGCCACCAATTCCTCGCTTGTGTGCGTGGTGCCGCGCTTGGGCAGGCGGTAGCCCTCGCCCGATCGCCATTCGCTTGCCGCCACGTCAAGGGCGATCTTCACGCGTGCATCGTCATAGCCTGCGGCGAAGATCGACTCGCGCAGCAGCGCAAGCGCCGCTTCGTCGTCGGAGAGGTCAGGGGCAAAGCCGCCCTCGTCCCCGACGGTGGTGGCAAGCCCTTGCTTTTTTAAAAGCGTACCCAGTGCGTGATAGATCTCGCTCCCCCAGCGCAGAGCCTCGGCAAACGAGGGGGCGCCCACGGGCACGATCATAAATTCCTGGATATCGACGTTGTTGGCGGCGTGCGCGCCGCCGTTGAGGACGTTCATCATGGGCACGGGCAGCACGGTGGCAACCGCGCCGCCAAGATAGCGGAACAGGGGCATGCGGTAAAAGGCGGCGGCAGCGCGCGCGGTGGCGAGGGATACCGCCAATAGGGCGTTAGCCCCCAAACGGTGCTTGTTTTCGGTGCCGTCAAGCGCGATAAGGCGGCGGTCGACCTCACCTTGCTCGGCAGCGTTGGTGCCCGTGAGTGCCGTGGCGATCTCGCCCTTGATGGCCTCGACCGCCCCTTTTGTGCCAAGGCCGCGATAACGGGTATCGTCCCTGTCACGGCGCTCGTGTGCCTCAAAGCTGCCCCTTGAAGCGCCCGAGGGCACGGCAGCCTGTCCCACGGCCCCCTCACCCACCACCACGGTGGCCTCAACGGTAGGATTACCGCGCGAGTCAAGAATTTCTCTGGCGGTGATTTTTTTGATAAACGGTTTGCTCATGGCAATGCTCCTTTTTGCTTCATTTTGTGCTTGATGAGGTTATGTTTTGCAAAAAAGCCCGTATTTATGCCGGGGAAATCTCAAAAAAGGGTGTACAAAAGCGCATTTGTATGTTATAATTAACTTTAAAAGATAAAATGCGCGCAGGAGTGCGCGCTCGATATGCGAGGTTAGGACGATGCAAAAGGAACATATGGGTAAGAAAAAGCGCGAAAATTTTGAAGCAAGGCAGGGCGCCTCACGCGGCGCCCCCACCCGCGCGCCGCGTGGGGCGGCACGTGTCGGAGGGAACGACGCAGCACAGACGGAGGGTGGCGCTGTCATTGGCCGCAACGCCGTGCGTGAGCTGCTGAGATCGGGACGCGCCGTTGATAAGCTGCTGGTGCAAAGCGGTGAGCGCGAGGGGGCACTGGTGCCCCTGGTCGGTGAGGCGATCGCGCGCGGTATTCCCGTGGTGGAGACCGAACGCCGCAAGCTTGATATGCTGGCAGGTCACGTGCCCCATCAGGGCATTATCGCCATGGCGGCCGAAAAGGAATACGTGTCGGTGGAGCAGATCCTGGAGATCGCCGCCGCGCGCGGTGAAAAGCCGCTTGTGGTGATCGCTGACGGCATTGCCGACCCGCATAATCTCGGTGCCGTGATCCGCTGTGCGGAGGGGTGCGGTGCGCACGGCCTTATTATTCCCAAGCGCCATGCCGTGGGGCTTACCCCCGTGGTCACAAAGGCATCAGCAGGTGCCATCGAGCACTTGGCGATCGCCAAGGTCACCAATATCGCCGCTACCGTAGAAAAGCTGAAGGAGGCAGGGCTCTGGATCTTTGCCGCCGAGGCAGGGGGCAGCGATTTCAGACACACCGATATGGATCTGCCTGTTGCCATCGTGCTTGGCAGTGAGGGCGCGGGCGTATCGGAGCTGGTGCGTAAAAAAAGCGATTTTATCGTGTCTATCCCGATGTACGGCAAGGTGAATTCCTTTAACGTATCGACGGCTGCCGCCGTTTTGCTGTGTGAGGCGGCGTATCAGCAGCGCAAGGGCCGATCTTGACAAGGTCAAAAATGAAAGCAAAGGAGGCGTAAATTCTGATGGCAGAGGAAAAAAGGACCGATTTTTCGGAGGCCGATCTCGTGATGCAGCAGCTGCGTGCACAGTTAGAGGCCGACCGTGGCATCACTGCCGAGAGCGCCCCTGCCGACGCACCCGTTGAGGTGCTGACGCAGGAGGATGCGGAGCCTGCTAAGGAAGCCTTATCTGTAATAGAGGAAGCGCCCGTTGAGGCGCCCGAGGTGACCGCGGACGGGGCGGAGGAGCCGCCCGTTGAGGCGTTGGTGCAGGAGGATGCGGAGCCTGCTAAGGAAGCCTTATCTGTAATAGAGGAAGCGCCCGTTGAGGCGCCCGAGGTGACCGCGGACGGGGCGGAGATCCCGCTGATCGAGGACGATGCGCCCCTTGAGGTCGTAGAGGCCGAGGTAGAGGTTGCTGTCGCGCAGGCATCGCCAAAGCGCAAAAAGCGTTTGCGCATACCGCGTTTTGATCGCATCTCCCATATGCAGGCGCCCGCCCCCCTTGACAGCACGGCAAGAGAAGAAAAGAAAAAGCGCGCCGCCGCGCTGGCGAGTGAGGCCGAGGATAGCCTTTACTGGCAGCAAACGCCCGTTGGACGTGCGCCGTACTTTGCACCGCAAAGAGGCATTTCCGTGGTGCCCGCCGCCGCACAGAAGGATCGCGGCACACCCACCCCAAAATGGCGTGTGTCAAGGGATAAGAATGCACAGGTCGTTGAGGAGGTGCTGGGTCTTGCACGGGATGCGCAGGGGAGCGCCCCTGCAGCACAGGCACCTGCTCTTGCGGTAGCGCCCGCCATGGAAAGCGAGGCACCTGTTGTGGAAAAAGCCGCACCTGCTGTAGAAAAAGCCGCACCTGTTGTGGAAAAAGCCACACCTGCTGTAGAAAAAGCCGCACCTGTTGTGGAAAAAGCCGCACCTGCTGTAGAAGAAGTCGCGCCTGATGTAAAAGAAGTCGCGCCTGCCGTACAGGCGTCTGTACCTGCTGCGCAGGAGCTATCGCCTGCGGTCGGGGATAACGCCGCTTCAAGCGGGCAGGGTGCTCCTGCGGTCACGCCTGCCGTCCGTGAGATCGCTGCTGATAGGGATACGGCTGCACGTGAAGAGGACCCGCACGGCATGGATTTTCTCCATGCTTCACGCCGCCGCGGCTTGCGCGGCCGTGCCATGCGCGAGAAAATGGCACGCAAGGCTGATGAAAATGCGGGGGTCACCGTTGAGCAGCTTTTGAGTGATATTTTCGGTCAGGGTCAGGGGCTTGCGGGTAACGCCTGGCTTTCTGCCGCGGCGGCGGAGTCGGTAGCGCCGGCAGTCGGCGACGATACGTCGGCACCCGACGTGCCGATGGCCGAGGCGCCCGTGTATGACGCACCCGACGGCGACGCACCGACGGTCACGTTAGGTGGCCAGGCGCTGGTGCTTCCCGACGAGGAGGCGCTTGCCAAGGGGCAGCGTGTTACCGCCCCCGATGCCGACGACGCACAGTCGGCCTCTGCTGACAGCACAGCCGAGCCTGCACCCGATGCAAGCGAGAGTGAGGGGCAGACGCCGCTGTTTTCCGCCTTTTCGGTAAGAAGACGGCGTGACGGTGTTCTGCCGCGCCCGCGGCTGGTCCGTCGCTCGGCTGATCAGCTCGCCTTTGAGCGACAGTTTGAGCAGAGTGAGCAGGAGCTTGAGCTGCTGGTCGACCTCGATTACGAGGAGGAGCTTGGTGAGGTGATCGGATTTGAGAAGATCAAGGCCTATCACGAGCGCCGCCTCAACGGCAAGATAGAGCGCCGCTCGGCGCATCGCCGTCACAAGCAAAAATACGAATATACCGCCCATGCCCACGACATCGGGCTTTCCAAATTTTATGCCAAGCAGCGCCGCGCACATATCATAACCTTGACGATCATGGCGTTTTTGCTGCTCGTGCTGTTTATGTTTGAGCGCGTGGGCGCGATCCGCTCCTTCTTTGGTGAAACGGCGGGTGCGATGCACGAGCCCCTGTATCTGGCGGTGGGATTGCTGCTCTTTTTGGTGGGCGTGTTTCTGCTGCGCCGCCATCTGATCGATGGCATGTGGCAGCTCCTGTGCCTTACCCCCAATGATAATTCGATCTGCGCTGTGGTGGTGCTGGTGACGTTTTGCTACCACGTAGTGCTCTTTTTCGTGCCGCTTGAGGGCGCCATGACGCTCTTTTTATCGCCCGCAATGGCACACCTTTGTCTGTTATCGCTTTCTCAGTTCTTTAACTGGTACCGTGAATTTTCGGCCTTCCGTGTGGTGTCCTCCAAGCAGCAGAAATATGCGCTGCTGCCCCGTGTTTCGGTGGGTGGCAAGGAGGGAAGCGCACGCGAGCGCCTGTTTGAAAACGAAAAGCATACGCGCGTGTGGTACGTACGCCCCGTCGGCTTTATCCGCGATTATTTTGCCAATACGAGAAAAAGGACCAACCATCAGCACGCGCTCGGCGCCCAGCTGCTGCTGCTGTCGGCGCTTTCGGTGGCCCTCGCGCTCCTGGCGACGGTGCTGGGCAGGAGTCTTGCCGATGCCGTACATATTGCCTTTGTCTGTTTTTTGCTCTCTGTGCCTGCCGTTTCGGTCTTGCTGACCTCCTTGCCGATGTTTTGCGGCACCTGCCTTTGCCTTGGGCGCCGCGGCGCGATCATTGGCGAGCAGGCCGTGTATGAATGCGAGGGGAGCGTTGAGCTTGTTCTGCCAGACAGCGCCTGCTTCAAGCAGATGCCGCACGAGCAGTTTGAGCTTGTCAAGGGGTGTGACGCACGGGAGGCTACACTGATGATCCGCGCCCTGCTTGATAAGCTGGGCAGCCCTCTCGCCCCGACCGTCGAGGTGCCCGAGGAGGCACGCCTGCCGCTTGACGCGGTGACGCTGACCGACGTGTCGGCGCGCGGTGTTGCCGCCGTGATCTCGGGTGAGCGAAGGACCTCCGTGCTTTTGGGTGACGTCAGCTATTTGCAGCGCTACGGTATTCACGTCAGCCCCAAAAAGGACGGCCGCTATGAGGAGATCCGCCGCAGCATGCTCTGCGTTGCCATCGGCAACCGCCTGACGGCCCTGTTTATTGCCCGTTACCGCCCCGAGGTCGGCATGCAGACGCTGGCTGAGGCGCTTGAGGGCGAGGGCGTACGCCTTGTTATCCGCTCAGCGGACCCGGGTATACACGACGAGCTCCTGCAGGAGATCTTTGCCGATGCTGATCGGGCGCCCTGCGTGATAAAGCCGCTGGCCGCTGAAAGTGACCTTACGGCCGAGCGTGTCGATGCCACCGTGGTGGCGGTCGGCTCTGCCCGTGAGGCAGCGCATACCTTTGTCACGTGCCGCCGTATCCGCCGTGCCGTGCGCCTTGGGCGCGCGTGGCAGGTGCTTTCGCTGGTGCTGGGTGCAGGCCTTGCCGCTGTGTTCACCTTCCTCGGTGTGCTTGACACGGTGCCTGCCTTTGCCGTAGCTCTTTATGCCTTTTTGTGGAGCGGCGCACACGCCATGAGTGCCTACTTTACGCTGCGCGAAAAGGGCGAAATGGAATGATAGTGTTAAAACAAGGAAATTTAGTATGAACGAAAAGATTAGATCGCTTTTAAAGACCGTAGAAAAGCCCGGGCGTTATGCGGGCGGAGAATACGGTGCCATACACAAGGATAAGGCTGCCGTCAAGGCACGCTTTGCCTTTTGCTTTCCCGATACCTATGAGATCGGTATGTCCAACCTCGGCATGCGCATCCTTTACGGGTGCCTGAACAGGGAGGAGGATATCTGGTGTGAGCGGGTGTTTGCCCCGTGGGTCGATATGCAGCAAAAAATGCGCGAGTACGGTGTGCCGCTTTGGGCGCACGAGTCGGGTGACCCCGTGAAGGATTTTGATATTCTCGGCATTACTTTGCAATACGAGATGTGCTATACCACGGCATTGCAGGTGCTTGCCCTCTCGGATATTCCGCTGCTTGCAAGTGAGCGCGGCGAGGATATGCCCATCGTCATCGGCGGTGGTCCCTGTGCCTATAACCCCGAGCCCGTGGCCGACTTTTTTGATTGCTTTTCGATCGGTGAGGGCGAGGATAATCTCGTGGAATTCACCAAGCTCTATATCAGCATGCGGCAGGAGGGCACCTATACGCGTGCCGCGTTCCTGCACCGTGCGGCGGCCACCATCAAGGGCATTTACGTGCCCTCCCTTTACGACGTCAGCTATCACGCAGACGGCACCATTGCCGCCATCACCCCCAAATACGACGACGTGCCAAGACAGGTGCAAAAGTGCATCATTGCCGATATGGACAAGGCCTTTTTCCCCGAAAAGCCCGTCATGCCCTATATCGAGGCCGTGCACGACCGCATCATGCTGGAGGTCTATCGCGGCTGTATCCGCGGCTGTCGCTTCTGTCAGGCGGGCATGATCTACCGTCCCGTGCGCGAAAAAACGCACGAGGTATTGAACCGTCAGGCACGGTGCCTGTATGACAACACGGGCTATGAGGAGATCTCTCTTACCTCGCTGTCTATCAGTGATTACACCGAGCTTGAGCCCTTAACGCGCGAGCTGCTTGATTGGACCGATCGGAACATGGTCAGCCTTTCCTTGCCGTCGCTGCGCGTGGACAGCTTCAGCCGTGAGCTGATGGACCGCATCGCCTCGGTGCGCACCTCCTCGCTTACGTTTGCCCCTGAGGCGGGCACCCAACGCCTGCGTGACGTGATCAACAAGAACGTCACCGAGGAGGATCTGCTGCGTGCCACACGTGTGGCATTTGCAGGCGGCAAGACCAACGTCAAGCTTTATTTTATGAACGGCCTGCCCACCGAAACTGCCGCCGATATCGAGGGGATCGCTACTCTCAGTCAGCGTGTGGTGCACGAGTATTATCAGACCGAGGGGCGCCCGAAGGGACGCTCGCCACAGGTCACCATCAGCGTATCCTGCTTTATTCCCAAGCCCTTTACGCCCTTCCAGTGGGAGGCGCAGGATACCATGGAGGTCCTCAGGGAAAAGCAGGAATATCTTTATGAAAAAATCACCGACCGCAAGGTGCGCTACACGCACCACGATGCCCGCGTCAGCCATATAGAGGCGGTGCTGGCACGCGGCAACCGCACGCTTGGTAAGGCGCTGCTGCTGGCCGTCAGGCGCGGCTTTTGCTTTGATGCGTGGGATGAGTTCTTTGATTACGACAAGTGGCTTGACGTCTTCCGTGCGTGCGGCATCGACCCTGCGTTCTTTGCCAACCGTCAAATGGGGCTTGACGAGATCCTGCCCTGGGACGTGATCGATATCGGCGTCAGCAAGTCCTTCTTCAGGCGCGAGCGCGAAAAGGCGTATGCCGCCGCGACCACCCCCTCCTGCCGCGAGGCCTGCTCGGGGTGCGGCGCCAATCGTCTGGGGGGGCTGCGTACCCCTTGTCCTGACTGTAAGGGGGGTGTCACGCAATGAAAAACAACGACGTAAAATTTACCCTGCCGATGCTGGAGGCGCCGCGCACCCTGCGCCTTCGCTTTCATAAGCTTGGCAACCTGCAATATATCTCCCATCTTGATCTGCAGCGCACCTTCAGCCGTGTGCTGGTGAGGGCAGGGCTGCCTCTTTGGTATACCAAGGGCTTTAATCCCCATATCAAAATGGTGTTCGGGCTACCGCTGCCCGTGGGCTCGGAGAGCGTTTGCGAGCTTCTTGATATCCGCATTGAGCGCGATATGTCCGAGAGTGAGGTGCTGGCGCGCGTGAATGCAGAGCTCACAGACGAGCTTTCGGTCACGGCTGTTTATCCCGCCGTGCGTAAATTTGCCGATATTGCCTTTGCCGAATATGAATATACCGTAGTAACGGACGGTGCCGACGCGGCGCTGGCCGCGTGTGTGCGTGAGGCCCTGCAAGGGCCCTTGCCCGTGATGAAGAAGACCAAATCGGGTGAGCGCGAGGTCGATCTTGCCGAGGGGCTTCTGCGCGCCGACGTGCGCCTTG
>SVSV01000063.1 GCA_015064125.1 Oscillospiraceae bacterium
TGCTATTGGCAGCAGCCCTCTCGCCGCTGCCGCTGATCGGTCTTGTTGCTTGTGCGCTGACGGGCTTCTGTGTATCGATGCTTTGGCCCGGGTGCCTTTTGCTGGCAGAAAAACGCATACCGTCTGGCGGCGTATTTTTATATGCCATGATGGCCTCGGGGGGTGACCTCGGTGCCTCGGTGGGGCCGCAGCTGTTGGGTGCTATTACCGATGCTGCGATGCTTTCGCCTACCATGATCGACGTAGCGGGACGCCTCGGCCTCAGTACTGAGCAATGCGGCATGCGCCTTGGTATGCTGGTGGGTGCACTGTTCCCACTGTTGGCGTCTGTGGTTTGCCTTCGCCTTATAAAAACTGCCAAGAAAAATACAGAAATGGCAAGTTTGGATTGACATTTGGAGTTTTGTCGTATATAATGGGTATGTCCTGATTCGGGACAGTAATGAAAAGAGGACTGTTTTATGGAACAAAGAGAAAAATTTGGCTCGCGTCTTGGCTTTCTGCTGATCTCTGCGGGCTGTGCCATTGGTCTTGGTAATGTGTACCGTTTCCCGATCATTACGGGTGCCTACGGTGGTGCGCTGTTCGTGCTGATCTATCTTGCATTTTTGCTCGTGCTCGGTATTCCCGTGATGTGCTGCGAGCTTGCGGTCGGCCGCGCCAGCCAGCGTAGCATCGCCTCCTCGTTTGAGGTGATGGAAAGGCCCGGGCAGAAATGGCATCTGATGAAGTATCTCGGTATCGTCGGCAACTATATGCTGATGATGTTTTACACAGTTATTGCCGGCTGGATGCTGATTTACTTCTGGCAGTTTCTGTCCGGTGGCGAGGTGATGAATTACGGTGCCGATACGGCCGCACTCGGGACCTTTTTCGGGGGCACGCTCGGTAAGCCCTGGCTGCTGATCCTTACTACGGCTATTATTGTGCTGATCGGTTTTGCCGTTTGCTCGCTTGGCCTGCAAAAGGGCGTGGAGCGTATCACGAAGGTGATGATGCTGGCATTGTTTGCACTGATCCTCGGGCTTGCCATTTATGCCTTTACCATGGATGGTGCGGCAGAGGGCTTGAAGTTCTATCTTGTGCCTTCGGTTGAGCCGATCAAGCAGGGACGTCTTGGTGAAATCGTCACCGCCGCGATGGGGCAGGCCTTTTTCACCCTCTCGGTCGGTATCGGCTCTATTGCCATTTTTGGCAGCTATATCGACAAAAAGCGCTCGCTCTTGGGTGAGGCAATTACTATTACGGGTCTTGATACCTTCGTGGCGGTTTCCGCAGGCCTTATCATTTTCCCCGCCTTCTTCACCTTTAATCCCGGTGGCACCATCGGTGCTGAGCAGGCGGGTGCCGGATTCCTGTTTACGACCCTGGCGGGCATCTTCAATTCTATGGGTCCTGTCGCCGGTCGTATCATCGGTACCCTGTTCTTCCTGTTTTTGCTCTTTGCAGCGCTTTCTACTGTCATTGCGGTGTTTGAAAATATCATGTCGTTTTGGCTTGAGCTTACCAAGCTGAACCGTATGACGATCGCGCTGATCAACGTGGGACTTTTCCTTGTGCTCACGCTCCCTGCCATTTTCGGCTGCAATATCTGGAGCGGTATTGTCGGTGTGATCGGTAAGGATTTCATCGACATGGAGGATTTTGTGGTTTCTAACGTCCTGTTGCCGCTGGGCAGCTTGTTGTACGTGCTGTTCTGCACCACACGCTGGGGTTGGGGCCGCAAGAGCTTTACTGAGGAGCTGAATGCAGGAGAGGGTCTGAAAATGCCGCGCTGGATCACCTACTATATGACCTACGCGCTGCCTGTGATCATTGCATTTTTGCTTGTGTATTCGATCGTAAACTTCTTCGTTTGATGCGATACAAGCCGAAGCCGCCCTATCTTTGATAGGGCGGCTTTTTTTGTACAAAGTGATAAAATTTGCCCTAAAGTATTGCAATACTCTAAAAAATGATATATAATCAAATCAATCTAACAAAGGAGGTATCCTCAATGCTTGAGATACGTAACGTGACAAAGATCTATCGCTCCAAGACCGGAGAAGAGGTCAAGGCGTTAGATAATGTCAGCATCAGCTTCCCTGAATCGGGCATGGTGTTCATTCTCGGTAAATCGGGCTCGGGTAAATCCACGCTTTTGAACGTGATGGGTGGCCTTGACAGCTACGATGACGGTGAATTTATCATCAAGGGCAAATCGTCAAACGATTTTGTCGGCTCGGATTTCGACGCATACCGTAATACGTTCATTGGCTTTATTTTCCAGGAGTATAACGTCCTTGACGACTTTACGGTGGGCGCTAATATTGGCCTTGCGCTTGAATTGCAGGGCAAAAAGGCTACGGAGGAAAAGATCAACGAGATCCTGACCTCGGTCGACCTTTTAAATTATGCGCACCGTAAGCCCAACGAACTGTCGGGCGGTCAGAAGCAGCGCGTGGCAATCGCACGTGCGCTGGTCAAGGAGCCGCAGATCATTATGGCCGACGAGCCGACGGGTGCACTTGACTCCAATACGGGTAAGCAGATCTTTGATACCCTGAAGGAGCTTTCCAAGACCAAGCTTGTGCTCATCGTATCGCACGACCGTGATTTTGCTGAGCGCTATGCCGACCGTATCGTGGAGTTGGCCGACGGTAAGATCATCGAGGACGTCACCAAGCACGAGCGTCATGCCACTAAGCTTTCCGATGGCCTGCACGCTATCAATGACAGCATTTTGCGCATTGAAAGCGGCTATAAGCTGACCACCGCTGACCTTGATATGATCAACGCCTACCTTGCCAAGGCAAACGGCGATATTATTTTGTCGGGTGACGGGCGCGTGAATGAGGAGCTGCGCTCTGCCGCAGGCATCTCCAAGGACGGGTCTACGACTGTGTTTGAGGGCACGCAGCCCGAAAAGGATATTAAGACCAAAAAGTACGAAAAGGGCGATTCTAAATTCATTCGTTCAAGGCTTCCCATGAAAAACGCCGTCAAGATGGGCGCTTCGGGCTTGAAGCACAAGAAGTTCCGTCTGGCGATGACGATCCTGTTGTCCTTTATTTCCTTTGCAATGTTCGGTCTGTCAAGCTCCATGGCCGCTTACGAAAAGGTGCATGCCGCCACGCAGTCGATCATCGACACCGAGATCCGCTCTGCCGCTATGACGATGGGCGTGCGTCGTACCACCAAGTATGACGACGGTGATATGTACAGCTGGCACGAATCGCATGCCATGAACGACGAGGACTTGACGAAGCTCAAGGAACTGACCGGCCTTAATTTCCTGCCTGTATTTACGGGCTATGACCGTGTAGATACATACGGTGGCAGTCAGAACTTTGACATGAAGCATACCTTTAAGCAATACGAGGATAACTCGGTGTTCTCGGGGCGTATTGCCGGCCTTGTTGATATTGAGCAGAATGAATTGCCTGCTGAATATCAGCTGATCGCGGGCACGTGGCGCGCCAACAAGGGCGAGGTCGTCATTACCGAGTTCTTCCTGCGTCAGCTGCAGCAATACGGCTATACTGACGGCACCACCACGATCGAGGGCCAGAACGTTACCGCTGAGGGCATGATCGGCAAGACTATTTCGATCCGCAATATCGGTTGGTCTACTCTGACGGATTCGAATGCTTATACGTTGACGATCGTCGGTGTGCTGAATACCAACTTTAATTACGACCGCTATCAGAATCTGATGCCCGTTGCAAACGACCAGCACCAGTCCTCGGCACCGCAGGAGGAGCCCAGCTTGATGGACATGTTCCTGGAAAGAGAAGTCGGTTATGAGCGCGATTTCGGCTTCCACGGTATGGCCTTTGCTCACGCAGACGACATTGCTGAGATGACGGCTATGATGGGTATGAATTATGGCAGCTCTTCCCTTGGCGAGCATATGAGTGGCTTTAACAGCTCGCTTTATCTGAGCGTTTACAGGCCCCCCGAGGTAGCGGGCGATAATCCCGCTTTCGTCAATATGTGGATCCAGCGTGTGGGCGGCAGCTCGCTGTTGCCTCAGCTTGATAAGGTGACCTTTGACGGCGCCGCGCGTGAAACTCTTGCTGCTGATGAAATGCTGCTTTCTTACACTAAGCTGACGAACGGCGAGTTCTTGCCCGGTGTGGAGATGACGATCTCTAACGATAAGCTGACGGCGTTTGAAACAGCCGTGACACCCATTGTGGGGTCTACGCTTGCCGATTATAAGGGGAGCTATAACATTGTAATGGCTGCTAAAATGGCATACCGTGACAAGTATATTGCGGACGCGTTTGCACAGGACCCCACACTTGAGGCGATCGTTAAGCAGGACGCAGATAATGAATACGGTACGTATTGGAACACTGCTGAGCAGTATTGGAAAGAGAAGTGGAGCTGGGATGAGTCCCCTTACGTGCCTACGGGTAAGGATCTGCTCACGTATAAGGACGTTATCAGCTCCCTCTGGAGCAATACTGTGGTGAAAAATGCTGTTCTTACTATGTTTGGTGTTTCCGGCGATATGAGCGGATACGGTATCGATCAACTGACAAGGCTGTTTGATTACAATGGACAGCCGCTGAGCTATTCTACCGTGCTTGAAAGATATTCCGGCATTTTGCTGTCGGGCTATTTTGAGTCGCAGAACTACCACAAGGTAAACGGAACCGACCCGTTGCCTGCTTTTGTGAATAAATATGTCAATGACCATATGGACGGCAAGCTCAGCGAATGGCGCGATCTCAGCGACAGTGAGCGTCTGTCCCGTCTGACTGATATGTACCGTTGGGAATACGTGAACAGCACCTCCAGATTCGGCGGTACGCGCGTAGCGCTCTACGAGGGTGCTATGAATATGTATCTGGCACTCACCAACCAGACGATGGCAGATATCTTTACGGTGGTCAACGGCCTGCTGTACCAGCTGGAGATCTCGACGTGGGGTGAAGGATCGGAAACCAAAGAGCTGAAGACCGATTACAGTGAGCATAAGGTCGTGGGCTTCTTTATCACCGAAAACACTGAGGGCGATGACATGGTCATCAGCGATGCTGTTTATGAGGAGTTTACCACCTGGAAGAGTGAGCAAGAGAAGAATATGCACGGCGACAGCTTCGTCCCTGATTACACGGAGGAGCGTATAGAGCATACGCCGGGCAGCTACGCCTTTGCGCTGGCACCCATCAGTGCGGGTGACGCCGATGTCATTCAAAAGCTGGTTGAGCTTTCGTATTCCGATGAGCATACCACGGACTTCCTGTTCGAGATGCAGAACGCTGTTATGTATACGCTTGGTAACTTTAACGAGATCATCGAGGTTCTGGCTCAGGTGTTCGTATGGGTGGGCCTTGGCCTTGCACTCTTCTCGGCACTTCTGCTGATGAACTTTATCAGCACCTCGATCTCCTACAAGAAGCGCGAGATCGGTATCCTGCGTGCTGTGGGCGCCCGTTCCTCTGACGTATTTAAGATCTTCTTCAGTGAGGCGTTTATCATTGCACTGATCAACTTCCTGCTGGCAGTTGCTACCTCCGTCGCGGCTGTGCTGGTGCTCAATTACTACATGAGAAATTCGGGCATCAACATCACGCTCCTGTCGTTTGGTGCATTGCAGGTTGCCATTATGCTGGGCGTCAGCATCGTGGTGGCTGCGCTTGCCTCCTTCCTGCCCGTAAACGGTATAGCTCGTAAGAAGCCCGTTGACGCGATCAAGGACAGATAAGCGATATAAGCAAAATAAAGATCAAAGGGGGTGAGTCAAATGCAAAAATGCATTTGGTACTCACCCCCGTCGTTTTTGCTTTGCGGCTAAACACCGCAATTTTTGCCTGTTTTGCAGGCAAAAATTGCAAATTCCGCGCGTCAAAAAAGCCTACCGTCGGCTTTTTTGCGCAGGGACTGCGTAAATGACGCAGCCCCTTTTTTCAGTTGTCCTGCTTTTTGGCAAAATAGCCCTGCGGATGCTGGCAGGCGGGGCATACGGCAGGCGGCTGCTGAGCCGTTACGATATAGCCGCAATTGAGGCAGATCCAGCGCGTGGTGGGGGAGGCAGAGGTGAACACGGTACCGTTTTTCAGGTCCGTTAATTTCTTTTGATAATTCTCCTCGTGCTGCTTTTCAATGCTGCCGATGCGTTCAAACAAGTCGGCGATCACGTCAAACCCCTCTCGGCGTGCATCGGCGGCAAATTCCGCGTACATGGTCGCCCATTCAAAATGCTCACCGCCCACCGCCGCATCAAGATTGCGCTCCGTTGAGCTGTAACCGCCAAGATAGCGGAACCACAGCTCGGCATGCTCCATTTCGTTGGCGGCGGTGTCGCGGAAGAGCTGGGAAATCTCCACGTAGCCGTCGTTCTTTGCTTTTTTCTCAAACCATTTGTAGCGCAGGTACGCTTGGGATTCGCCCGAGAGGGCAGTGTGTAGATTTTGCTCGGTTTTGGTGCCCTTCAGTGCTTCTACACTGACACCCTGTTTGGTATAGCTTGCCATAAAAAACCTCCTTGCAAAGCTTGCAAGGAGGAGTATAGCCCTCACGGGCGGCGATTATTCAGGGTGAAATTCTTTTTGCAGAATGGCGGCTGTGCCGATGTCACGGTATACGCCCTTGACAAGCATGGCGTCACGGGCAATGCCCTCATAGCGCATTCCCACCTTTTCCATCACGCGCAGCGAGGCGTCGTTGCCGATCATAAAGCGTGCTTCGATGCGGTGCAGCCCCAGCATATCAAAGCCAAAGCGCAAAACGCGTGTGAGGGCCTCGGGCATAATGCCGCGTCCGCGGTAGTCGGGGTTTAAAACGTAGCCCACCTCAGCGCGGCGGTTTGCGCAATCTATCGTAACGAAGCCGCACGTGCCGATCATGCGTTTTTCTTCCTTTAAAATAACGGCCCATTCATAGTGCATGCCGATGCGGTAGCGTCCTGCGAGATACTCAAGATAGCTGCGCGTGTGCTGTGGATTCGGATGTGGGCGCCACAACAGATAGCGTGTGACCTCGGGGTCTTTGGCATAAGCATACATATCGTCCGTATCGGCCACACGCAAGGGGCGCAACAAAAGCCGTTCGGTCTCAAGATTTGGCATACGCGAAAAAATATGCAGAATGTTTTCCTTTTTCAAGCGCTCGCCCCCTTTCTTTTTTCCATTATACCTAAAAAGTCCGTCACTTGCAATAGAATTTTTAAAAACGCCAAAATTCGCTTGTTTTATGCCCCGTGATGGAGTATAATAATGATAGTCGCACAGCTGCGGTTGCTTTGTGCGATAGGAAACGAGGTGAGGCTATGCAAATTAACGAAATACTCGGCGATTGTTTGTTCCCCGTGATTCTCGGCTCCAATACCGAGGGGCACGCTTGCGTGCGCCGTATGGGAAAGGAGTACGGTGCTCCCTGTACCGTTCTGACGGGCAAACGTGCCCTCACGCTGCGTTTTTTACCCGACGTGAAATTGGTTTTTGCACCTGCCACACTTGGCGACGAGGTGATGCTGGCGGTGCTTGGCTCCCTTTGTGACGAATGCGGCTTCCGTTTGCCGCTCTTGATCGAATGTGACGAGGCCTATCATAGCTTTGTGCAGCGTAATCGCACCCTGCTTGAGGAAAAATTCATTTTGCGTGCGGCAAGTGACATTTTAGGAGGAAAGCGCTTTTGAGAGTTGACAAACTGTTTGGTGATCTTGATCTCACGCGCCGCAAGGGCGCCCTTCACACCTATGATCTGAAAATCAAGGATATTGTGACGACTCCCGATAGGGCAAGCACGGATACGGTATACATTGCCCTCAAAACAGTGTTTGGCGATGGGCACAGCGGTGCGATGGCTGCGTATAGCCGCGGTTGCCGTGTTTTCGTTGGCTCACGCGTGATGGATCTGCCGCCCGACGCAGCGGAATATTATACGCCTTCACCCGAGCAGGCTGCAGCCGTGCTTGCCGCAAAATGCTACGGTAAGCCCGTGCGCGACGTGACTGTGATCGGCATCACGGGGACGCACGGCAAGACCTCTGTGGTCGATACGTTCGCGGCACTTTTGCGCCGTGCGGGTAAGCGTGTGGCAACGCTGAGCACTGACGGTATAACGTGTGGTGAAGGCTTTGTGGCATCGGGGAACCGTGCCCCTGACGTGACAGACGTGTGGCGCTTTTTGCGCCTTGCCCACCGTGAAAGGGCTGAATTTGCCGTGGTGGAATTTTCTTCGTATATGCTGGCACAAAAGGCGCATTTTTCAATACCGTTTACCGCTGTTTTGCTCACGGATTACGCACCGTATCATATCGGTACGGTTCATGCGGACGAGGCTGCTTACCGTGCCGCAAAGCAAGCGCTGCTTGATAGCACGGCCGCACTTACCCTCTTGCCGTGTGACTGTGCGGAGCTGACGGCGCGAGGACGCGTGGTGCGTTACGGCGTCGGTGGTGAGATCGCCTTGCGCGAGGTGCGCCGTCAGGGGCATGACGGTGTGACGCTCACGGTCGATCTTCTTGGTGAGGAAATCGAGCTTTTCTACCCCGTCGTGGGAGATTTTGCATATAAAAACGCCATTGCCGCTGCTGCGCTTGCCTTGGCGGTAGGGGCTTCGCCTACCGAGATCGCGCAAGCCATGCCGTATGCCGCCCCCAAGGGCAGATTGGAATGTCTGTTTGCCGAAGACGGTAAAAGGATCTATCTTGATGCAGCTTATGAGGGTGATGCGCTTGCCACAGCCTTGCGTGCCCTGCGCAGTGTTACGGATGCCAGACTCTCGGTCTTACTTGGTGCTGTTGGCGGCCGCGCCGCTGAACGTCGCGTGCCGCTTGGCGAGGCGGCGTTCACGTATGCCGATTTCGTATGGTTGACGGCTGACGATGCAGATGCGGAGTCCCCGCAAAAAATTGCCGAGGAGATCGTGGGGGACTATTATAACAGCGCTGCATACCGTGTTTGTCCTTCGCGTGCGGCCGCGATCGAGGCGGCTGTTGCGGATATGCAGGCGGGTGATACACTGCTGATCCTCGGCAAGCCAAGAGAGGATACGCAGCTCGTGTGCGGCAAGAAGCAGTTTTTCTCTGATCGGTTGCAGGTGAGGCAGGCTTTAAAGCGAACATGAGCGCGCCCGTGACAGGCTTTAGCTTGTCACGGGTGTTTGTAAAACGAAAACCACGCGATAGTCGCGTGGTTGAAAAGAGGCTATTGCCGATGAGTGGAAGCAAACAAAGGGTGAACGAAGGATTTATGTGAAAGGCTCCCTTGTGCAAAGGGAGCTGTCAGC
>SVSV01000064.1 GCA_015064125.1 Oscillospiraceae bacterium
CCCTGCGTATAGCGGATTTCAGGTGCAGGGCCCCGCTACTCCCCCGGCTGGTATGGCCTTATTTTACGGCTTACCTTGTTATTATATCAAATATTTGACCCATTTGCAAGAGAAAAATGCGCTTTTTGAAAAAAAAGCATTTTTTTCACAATTTCACTTGCATTGTCAAAGTAAAAGTGCTACAATGAGGCTGTAATTTCCGCCGCAGGCGTGTATTACGCATCTTTATCACAAAACAAGGAGTTAACTATGAGAGATATTGGTATCAGCTTATATGCCGCATCCGGCCTTTCCGCAAAGGAAGCCGCCAAGACGATCAAGAGCGTGGGCTTTACAAAGATCCTGCTTGATTCAACCACCCCCGAAAAAATGAAGGATACCGCCGAGGCCGTGCTGAATGCAGGCCTTACCTTTGACCAGCTCCACGCCCCCTTCAACACCATTAACAATATGTGGCTCGATAACGCGGCTGCCGAGGATACGTACCGTGACCTCACCGACTCTATTGATTGCTGTGTGGCCTTTGGTGCCCCCACCGTGGTCATTCACCTTTCCTCGGGCGGCAACCCCCCCACCATTACCGACATCGGCCGCGCAAGATACACGAGGCTCGTGGAATATGCCGCCCAAAGAAATATCAACATTGCCTTTGAAAATCAGAAATATATTTATAATATCGCTTGGGCGCTTCACGATTTCAAAAAAGCCGACAACGTTGGCTTCTGCTGGGATACCGGCCACCAGCTGTGCGCCACGCCCGACATTGAATTTATGACACTGTTTGGCGACAAGCTCATTTGCACACACTTAGAGGATAACAACGCCGTATTCTGGGAGGACCTTCACATTCTTCCCTTCGACGGCAAGTTTGACTTCAACCGCGGGGTAGAGCTGATGAAGCGTTACAACTACCAGGGGTGCTTGACGCTGGAGGTCTGGCAGAATCCCGCCTTCTACAAGGACTACACCCCCGAAGCGTTCCTTAAGCGCGCCTTTGACGCCGCAAACCGCATCCGCACGATGATGGACGGCGAATAATCCCAAAATAAAAAGCCCCGTTATGGGGCTTTTTATTTGTTTAACGGCAGAATATATAAGGAAAGACGGTTGCCGTGTGCCTCAAAATCGCCGTAATGAACGTAGCCCCGTTCCGCCACAAAATCAAGTAAAAAGTCGCGCATTTGCCGCATGCCCGATATATTGCCCGCGCGAAACGAGCTCTCGTGCGCCTCGTAAGCATAAGGGGCCGTATGATAAAGCAAAATGGCACGGGGCGGATTTTTGCAGAGCACCGCTGCGTCGCAAAGCACCGCCGCGTCGCTTGCGACGTCAAACCACTGCACCTTCGCCGTCACCCCGGGGTCGGGGCGCGCGCAAAGGGTATAAAAGATCGGAATATGCGCAAAGCAATAAATGGGCTCCCCCTCGGGCACGTTTTCGCAGACTGCCGCCACCACCCCCCCATACAGTGCCGCCGTTTCGGGGGAAAGGCGCAATCCGCGCAGCAACGGCACCTCAGAGTGCTCGGTCGCTTGCCAGTATGCGCTCTCGGTCATGCCCCACCAATTATACGTGTCAAGCATCTTTTTACCCGCCGACTGCAACGCAAGCAGCAAGCAAAGCAAGGCAGGAAGCACACGCAAAGCGCGGCCGATCCAAGCACGCCAACGCCCCTTGACGCATGCACAAACCGCATGGGCCATCCCCCAAAAGGCCAGCGCCAGAAAAGCGATGCCAAGGTAAGCCTGCCCGTCGGCAAGCCCACCCGAATTGGCACAGGCAAAGGAGGTAGCCACGTAGGCGCCCGACAGTACAAAAAACGGCAGATACGGAAAAAGCCTTTCCCTATGCTGCACCATATCCTTGATGCCCAACACGCCTAAAACAACAAAAAGTGGCGTAACGGTGAGAAAAACAGCATAAGCCGAAAGTGCATATCGGGGCAAAACGGCGGCCGTAAGCTTACCCGACAGACAAAAGAGCAGCAGCACCGCAAGAAAAAGCGCTCCACCCGCCAATGCTATGACGGCGCCAACGCCACGCACCTGCCCCACGGGTCGCGCACGCCCTACCGTTACGTGCCCTACAACGAGAAGCAAAAGCAGCACGAGCGCCACGGGCAACGCACCAAGCAAGGCTCCCCAATTGTGCAGGAGCCAACCAAACAGCAAGGCAAAAAGCCCGCCCTTGGCACCCGCCGCACGCCCCCAGGTCATATCAAGGTATGCCGAAAGCGACCCCGTTATCGCCAATGCCATCAGTACCACTGCCATCACCGCCAGCAGGGGCAGCAGCAAACAGCACACCTCAAGCACCGTGCGCTTGCAGCCCCGTCTTCTCCAAATAGCCAAAAACACCCATAACGCCACCGAAAAAGCGATCATGATAAGGCCCGTGTTTTGCTTGATCTGTAATAGCACCCCCAGGAAAAACCCACACCGTATGAGCGCTTTTTTGGCAGATCCCCCCTCGCTGAGCGTACGCACAGCCTGCAAAAGGCTCCACACGCCAAGGATATTGAAAAGATCCATCACGCGCACATAATCGTAAAAGATCTGCACGACCTCAGCTTGCATGTAAAAGACCGCCGCCAGCACCGCAAAAAATGCGCCGACCGCGCGCCTTTTGCCAAGGACCGTTGTGAGAGCCCCATAAAGCGCCCACGCAATAAGGGCAAAGATCACCACGCCAAGACGCCGCAGATAAATCAACTCATACCCGAACACGCGCACGAAAAGTGCGATAAAATAAATATAAAAGGGCGGATACAGGTACTCAAAATCACGGTAAGGCAGCTGCCCTTGATGAATACACGAGGCGTAATAGGTATACCACCCCTCAGCCATCGGAAGCGTGCGCGCGTGCAGGATCCACGCAAAGACCGCGGCACACAGCACCGCCAGCGCCCCGCACACGTAAAATTGCCATTCACGCCGCACGCGCGAAAAAAAGCCTTGGAAATGCACCGCCCCCACCTCGCTTTCAAACGTAACACTTCTATTATGTCACCTTTTACGCCACGCATACAAAAAACAAATTTTGTGCCCTAATCCTTTACAAGTATTATAAAATGTGCTATACTTTTAAGACAGAGGGATGCGCATGGAAGCCCTTCTCTTATTCGTCGCCACGGGCTTTCTCGGCGCCCTTGAACGGAATGTGCTTGACCGATGAGCCCCATTATACATCCGGAGTACGTATATGAAGATAAAAATCAAAGAAAAGGACTTTGAAGCGGTGATCGCAGCGCACGCGCCGCCACACAAAAAGCCCTTAAAGCAGCGTTTTTTCTGGCGTTGGCTCTTGCGTGTCGTTTCTGCGCCCACGCTGATGCACACGCACTTCAAATACAAAAAAATCGGCATGGAGCGCCTTGGTAAGCGCGAGGGCGCCTTGTTCCTTATGAACCATTCAAGCTTCACCGACCTCAAGATCGCCGCACGTATGCTTTCCTCGCGCCCCTATAATATCGTTTGCACCACAGACGGCTTCGTCGGCAAGCGTTGGCTGATGCGACAGCTGGGATGTATCCCCACCAATAAGTTCGTGGCGGACATTGCCCTGGTGCGCGACATGATCTATGCTACCAAAAAGCTCAAAAGCTCGGTCCTGATGTTTCCTGAGGCAGGCTATTCCCTCGACGGTACCGCCACAAGACTGCCCGACAGCCTTGGCAAATGCATCAAGCTATTGGGTGTACCCGTGGTGATGATCCGCGCCTTTGGCGCCTTTGCGCGCGACCCGCTTTACAACAATTTGCAGCTGCGACACGTAGACGTCAGTGCTGAAATGGAATATCTGCTCTCACCCGATGAGATCAAGGCCCTTTCTGCCGAGGAGATCAATGCAATCATCAAGACGCAATTCTCCTTTGACCATTTCCGTTGGCAGCAGGAAAATCGCGTAAGGATCAACGAGCCCTTCCGCGCAGATCACCTCAACCGACTGCTTTATAAATGCCCACATTGCAAAGCTGAGGGGCAAACCGAGGGCCGCGGCACCACACTGACGTGCCACGCCTGCGGTAAGGTATGGGAGCTGGACGAATGCGGCGCCCTTATACCGCACGAGGGCGAGGGGTATTTTTCACACGTGCCCGACTGGGTTGCCTGGCAACGCCGCGCGGTGCGGCAGGAGCTGCTGAAAAACGAATATCTGCTTGACCTTGACGTGGATATTTATCTCTTGACCGATGCCAAATGCCTGTACCGCGTGGGTGAGGGGCGCCTCACGCACTCGCGCGCGGGCTTCCATCTCGTGGGATGCGGGGGTAAGCTTGAATACGGACAAGATCCCATTCTTTCCTACACCCTCAATGCGGATTTCAACTGGTACGAGATCGGCGACGTCATCTCGATCGGCAATAATCGCGTACTTTATTATTGCTTTCCACAGGGTAAAGGAGATTTTGCCACCAAGGCACGCCTTGCCACAGAGGAGCTTTACGATATTGTAAAGGAAGAGCGAAAAACGCTGCATAACCAAGCGCTTGCCGCCCAAAAATCACAATGAAAACAGAGAAGGAGTCCACCATGGAGCAATTAAAAAATGCCGTGCAAAAGCACCGCGACCTGATTCTCACCGCTGAGCGTCATATCTGGCAAAACCCCGAAACAGGCTATCGTGAGGTCAAAACCAATGCCTATCTTGCCAAAGAGTTTGAGCGCCTTGGCTATACCCTCACCTATGCTGAAGGCATCACGGGCTTTTATACCGTGATCGACACGGGCCGCGAGGGCCCTGAGGTACTGGTGCTTGGCGAGCTTGACTCGGTCATTTGTCCCACCCACCCCGAAGCAGATAAGGAAACAGGTGCCGCCCATTCCTGCGGACATCATGCCCAGTGTGCCGCGCTTCTTGGTCTTGCGGCCGCACTGAAGGAGCCCCACGTTTTAGACGGCCTCTCGGGCAGGATCAGGCTTTGTGCCGTACCTGCCGAGGAGCTGTTGGAAATTGAATACCGCAAGGAGCTGCGCGCCAAGGGTACGATCAAATATTTTGGTGGCAAGCCCGAGTTTTTGCGTCGCGGCTACTTTGACGGTGTGGATATGGCCTTTATGCTTCATACGGGTGAGGACTTTGCTGTGACCGACGGCTCGATCGGCTGCATCGCAAAAAATATCATTTACAAGGGTAGATCCGCGCATGCAGGCGGCGCTCCCTGGGAGGGCGTCAACGCACTTTACGCCACCACCTGCGGCATCAATGCCGCCAATGCAGTGCGCGAAACCTTCAAGGAGGAGGACGTCATTCGCTTCCACCCGATCGTCACGCACGGCGGTGATATGGTCAATGCCGTTCCTGCCGAAGTACGCCTTGAAAGCTACGTACGCGGCAAGACCTTTGATGCGATCGTCAACGCAAACAAAAAGCTGAACAGAGCCCTCACGGGCGCCGCACTCTCACTTGGTGCCAACGTGGAAATCATTGATATCCCCGGCTACGCCCCCCTGGTCAACGATCCCGGCATGATGCAGCTGGCTCTTGACGCCATGAACGCCGTAATGCCTGAGAAGGATCTTAAAATCAAACACACCACCAGCTCGGGCTGCACCGACATGGGCGACCTTTCCTCGATCATGCCCGTCGTTCACCCCTATGCCGGCGGCTGCACGGGTACAGGGCACGGCGCCGATTACCGGATTGCCGACCCCGATGCCGCAGCCGTGGGCTCGGCACAGGTACAGCTTGCTATGCTTCACCTGCTGCTGAAGGACGGTGCCGCACGCGCCAAGCAGATCCTTGCCGATTTCACGCCCCTTTTCGCCTCTAAGGACGAATATCTCGCCTTCCTTGACACACTCAATGCCGAGGGCGAGCGTATCATCTACGGCGAGAACAGCGCTGAGGTAAAGCTTTAATTTTAAAACAAAAAGGGTCGCAACGGCATTGCCGTTGCGACCCTTTTTTATTCAAAAGCGCTTATTATTAGCCGGACTAAAAGGCGCCGTCAAAGCAACATCGGGGCATTCTCCTTCAGCTCATAGTACTTCGCGTCGAAGAAATACAGCACCTCATACGGAGCCTCATTGGTAACGACCAAATAATACAGCTCTCCCGCAAGGGAATAGCGCAGAGCCACCGGGGCGACGCGCACACAGCCATAAGTCTGAAACCACACCTCTGTGAGATATCTGCGGCCAAAAAAGTTTCCGCGCAGCAGCATCTTGTAATTCATATCCGCAAAGCAAGAGCGACAATCGGGTACAATGTGCGACAAGGTATCACGTACAACGCGGTAATGCCCATTTTTTAACAGTACCGACGCCTTACGATAGCACGTAAGCCAAAAAATAAGAATCACCGATACAAAAGCCGCTGTAAAGACCGTTAAGACTACCGCCACAGGATGCCACTCAAGATGAGCGCAGCACAGCACTAAGTTCACAAGCAAAAAGATCTCTACACCACACCCAATACCCAGCATTCTGCCCTCACGCCGCAGACGCGCACACAAAATTTCACCCACGCGCTCATAAGAGATCTTCTCTTTTTTGATATCCTCCATGCTCCCCTCACTCGATCATCGCCATCAGCTCGTCGGCGGCCTGTACAGAATACTTGGCGTAAGTCGCACGCATAGAGGCAGAAAGCTTACCGCCCCCCACTTCAAAGTGAAACACGCCGTCAAATCCCACCTTTTTATTAAAAAACAACCCTTGTCTGATAAACTCCGAAATATCCCATCTTGGGTACGCATGCGTATTCAAGGAAGAAATGCGCATTTTCCTCATACCGTTACCGTCCTTATGTCAACAATTTCATTTAGAAACGCTTTATGGTAATTCGATCACGTCCTACGGTACTCAACCTTCGTTTTCCTTTACAGCGTTCTTTCCACTCTTTTTCGCCTGATCTCTTCTGTCAGGGACCAGCGTTTTACTGCGCGCGCTTGAGCCGCCAAGCGGGGGATAGGTCCACGTGTTTTTGCCATTCGGCGGCACACAGTGATAGTATTTGATCAGCTCGCGGAAAAAGTTCTGTGCCTGCTCATCACAAACAAGCAGATCTGAGCCGTAGGCCATCGATGCGATCGGCGTATCGGCGCTTTCGGGACACGCCATATATGCCTTGTAACGCTTGTAGTCTAAGATAGCGCGCATATAAAGGATACGCCATCTCCAGGAATTTTTTCTCTTATCAGACAATTTTGAGTCGATTTTTTCTGCCAGCTCCTTCGCTTTCTCTGCCACGTCCATTTGGGGCTGCAAAAGATTTGGCCTTGCACATCTTGTGTGGTTGATCTCAATTGATCTCATCAGCTCCAAAGCATCCGTTATAACCGTGGCATCGGAGGAACACTCATAATTGATATATTCCGCGAGGATATCCGTCCACGGGCGCTCCTTGCACCAATAATATCCCGCGAACTGGATCTTGGAAATATCCTCATAAATGCCTTCGGAATAAGGAAGACCGCCGTCAAGAATATGCTTCGATTCATTCCAAATTCGCTGAAATCTCTCCGGCAAGGGATTCGCACCATATCCGCCCCACGGGCTAAGGGCCCACATGCTGATCTCAGGGAAATTGACGATAGGCTTGATGAGCTTGTGCTCCAGCGGATATCTGGGATATTCGCGGTGCGCATCAACCATCAGAAAATCTACCCAGCTCATATCGCCTGTAAGACGCTGATAAAGACCTTCATATTCTCCTTCATTTTCGGGCACGTCAAAGGCCCAGGTAGATACGATAAAGCTTGCATTCGGGTATAGACTAAGCGCTTCCTTACGCAGCTCAATACAAGCGTTCAAATATCCACGGGCACCCCACGGGCGGCAATCCTTGCAGCCGCAGCCACCCTCGTCATAGGGCCAAGTGACAATATATTCAAGTCCTTCCTGCTTGAAGGCTTGCAGCATTTTTTGCCAAACGCGACGCATATACGAAAGGCCCCCCGGCTTGGAAATACAAATATTTCTTCCAAGGTCACCTCTAAAGGACAAATCGTCAGGAAGCTCACTGCTCAGCTCTGCGGGGGCATCCATGAAGCCTTGGTTTGCACAAATAAGAATTCCTGTGCGCATACCGCGCTCTTTTGCCGCATTGAAGATCCGTTTGACCCTGTCAACCTCTAAAGAAAAGTTCGGATCCTCCTCATTCAACGTGATAACGGGAATAATACCAAGGATCGTATTATATCCCCACAAAAGCATATCGTCAACGTACTCCTTAAGAGCCTGTGCCGTTCCTGCATGATAAAAATTGTAAAAATGCGTTGCAAAATACATGGCCCTGAACCGGCAATCGGGAGCTACAACACCGTTTGTTGCCTTGGGAATAAAGCTGTATTCATCCCATTTTGCAGTATGTAAAAACTTGCCGATACCAAAATATAGGCCAAGCTCATCCGAGCCTATGACAGTCCAGCTCTCACCCTCACCGCGGATCAAAAAGCTCTCTTTGTCGGGGATAGTTTTATCGATCTGCAATTCAACAGCCATTCCCCCTTTTGTAAATTCAGCGGTAATTCTATCACAAACCGCCTTTTGAAAGAGCTCGGCGTGCTTCAAAAAGCCGTTGCTTTTTAAATTGATTTTCATTGAAACACTCCTTTTATTGATATGTTTGGACTATTATAGCATACCACATATCGATTGTCAAGATAAAAAACAGCAAAATAATAAAGCTTAAGCCGCTGTCACTGGTTCCTGATATTGGGAAACGTGACATCATGACGCGCTACGCGCTATTAACCTATATAGCTTCGCCATATGGCAAGTTTTTGCAAGCAAAAACATTGCCCGTCACCTCGCTAGGCTCGGCTCCTTTATGCTGCACGATATCGCTGGCTCGAGCCCTGGCAGGGCAAAACAAAAACCCGCCACAAGGGCGGGTTTTTGTTTTGAGTTACCCCAACAATTTTGAACCTTAATTTTGTGTGATATTAGCAAATTCAATTTGCAAACTCACCGTCAATAAAGTCAAAATCAATTTTATCTTTAGGCCATACAGCCACATAAAGAAGTTCTCCATTAGCCTCATCAATCACCTTTACAGTAACCGAAATCGTTTCAGGGTCATTGCCGGAAACAAATTGCAACCTCGTCATGTATTCGGGCAGGTAAAGCGGAAAATGATTCCAAATTATATCAG
>SVSV01000065.1 GCA_015064125.1 Oscillospiraceae bacterium
GGCTAGAGCGTATATCTTGTCGGCACAGATGAGCTGGTGGAAAATTTCCGCGAAAACAAGATCCCGATGCTGACGGGCAAGGAGGCAAGTGCCGATATCGTGGTGACCAGCTTTGATACCACTCTTACCTATGAAAAGCTGGATAATGCCTGCCGACTGGTGCGCGGCGGGGCAGAGTATCTTTCCACACACCCTGATTTTAACTGCCCCACGGAAACGGGCTTTATTCCCGATAGCGGTGCCATTGCCGCGTTTGTCACGGCCTCTACGGGCAAGACCCCCACGTATTTCGGCAAGCCCTACCGTGAGACCATTGAGATGATCTGCGAGGCCACGGGCTTCTCGTGTGAGCAGATGTGCATTTTCGGTGACCGTCTTTATACCGATATTGCCGTTGGCAAGCGCCACGGCGTGACGGCCGTTCTGGTGCTGTCTGGCGAGACCACGTCCGAGGATGTGGAAAATGCTGCCGAAAAGGACCGCCCCGACTACGTATTCCCCTCGCTTGACGAGGTGGATCAGCAGTTTTTCGGCTGATCCCTTCAAAAAATCTTACAAGGAGGTAAGCTATGGCATTTGACGCAGGGTTTCTTGCTGCCGTTGCAGCGGAAATAGAAAAGAGCGCCATCGGTGCGGCGGTTGAAAAGATCTATCAGCCCGAGCGTGATACCGTGGTGCTGCAGATGCGCACCTTTGAGGGCGGCAAGCGCCTTCTTATCAATGCAGGCTCCTCCAATCCCCGTATCGGCTTTACCGAGATCCCGCTTGAAAATCCCCAAAACCCGCCGCAATTTTGTATGCTTTTGCGAAAGCGTCTGTCGGGTGCACGCCTTGCACGTGTCTGGCAGGAGGGGTTTGAGCGTGTTTTGGTGCTCGAATGGGATACGCGTGACGAAATGGGTTTTCCCACCAAGTGTCGGTTAGTAGCGGAAATGATGGGAAAATACAGCAATCTGATCTTTACCGATGGGGAGGGTAGGATCTTTGCCGTGCTGCGCCCCGTGGATTTCACCACCTCGACCAAGAGGCAGGTGCTGCCGGGTATGCGCTACGAGCTGCCGCCCCCACAGGACAAGACCGATCCTCTCGGCGTTACACAAGCGATGTTTACAGCGCTTTTGGCACAGGGCGGTGAGCGCCCTGCAGATAAGTGGATCACGGCCACCTTTCAGGGTATTTCCGCAACGGTGGCGCGTGAGATCGTATACCGCGTGAGCGGTGCGACCGATACGCTCCTGACCGCCCTTGACGGTGCCGCCCTCTATCGCGTCTTTGCCGACGTGATGGGGGATATTACGGAGAAGCGCTTTGCCCCCTCGCTTGTCCTTGACGATGCGGGTGTGCCGCGCGAATATGCTTTTTTGCCGCTGACACAATATGGGGAATATCGCACGCAGGGATCCCCCTCGGCCCTGCTTGACGTGTGGTTTGGTACACGTGACAGGGAGGCGCGCGTGCGGCAACGTGCCACGGATATCCTGCACCTGTTAAACAATGCCCGCACACGTATTTCGCACAAGCTGGAGATGCAGCGTGCCGAGCTTTCAGAATGTGACAAGGGCGAGATGTATAAGCGTATGGGTGACCTGATCGTGGCAAACTGCTATCAGCTCTCGCGCGGTGCCACGCGCGCAGTGCTTACCGATTACGAGGACTACCGTGAGGACGGCAGCTTCGGTACGGTTGAGGTCATGCTTGACGGGCGCCTGTCACCCACGGCCAACGCGCAGCGCTACTATAAAAAATACGCCAAAAGCAAGACCGCGCGCGTTGAGCTTGGCAAACAGATCGCCCTTGGTGAGGCTGAGCTTGCCTATCTTGAAAGCGTGCACACGGCTTTGCTCACCGCCGAAACGCCAACCGATCTTTTGGAGATCCGTGAGGAGCTGCAAAAAAGCGGCTACGCCTCACGCGTCAAGAGCGTGGAGCGCCGTGGGCGCGGCACGCCTGTGCCGCAGTTTGCCGAATACCGCACGTCGGGCGGCTATCGCGTGCTGTGCGGGAAAAATAACCTGCAAAACGAGTATATCACCCACAAGATTGCCACGAAAAACGATTATTGGTTCCATGCCAAAAACATGCCCGGCTCACACGTGGTGCTGCTGCTGGAGGGCAAGGGAGAGCCGCCTGCCGCCGACTTTACCGAGGCCGCCTCGATCGCCGCTGTTTTCTCAGCCGCTGAGGGCGCACCCATGACTGAGGTCGACTATACGCTGGTAAGGCATTTAAAGCGCACCCCCGGTGCCAAGCCCGGATTTGTTATCTACCACACCAACTGGAGCGCCACCGTTACCCCCGACAGGGAGGCGGTTGCCGCCCTTCGTGTGAAGTAAATTGGAAAACAGAAAAAGAGCAAGAACCGTCGGTTCTTGCTCTTTTGTATTACGCGAGAATATCCTCGATCACAGTGCCGTCGGCATCGGGCAGGGAAACGCCAAGCACGCGTGCCAGCGTGGGGGCGGTATCGAGCGTGCAACGGCGCTCGATCTGCACGCCTGCCTTAAAGTCGGGGCCGACCAGCAGCATGGTGGGCTGAGGGCCCTTGTCGGGCAGATGGCCGTGCGTGGCGTGGCCCGTGCGGTAGTCGGTCGTGTCAAAGTTGGTAAAGTATTCTTCGCCGATGCCGTCGCCAAACGAGGTGTAGCCGTCGGTCTCCAGCACAAAGTCAAAGGCGCCCGAAAGGTGCTCCTTTTGTGCGATCTCATCGCGTGTATAGCAGCGCTCAAAGCCGTAAAGGCCGCTCTTGGCAGCTTCGCACAGCACGCGATAGGTTTCGTCGTAGGCGCTCTTGTCGGTGACAAATACCTGTGCAGAGGTACCAACGCCGCGCACGTAAGCGCGCATATCGGTGGCGTTGCCCTTTTCATCAAGCGTGATCAGACCTGCCTTTTCCAGCACGCGGTTGGGGTTGCAGGTGCGGCGAATGTCGATCTGGCCGTGGTCGGAGGTGATGACAAGGTCGGTGTTTTCCCATTCGCCAACTACGTTCAGCGCCCACACGATCTTCTCGATCCAATAGCAGGTGAGGTCAAGGGAGGCGGTGACGTAGGCATTGAATACGCCGTGGCCGTGACGTGTGCTGTCGAGGTTGCAGGGGTGCACCAGCAGCATGTCGGGGTTGTATTTTAAAATCATATCACGAGCGCAGGAGTATACAAACTCGTCACAGTAGGGGGAATGTCTTTGATGCCCCTCTATCAGGTGGCGGTTTGGCTCAATAATGTCATGTAATACCTGCTCGGAGGCGCCGTGCTTGCGCATTACCTCACTAAAGCTTTCCTCAGGGGTCATCGACCAGCTTTCGGGCACGTTATAGTCAATGCTTGGGTCGTTGCTCATCACGGGCCAGAAGACGTTACCCACGGTGTAGCCACACTCCTTTGCAGCATCAACAAGTGTCTTTGCCTTGATATCGGCGCGCGACCAGTGCCAGAGCTTAGAGCGGTATTCGTCAAGCTCGTTGTTGTAAACGCCTGTCTTTTCGGGGTAGCAGCCCGTAAGCATGGCGGCGTGGCAGGGATAGGTTACCGAGGGGTAAATAGTGCGCAGGGTTTTTATCCAGCTGCCCTTTTCAAACAGGGATCTAAAAAAGGGCTTTGTCAGCAGGTAATCAAAATCCTCTTTAACCATGGCATCCATGGAAATCAAAACTAACTTGCGTTTTTTCACAGCAAACTCTCCTTTACGCTTTGAGATAAGTTTATTATACGATTGTCAAAATAAAATGTCAAGTATGGATTGACTATTTTCGCGTTTTGCGTTAAAATAAATAAAGTATATCAAAAGGGGAGGTGAGGGTATGATCTTGATCATTGCCGAAAAGCCGAGTCTGGCGCGCAATATTGCCGCAGGCATCGGTAAAATGACCCGTCGCGACGGTTACCTTGAGGGCTGTGGGTATCTGGTGACGTGGGCATTCGGGCATCTGTTTTCACTTGCCGATATCGAAAGCTACGTGGGCGGGGAATCGGGTGCGCGCTGGTCGCTTGATAAGCTCCCCTGTATCCCTGACAGCTTTCGCTTTGAGCTCAGACGCGACAATGATAAAAAAAGCGTGGATAGCGGTGTGCAAAAGCAGTTTAATATCATCGCCGCGCTTTGTAACCGCCCTGACGTTGATACCATTGTAAACGCAGGCGACGCCGATCGCGAGGGAGAGATCATCGTGCGCCTTTGCGTGTCGCACGCGTTAAAGACCGAGAAGGTACAAAAGCGCCTGTGGCTGCCTGACCAGACCCCCGAGACCGTGGCCGAGGCCCTGCAAAATCTCGGCGATGCTGCGGCATATCAGAACCTTGCCAACGAGGGCTTTGCCCGTACCTATATCGACTGGCTGTACGGCGTGAATCTCACGCGCTATGCTACCATCAAATGCGGTACGCTCCTGCGCGTGGGGCGTGTGATCGCTCCCATCGTGCGCGCCATTTACGAGCGCGATATGGCCATCCGCAATTTCGTGCCCGGTAAATATTTGGTGCCTCACAGTAACGCCGAAACGAACGGGGAGTGCGTGGAGCTGACGAGTAAGCAAAAATTTGACGATACTCCCAAGGGGCGTGAGGGAGCTCTGGCGCTTTGCCAAAGCATGAACGCAGCGGGTGCCGTTGTCAGCGCTGTGAAGCGCAAAAAGGATACCCTGCAGCCGGGCAAGCTCTATTCGCTTTCTAAGCTGCAAAATGTGCTTGGTAAAAAATATAAAATGTCAATGGCGGATAGCCTTGCCGTCATTCAGTCGCTTTACGAAAAGGGGTATCTCACTTACCCCCGTACCAATTCCGAATATCTTGCCACCGCCGAAAAGGATAAGATGCGGAAAATCCTCGGGCAATGCAAAAATCTTGGCTATGACGTCTGCTTTAAGGATAGCCCCAAGATCTTTGACGACAGCAAGATAGAGTCGCACTCGGCCCTGACGCCTACCTATAAAATTCCCAAAAAGGGTGAGCTCAGTGAGCGTGAAAACATGGTCTATGCCACAGTCTTTCGTCGCTTTGTCGCGGTGTTTTGCGCCGAGCCTTGCACGGGCGAGCGCACCGAGATCACCGTGAAGGTGGGGGATATCGAGGAATTTTTGTTAAAGGGGCTCGTGATCACTCAGCGCGGCTGGATGAAATACGACGATGCCACGCAAAAGGATAAGGTGTTACCGAAGCTTTCCAAGGGTGACGTGGTGAGTGTTGCGTTTGCCCCCAAGGAAAAGGAAACCACACCCCCGAAGCATTACACCATAGAAACGCTGAACAACTATCTTAAAAATCCCTTCCGTGAGGAAAAGGCTGCGGCTGAAAACGCCGCCGAGGACGCGGTGGGAAGTGATGATGCGGAGGAATACAAGGCGGTGTTTGAGGGCCTTGAGCTTGGCACTGAGGCTACGCGAACGGGCATTATCGATAACGCCCGTAAAAGCGGTTATATTGCTCTCACCAAGGACGTTTATACGATCCTGCCAGGGGGTGAATATCTGATCGAAAGCCTGGATCGCTTAGAGATCCGCATGGATAAATTCCGCACAAGTGAAATGGGCAAGGCCTTAAAGCGTGTGTTCCGCGGCGAAATGACCGTGGAGGAGAGCGTGGCGCTTGCTGCTGCTGAAGTGCGTGAGGTCTTTGCCAAGAGGGATCTTCCCATCGAGCAGGATACCGATATCGGCGTTTTTGGCGAGCAGGTCGGCCCTTGCCCCGTGTGCGGTAAGCCTGTGGTGCGCGGTAAATTCAGCTATGGTTGTACGGGCTATAAGGAGGGATGTGCCTTCCGTGTCAATACCTCGATCTGCGGACGCGTGATCTCGGCAGCCAATATGCGACTGCTGCTTGCAGAGGGAAAGACCTCTAAGATCAAGGGCTTTGTTTCCAAAAAGTCGGGCAAGGCGTTTGATGCCGCCCTGCGCCTTGAAAACGGTCAGGCTGTGTTTGATTTTTCAAATTAAATAAAAAAGCAAGCACGCCGTGCTTGCTTTTTTATTTATCATGCGGTTTATGAAATTAAAAACTGTAATGTATTATTTGTTGACCACGGCAATACCGTAGCTTTTTGCATACCCCTCGGCATAGGAGCCTGACGCACATACGACCGTGAGGTCGGGGCAGCCGTCAAATACGGCATGACCGATCAGCGATATGCTTAAGGGCAGGGAAATCTCTTGTAGCGCGACACAGTTGTAAAATGCAAACCAATCGATCTCCCCCACGCCCTCAGGCACCACTACAGCGGCCAAGGCCTCATTGCCCTCAAAGGCGCGCTCGCCGATCTTTTTTACGGGGTGCCCATCGAGCATCGATGGGATCTGCACCAGCGCTGCGGTGCCCTCGTAGCCTGTGATCGTTGCCGACCCGTTTTCAAGCTTGTAGTGAAAGATCAGGCTGGCTTCGTCCTCGGGCGTCGGCTGCTTGATCGCCGCACTCAGGCGCTCAATTTCTTCCTTTAACGTGGCAATTTCTTGGTGATAGGCTTGCTCGTTTGCGTATTTTTCTTCCTTTACCTGCTTCAGCTCTGCTTCAAGGTCGGCCACGCGCGTGGCGTTTTCGTCGGTGGCTTGCTCGGGGGTGAATGCCGCGCACCCAAGTGTGCTTAGTAGCGCTGTCAGTAGTAGGGCGGCAAGCACTGTTTTAAAACGTTTCATTTTTTTCTCCTTTCCTGGTTGTTGTTTCAGTATAGCAAACAAAAAGTGCAAAATGGGGCGAATAGTGTAGGCGGTAAAAAGTTTTATAAATAGTACGAGTATTGCTATTCTAAAATAAATCGGGCACCCCCCTTGACAAATCTCTTTGTACTCGCTATAATAATGAGGTATGCGGGCCATTAGCTCAGTTGGTCAGAGCCACCGGCTCATAACCGGTTGGTCCAAGGTTCGAGCCCTTGATGGCCCACCAAAAAGGAACCCCCACCGCTTGTCGGTGGGGGTTCCTTTTTGCTGAACCATCGAGCACGGCTTGAACCAATGGAAGCACGCCCACAGTTGCGTGCTTCCCCCGTCGCCGCCTAGGCGACGGAGACGAGCCCTTGATGGCAACCCCCACCGCTTGTCGGTGGGGGTTCCTTTTTGCTGAACCATCAAGCACGGCTTGAACCAATGGAAGCACGCCCACAGTTGCGTGCTTCCCCCGTCGCCGAGGCGGCGACGGAGACGAGCCCTTGATGGCAACCCCCACCGCTTGTCGGTGGGGGTTCCTTTTTGCTGAACCATCGAGCACTCTACATTTTGCTTTGAAAACGTTTCGTTTGTTTTATTTTGTTCTTGAAAACAGATATCGTTTATGGTATAATTGCAGCAATCAATGTTTGGGGGATTACTATGGAAATATTCTCAAAAGGTCGCAACGTCTATCTTGACCTCTTTAAATTTTTTCTCTGCTTTCTTGTTATAGCTATTCATTTGGCGGGAGAGAGTTATTCGCATTTTCCTCTTTATCGATTGGCGGTGCCAATGTTCTTTATAATCAGCGGATATTTTAATTACACGTCTGATGCTGCATGTCTTGAAAAGAAATCATTAGCATTTATCAAGCGTACCGCGAAATATATGATAGTCGGCTTCTTAATTTATATTGTTTTCGATTTCATCATGTGTTTTGTTGAGGGGCACGGCGTTGGTTATTATTTTACTACCCTGTTTTATGAGGACTTTTTGCTTGAATTCGTATTTCTCAACCGTCCTATAACCTATACGGGTGCGCAGCTGTGGTTTTTGATAGCACTGTTTGTCGTTTCGTTTATTCACTATGGACTTGTGAAATTTAATAAGCTGCATTATTACAAGATCATAATACCTGCATGTTATGCAATATATTTCTTTTTTGCAGGCTATATGTATCTTTTTCAGGATACGGATATGCCCATACGCTATACGCGCAACGCCTGGTTCTTTGGATTGCCAAACTTTGCCTTGGGCTTTACCTTGGCAAAATTCAACTTCCACAAAAGGAGCTGGTATAAATACATATACTTAGTCATTGGTGTGCTTTTCTATTTTTTACAGGTCAGCGAATACAAAATCATAAGGACAGAAAATATTTCGCTTGAAATGTATGTCAGCAGTGTTTTGTCGGCAATGTTTTTATTGCAGTTCTTCGTTGGCATAAAACGTGCGGATTGTCGTTTTTACTATAAGTGGGTAGGTAAGAACGGCCCCTTTTACGTCTACATATTTCATATGGCGGTCGCAGTTGTTTTGTCCAAGTTCTTCAGCTTCCCAAATCTTATGCTTAAATGTGCGGTAGTACTTGCGGTATCGTTTGCAATTTATGAAACAGTATATCTTTTATCATTACTGCGTAGGCACGCTAAAGCGAAAAAGACGGTTTAACACCTGTATTACCCCAAGCGTGCTATGACATGAGTGGTTCGATTTTCTTAAAGATTCCACCACCAAAACGCAGGCACCCCCTTGTGGGTGCCTTTTTGCGTTTCGTTGGAGCGCCGCGCGTGGGTGAGTCAGATCACGGTGTGTTTCAAATTGCAGAATGTGATAAAGCAGGGAATATAAGGATCACAGGGTATGTTTGTTGCTACAAAGTCGCTTTTTTGAACGGCATATTGCAGCTGATAAAAGCAATTTTGTTTTAAATGAAAATTTCCACACACCTTACGTTTGTCGCTCCTGCAAAGTCTTCCTTTATATCTATATATAGTAGGGGCTTTTCTATATTTTGTGGCATGAAAAAAATTATTGATTTTTCTTGTAAAAAAGCCGCAAATTTACTTGACAAAACGCTTAGTTTATGATATGATTTAAAAACCACCGCAAAAAAGCTGAAAAAACCTCAAAAAAACTTCAAAAAAGTTCAAAAAAGGTATTGACAAGCGAGGAAAGCCGTGGTATAATTGAAAGGTCGGCGCAAAAGTGTCGGCGACGAAATGATCCTTGAAAATTGAACAA
>SVSV01000066.1 GCA_015064125.1 Oscillospiraceae bacterium
GCTATGCTTAATGCCGATGAAATTAGGGACGCTGGTCTTTCGAATGCGTATGTGTATTTTGATGGCCGCAAAAATCGGCTATCACCCACCATTTTGTATGAAAAAGCTATAGGCAAGGATTCGTATTACGTTATTCAAACCGTTGCAGACACGGCGCGAAAGAAACTGTATGTGGTGACCGCTTTTATCGGCGAGAGCCAAATAAAAAAAGGAGTCCCACAATCCACCGATGCACAAGGCTCCGATGAAACGGCCAAACCCGCAATTGTGGGAACTCCCGCTAATAGTATAGCACATCCAAACGATATTGTCAATATGGGAAATTCTGCTGACCAGCAAAATGACACCTCGTTTACCACAAAAGAGGTACGCACCTCGATGGAAAAGGCGTTTGGTACGGCGGCTTACAAGTACATTGAGCAGTTTCTCATTGATCTGAACGGCGATATCGGCGGCAGGAGCGCCGCGGAGGGGATCTTGCAAAAGGGTATCACTGCCCACAAGATCGCAGCTGTGGGTGCGAACCTGCAACTTAGGGGACCGGCTCGCAGCGCTTTTAAAGAGGGAACAGCTTTAAAATTTATTGCCGTGATATGAAAAAAGGCGCGCTGCGGCGCGCCTTTTTTTGTTGTATAACCAAATCCCGCCATAGTGGCGGGTTCTGTGTAGGCTTGCCGATGAGCAGAAAACAAATAAAAATCAGCGCAAAATGTTCTTGTGTCAAAGGCCCCCTTGTGCAAAGGGAGCTGCCAGTGCAGCTTGCGAAGCAAGTGACCTGCTTGCCGCAAGGCGAGTTGGCAATGCTGACGGAGGGATTATTTTTTTGCGTTTGAAATTTTTTTAGGGTGATTTTTGCAAAATTCTGCCTTAAATATCCTTCATCGGTGCGCGGTAGATCGTCACTGCCATATGCTAAGCGTGCCACATTCAGTTGCCCGGAGCAATATAGCTTTTTGCTTCAAGCATTGTGGCGATACGGTCAAGAATAGCATCGTTTTCAGCGCGAACGGTGTGATAGTGATAGCGCCCTGTAATGTGCATCAGCTCCACGGATTTTCCCGTTCTGACACTTTCAATAAACTGATCGATCTGTAAGCGAGACGAAATATTCAACGTTGCCTCCAGCCTTCCGTATGCTTTATGCCATACGAAAACGTCAGCAACGATCCCACCGAGATCAACGATGGTTTGCAGCTCGTCCGCGGTTTGTTCGGTAGTGTGATATACCTTGAAAACTCTTTCCTTTAAGGGGGATGAACGGATCACGTACCCCGAGTTTGTGGCAAGGATATCATTTCCTTGTTCCTTCAATATGGAAATGTCGCGCACAATGATCTGTCGTGATACGCCGTACTTTTCCGAAAGTTCATTGCCGGATATCGGCTTTTTTTCGGTCAACAGCAAATTTATTATGCTTGTTCTTCTTTCGTCGGACTTCATTGGTTCACCCCTTTGTGTTTTTTATATGGCGTGAAGATTTTTGAGCGAGAGGTCAAGAATGGGGGAAGAATGCGTCAGCGCACCGCTGGAAATGTAATCTACGCCAATATCGACTAGCTTTGCCACATTTTCTCTGGTTACGTTGCCGCTGCACTCGGTTTCCGCCTTGCCGCGACAAAGCTCAACTGCTGTTTTCATATCCTCAACGCACATATTGTCAAGCATAATAATGTCAGCACCCGCTTCCAGCGCTTCCTTCAGCATATCCAGGCTCTCGACCTCAACCTCGATCTTGCGCACAAACGGTGCGTAGTCCTTGGCCATTTTGACAGCCGCCTTAACGCCGCCTGCAGCGCCGATGTGGTTATCCTTCAAAAGAATGCCGTCGCTGAGGTTATATCTGTGGTTATAGCCACCGCCGACCTTTACCGAATATTTTTCAAAGATGCGCATGTTGGGTGTTGTCTTTCTTGTGTCAAGAAGCTTGGTTTTTGAGCCCTTCAGCAGGTCTGCAATGGCTCTTGTGTAGGTCGCGATACCGCTCATCCGTTGCAAAAAATTCAGCGCAGTCCGCTCACCCGAGAGAAGCACGCGGATGTCCCCGCGGACAAGTCCGATTTTTTCGCCCTTTTTGACGTTATCACCGTCCTTGCAGTAGAAAACGGTTTCGGTGCTTGCGTCAAGAAGTTCAAACACTCTTTTGAATACTTCAAGGCCGGCAATCACGCCGTCTTGCTTGCAGATCAGGTCAACCTCTCCTGCTTGATAGTGCGGCATCACGGAATTGGTGGTGATGTCCTCACTTGTGATATCCTCGCGCAGAGCCTGCAGGATCAGCTCGTCGGCGTTCATCTTCATTGTAATGTTATTCATGGCTCAATCTCTCTTTTTCAATTGCCGCAAGAACAGCGGCTTTGTATTCTTCTTTGTAGTTTTGGTATTTGGATGCGTCTATGGCAACGTGGGCATCGTTTTTCAGTGCAGTGTAGCCATCGCTGATGTGATGTGCCGCACGCTTGGCAAACACAAGGCTTTCAAGAAGGGAATTGCTTGCCAGACGATTTCTGCCATGAACGCCGTTGCAGGCGGTTTCGCCTGCTGCATATAGCCGTTCCATCGAGGTCTTGCTGTATCTGTCAACGTCAATGCCTCCCATAAAGTAGTGCTGTGAGGGCACAACGGGGATAGGCTGCTTAGTTGCGTCGTAGCCTTCCTCGAGGCAACGCTGATAAATATTTGGAAAATGCGTTTTGATTTCTTCCGTGGGGATAGGTGCCATTGAGAGCCAAACGTGCTTTGAGCCCTCCTTTTTCATCTGTGCAAGGATGGCATTGGCCACGATGTCGCGGGGTAAAAGCTCGTTGACAAAGCGCTCCCCCTTGGCGTTGAGAAGGATCGCTCCCTCGCCACGCACAGATTCGGAAATGAGAAACTCTCTGCTGCCCTCTTTCTCGGTGTAGAGCGTTGTGGGGTGGATCTGAATATAATCGATATGCTGTAGCTTAATGCCGTATTTAAGGGCAAGGGCGATAGCATCGCCGGTGAGGTGCTTGTAATTAGTTGAATGCTCAAATATGCCGCCGATGCCGCCTGTCGCCAGCACGGTGTAGTCGGCTTTGATGGCAGAATAAGTGCCGCTTTCATCGTGTCCGATGATGCCATGGCATTCGTTTTCATTACAAATAAGATCAACCATCGTGTAGTTTTCAATGATGGTGATATTTTTACGTTTTCTTGCCGTTTCAAGAAGATGCGAGGTGATCTCCTTGCCCGTTTCGTCCTCGTGAAAAAGGATGCGTTGATGGGAATGGGCGCCCTCGCGGGTATAAAGAAATTCCTCACCGTCCTTCTCAAAGCGAACCCCGTAGGAAATCAGGTCTGCGATGACTTCCTGAGAGGAATGGATCATAATATGTACGGAATCGGGATTGTTTTCATAATGTCCCGCCTTCATTGTATCCTCGTAGAAGGAATCGTAATCCTCTTCGTCACGCAACACACAAATGCCGCCCTGCGCCAGATAGGAATCACTCTTTCGCGCAATATTCTTTGTCACTATTATGATGTTTTTTTCTTTCGGCAAATTGAGGGCGCAGTATAAGCCCGCTACGCCGCTGCCGACGATGACAATGTCTGTTTTCATTTTTTACCTTCCCAATTCCAGCATTGTATTAAGGGGTCTTCCGGCGTTCACGGAAACCGCATCATCGATCAATACCTCTTTATCTTCTTTTTCAAGAACGGAAAGAATGTTGGAAAGTGTATTTAATTTCATATCCATGCAGCACGGATGCGGTACGGGATAGTAAAATCTTTTCGTTGGGTTGTCTGCGATCAGCCGATGATCTACGCCCTCCTCGGTGCAAATAATAAATTCGTTAAGAGGACTGCTTGTTGCATAGCTGATGATCTCTGACGTGCTTCCGATAAAATCGGAAACGGCAAGCAGCTCGGGCTCGCATTCGGGATGCGTGAGGATGGGGGCGTTCGGATGCAGCTGCTTTTGCAGAAGAAGCTGTTCCTTGGTAATTGAGGCGTGAATGGGGCAATATCCGTCGTTGATGATGAAATTTTTTTCGGGAATTTGCGATGCCACATACCGTCCAAGATTTCTGTCGGGGATAAAGAAGATGTTCTTGTTTGGCAACGCTCTTACGATCTTAATGGCGTTGGAGGAGGTGACGCAAACGTCGCTCTCTGCCTTCAGATCCGCCGTGGAATTGACGTAGCAAACGACCGCAAGATCCTCGTATTTTTGGCGCATTTCCCGAATTAGTCCCGGGGCCACCATATGCGCCATCGGGCAGTCGGCGGTAAGATCCGGCATTAATACCTTCTTGTCGGGATTCAGGAGCTTGGCGCTCTGCCCCATAAACGATACGCCGCAGAAAACGATGATATCTGCTGTACTGCTTTTGGCAATTTTTGCAAGATAAAAGGAATCACCGACGTAGTCGGCTACCTCTTGTGCCTCGGCGGGGGCGTAGTAGTGCGTCAAAATGACTGCATTTTTTTCTTTTTTTAGCTTTAGGATCGTATCCTTCATATCAACCTTCCTTTCTTGTTGAACGATGGTTTAACCTTTGCATTATACACCTTTTGTTGTCACCTGTCAATAGAAGGTGTAAACTTTTCGGCGAAATGCAGAAATTAAGGCTGAAGCGACGCTTTGCAACAAGGTGAAAGGCTTTTATTTAGTAACGAATTGGTAATGAAGAAGGTGCGCAAAAAGCATTAGAGAGAAAAGAGGCGCGCTGTGCACCGTTCAGCGGCGCTTTAAGCTTGTTAAAGCAGTATATCTACGTTTAAATTTCCTTCATGGGTGCGCGGTAGACCGTCACGCTGTTCGCCTCAAACAGGTTCAGCGTTTCCTCGGCGATGTCGGCATTTTCCTCGGTCACCACGGCGTCAATTTCGGCAAGATCCGCAAAGGTATAGGTTGAGCGCACCTCAAACTTGCTGGAGTCGGCTGCCACACAGCAAAAGCGCGCGTGGTCGATCATGGTCGACATGATGACACCCTCTTCGATATTCGAGGTCATCACGTCGCGTCCGCTGATGGCGGAAATGCCTAGGAAAGCCTTGTTAAAGGTGAATTTTTTCAGCATATCCACCGCAAGCGTACCGCCCGTATAGTGCTCGTCCGCGCGGATAATGCCGCCGAGCATGATGACCTCGCCCGACATCAGATTTTGGCGCATACGGTTTTGCAGGATAGAAGCGATTTTAATAGAATTGGTAACGATCAATACGTTTCTTGCAGTGATCGAGGCGGCAAGGATCTCCATGGTGCTGCCGCTGGAAATGGCAATGGTGTCGTTATCCTCAATGAGGTTGGCGGCAATAAAATCGCCGATCGAGGCCTTGGCCGCGTGGTTCTTGCGGTGGCGGATATCGTAGGTATCCTCACGCACGGCAAACTGGATCGGTACGGCGCCTCCGCGCACTTTTTTTAAAAGGTTTTTCTCGGATAAAAAGTTGATATCGCGACGAATGGTTTCGATCGATACGTTGTATTTTTTGGCAAGCTCGGAAATCGATACCTCGCCTGTTTTCATGGCCTCTTCCTTGATCAGTCTTTGGCGTTCAGATGTAAGCACGTGTTGTTCTCCTTCTTGGGGTATTTTGTGGAATCGTGTGGTAAAAGGGGCAAAAGCTGTTTGCCCAAGATATGGCTACTGTCATTATAGAATGAAAAACACAAAAAGTCAACAAAAAAATGTGGAAAGTGTGGAAAATATTCAAATTCAACAGTTTTCAAGCTGTGCAGACCACAAAACCACACAACCCCAAATCGGAACTGTGGAATTTTGTGGTAAAAATGTGGAAAAATACGCAAAAAAGTGCGGTTTTTTTGCCCGAAACTCTTGACAATGACTTGTAAATATGCGATAATATAGGTTGGAATTTATGGCAAAGTTCCGAATACCTTTAAAGAGGGGATGTTTGTTATTAAGATATTACTCGGAGGCCTTCATCAGGAGGTAAATACCTTTGGCCCCGGCGTAAGTACGGTTGAAGACTATCAGCGCAAGCAATATTTGTTGGGTGACGATATGTTCACGTTTTCTGCCGAGCATGTTCGCTGCAACGAGGGAGCCGACGGTATCGAGGGCTGCTATAAAACGTTGATGGCGGCAGGTGCCGATATCGTTTCGGGAGGCTTTATCAGCGCACAGCCCGGCTCGATCATCAAGCAGAGCGTTGTGGACGATTACATTGCTCATTTAAAAGAAGTGACCCGTGCCAACATGCCGTATGACGGTGTGGTGCTCTTCATGCACGGTGCAGCGCAGAGCATTGGCTCTGATGACCCTGAGGGCGACATTATTGCGGCAGTACGCGAGATCGTCGGTAATGACGTACCGATCTCCGTGGGGCTGGATCTTCACGCTAACGTGACGAAGCGCATGGTTGAGCTCTCCAACACCATTTCGCTTTATCAGCGTTATCCTCATGTTGACATCCTTGAAACGGGTGAGCGCGCTGCAAGGCTTTGCCTTGACATGATCGCAGGTAAGATCCATCCTAAAATGGCTTACGTGCAGATCCCCATGATCATCGCCGCGAGCTCTTATTCTACGGAGACCGAGCCCTTCAGATCCTTGATGCAAAAAGGACACGATTACGTGGCAGCCGGCAAGATCTACGACTTTTCCGTGTCGCAGATGCAGCCCTGGCTTGACGTAAAGGACGGCTACAGCTCTGTGATCGCCATCGGCGAGGATAAGGATGAGGCAGCTCGCATTGCCCTTGAAATGGCAGATGAGCTTTACGGGATGCGTCATGCCTTCAGAACCGATCTTACCGATGTTGACGAGATCATTCGCATTGCCGAGGAGAACAAGAGCGGCAAGGTCGTTGTCCTCAATGACTTTGCGGATTCCTCCAATGCAGGGTCTGCCGGCGACAGTCCTGAGGTCATTGAGCGCATTCTTGCGCTTAAATCCGACGTACGTGGCCTGATGTACATCAACGACAATCCCTTTGCACTGGCATGCCGTGAGGCGGGGGTAGGGAATACCGTTGAGGGGATGCTCGGTGCCACCATCAGCCCCAATCTCTACACACCCGTCAAGGTCAAGGCAGAGGTCAAGGCTGTGTTTGACGGTGTGATGCCCTATAAGGGCATGTGGGTTGACTTCGGCCCCTCGGCCGTGGTGAAGATCCGCAATACCGTGGTGCTCGTTACCACACAGCATCGCTACAACGGTCTTTTGGAGCTTTACCGTGCCTTTGGCTATAACCCCGCTGATTTTGAGATGGTCGTTGTCAAGGCCTGCACGTCGTTCCGCGCCTTCTACGGGCCGCTGACCGATCTTATTTATCCTGCCGCTACAAAGGGGGCGGCAACCGCGAATCTCACGTCCTTGCCCTTTAAGAAAGTCCCCACGAGCTTCTATCCGTTCAGTGATAACGAATTCACGCCTGCGGTAAACGCATGGGGCAAATAACTCAGTAAAAGCAAAAAAATGCTTAATAGATAAGGAGATCACTATGAAAAAGACAGATGTTGTCATCATTGGTGCAGGCGCCGTAGGCAGTGCGCTCGCACGTGAGCTGTCCAAGTACAAGCTTGACGTTACCGTTGTTGAGAAGAACTCTGACATCGGCGGCGACAGCTCCAAATCCAACAGTGCAATTATCCACACGGGCTACGACGCAAAGCCCGGCACGCTGGAAAGCCAGCTGGTAGTTGCCGCTAACCCCATGTACGATGAGATTTGCAAGGATCTTGACATTCCTTTCAAGCGCATCGGTGCGATCCTGCCCGCTTTCAGCGATGAGCAGATGGAGCAGCTGCCTGCCATCAAGCACAAGGCTATGATGAACCGCGTTTACGACGTAGAGTACAAGACCGCCGAGGAGCTGCTTGAGATGGAGCCCGAGCTTAACCCCGAGGTTAAGGGCGGCCTTTACATTCCTCGCGAGAGCATTATCGATCCGTTCCTGCTGTGCATCGCACTTGCCGAGAATGCAGCCGACAACGGCGTGAAGTTCGAGCTTGCGACCAAGGTGATCGGCATTGAGCAAAAGGACGGCGCCGTTACCACCGTTAAGACCGATAAGGGCGACATTGAGTGCAAATACATCATCAACGCCGCAGGCCTTTACTGCGACGAGATCGCTTCCTTCGTTGGCAAGAATGATTACTATGTAACTCCCCGTAAGGGTCAGTTCTACATCCTTGACAAGAAGACCTCCTGCAAGGTAAGAACCATCGTGCTTCCCATTCCCACCAAGGTGACCAAGGGTAAGCTGATGTGCCCCACCATGCACGGCAATATGCTGGTTGGCCCCACCGCTGAGGATCTGCTTGACAAGACCGACAAGAGCACCAATAAAGAGGGTCTTGACAGCATCGCAGCAGACGTGCGCAAGATGATCCCTCGCGTCAATCTTCGCGACTCCATCACGCAGTACTGCGGTCTGCGCGCACAGCGTAACCCCGAGGGCCTGAACATTGATATGTATGACGACCTCAAGGGCTACGTCAATATTTCGGGTGTTCGCTCCACCGGTCTTACCAACTCCGTGGCAGTTGCAAAATACGTAGCTGATCTCCTGATCGAATCCGGCATGAAGGCTGAGCCCAAGACCGACTTTATCAAGACCCGTAAGGGCACGCCGCACTTCGTTGAGCTTTCCACTGAGGAAAAGGCTGAGCTGATCGCAAAGGATCCCCGCTACGGTAACGTGATCTGCCGTTGCGAGACCATCACTGAGGGTCAGATCTGCGATGCCATTCATCGCACCCTTGGCGCTACCACCGTTGACGGTGTGAAGCGTCGTGTACGTGCAGGCATGGGTCGTTGCCAGGGCGGCTTCTGCGGTCCTCGCGTGATCGAGATCCTTGCCCGTGAGCTTGGCATTTCTCCCGATGAGGTTTGCAAGAACGACAAGGGGTCC
>SVSV01000067.1 GCA_015064125.1 Oscillospiraceae bacterium
ACTTGGTTTTCACAACATTGCCACAAGCGCAAATGATGCTTACGTCTTCATAGGACGGATGAATTCCTGCTTTCATGTTTTCCACCTCTCCTTTTTTAGAATACGCTTGATTATACCACACTCTTTTCCTTTTTGCAAGTGGTTTTGCAAAAGTTATTCAAATTTTTTCGGCAATTTTTTCGCGTAGCACAGCGATGATCTTTTTTTCAAGGCGGGATATGTAGGATTGTGAAATGCCAAGCAGGTCGGCAACCTCCTTTTGTGTCATCTCCTCCTTGCCCGAAAAGCCATACCGCAGCTCGATGATCAGGCGCTCACGGGGTGGCAAGGCAGCAACCGCCTCATTGACGACGCGCCGTTCCTCACGGCGTTCAAGCTCAAACCCGACACTGTCCTCCTCGCTGCCCAGCACGTCACCGAGCAAAAGCTCGTTACCGTCCCAATCAACATTCAGGGGCTCGTCGATCGAGATCTCACCGCGTCTTGCCGCACGCTTGCGCATATACATTAAGATCTCGTTTTCAATGCAACGTGAGGCGTAGGTCGCCAGCTTGATATTTTTATCGGCACAAAAGGTATTGATGGCCTTGATCAGTCCGACCGTGCCGATCGAAACAAGATCCTCAAGTCCCACACCTGACCCCTCAAAGCGACGTGCAATATAGACTACAAGCCGCAAATTATGCTCGATCAACGTCGCCCGCGCCTCCTCGTCACACGGCAAACGGGAAAGCATCGCTGCCTCCTCCTCGGGTGTGAGGGGCGCAGGGAGCACGTCAGGTCCGTTTACATAATATACCCCACTACGGGTACCGAATAACCGCGAAAGCAACCGAAAGATCCAAGAAAACATATCACAACCCCCTTATCAGCTCTGCGGGCAGCAGCGCCTCGCACTCATCAAAGCCTAAATCAAGCGTGGCAGGCGCCAGCAGCACCTGTACCGCCACCTCCCCACGCCCCAGATCAAGGAATGCCCAATCAGGGGCAAGTGCACAGATCATCTTTTCTCCCACAGCGGTTTGGGCACGAAGCAGTCGCACGCGTCTTGCCCACTCATGCGGCAGAGTGGCAAGAGCTGAGGGCGAAGCATTTTCAAGAACGGTGCGCCACGTGGGTGCCAGCATCCACAGCGAAGCCGGCTTTACCATCGCAACCGGCTTGCCGCTGACCGGGTCAGCAAGCAGATTACCCGTATCGACCATTGCATTCATCGTTAGCGCCGTACCCGACACACCCACGCGCAGCGTCGCACGCAACGCATCGGCACGCCGCGCGGTAAAACGCCCCCACAAAAAGGTGGAAAGCCCCCCGCACACAGCCAGTAAAAAGAAAAGCCCCGAGGAAATTTCCGCACTATCAGTGGCTATGGGGGCACTCACGTGTGCCAGAAGCGAGGCCATGGCGCTCATGGCGCCGCCTGTTGCGAAGGAGACACCGAAATAAACCAAAAATGGCAGAAAAACGCGCACCATTGTGACTCTTTTTTCAAAAAACACCAGCAAGCACATTAACAGGCAGACCAGACAATCAAGACAAAAGGCAATACCGCCGCTTGTTTGAAAAAAGAGAGCAGCCACTGCATAAGCGGCACCAAAAGCCGATCCGACCACCGCGCGCCACACGGAAAATCGGCGGCGCAGCAGCTTTGCCGTTAAAAACAGGCATTGAAAATCCATACAGAAATTGACGAAAAACAGCAGATCGCCCCAAACGGTTTTTTCCACGTCGCTCACCTCCCCCGTATTCTACCATAGGCGTGGCGCGAGTCGTGTCACTTTTAGGCGCACAAAAAAATAAAGACGGCGCAGGCTGTGAGGCCTGCGCCGTGCATGAGCTTAACACGCTCTCCGACAAGCAGCACGTGCTGTCGGTTGACATTTATTTTTATTTGATCCTACGGCACTCAATATAGAAGCGCTTATCCTCAGCGTGTCCCATCGAAAAGGTCTTACGCGGCAGCGCGCCGTCATAAATGACTGTGCGGAACAAATCGTTTTTCTCCATTCCCGAGAACAAGAAGCCGACCGCATCCTCAGCGCGCGACAGTGCTTCCACGGTCTTGGTGCCGTGAATATAGTCAACCGAAGCGCCGGGATGGGCTTTGATATAACTGTTGATAAACGTTTGCAGCGTGCCCACGGTCAGCTGTGCCGAGGGGGTGCCGAAATGCATCGTACCGCGGCGCTTGGCGGAAATAAACCTTGCCTGCTGAGGTGCTGCGTTGCCACGCAGAGAGAAGGAATATTTTTCAAGCTCGGAAAGCACGTCGTCGGGGTCAACACCCATCATCACGCGATAGATCGGCTCAAACTCCAGGGTGGGGTCATGCAGATTTACCACCTCCACCAGCGCATAGCGTGCGGGGTGCGTGAGAGCGCTTTCGCCGTGTGCCGCCTTGATCTCCTCGTACAAGGCCTTGGCTACCGCCAAGGAGTGATTACCGTCACCCACCGCAAACAGCAGAGGGGCCACGTCAGCGCCATAACGCTCACGCATGCGCTCGGGTGTAGCAAGACGTACCAGGGCGTTGGAAATTCTACCGATACCCACGCTATCGATAAACTTGCCCGAAACTGCACCGCTACCCTCTACCAACGGAAATTCATATGCCGTTTCAAGCGTGGCAGCACGGGCAGCGATCGGCTCAATGACGGTTTTTTCGGGGTCATCGATCAAAAGCATCACGTGCGGCAATTCCAGCACGGCCTCACGGCGCACGGCAAGGCGGGGCGGAATACGCTCGGGCACGGTCTCCTCGGTGGCGCGGATCAGCGTGCTGCTGCCGCGGTTATAATCATACTGCTCAAGGTCGATCATGCCCACAAGACCGCGGCGCACCTTGCCATCGGACTGTACGCGCTCAAGATAGATCATAGAATTCGGGTGGCGCACAAGGACCTCGCGCAGATAATATTCCATGCTTTCCCGCACCGCAGGCACACGTGCTTCGGTTTCATTCAAAAAAGCCTCGGGTAAGATCAGGCGCAGGGTGCTGGGAGCATCGCCCACACGCTCATCAAGCGCATGCCAATAAGAGGCCTCACCCGTAAACTGATCACAGGCGATCGTTGCCCAGGTAGTGCCGTTTACGGCACTGAAATCGGGCAAAAGGATATCAGACGGCAAAAAATAAGCAGACATAGTGCTACCCTCTCTTTCAGTATTCGGTTTATTGTAGCACAAAAGCCTGCCGAAGTCAAGCCTCACGGCAAGTTTTATGCTTTTTTTCTATAGGGCTTGCATAAAGCTTATAATTATGCTATAATGAATTATCTTTAACGCTTCTCAAGGAGAATATCGTATGCAATCCTCAAAGATCCCACCGGGACAATATAAATACGATCGCGTGAAGCCCCCGAAAAGCATTTTTGATGTGCCGCGCTTTTTAAAGGAGCTGCTGGGTGGCTTTTTCACTCGTCTTTTCTATATTTTCTCCATCGTTTGGAAAAGCGGCCCCATCTTCCTTTTTTTGATGTGCTTCGTTGCCCTGTTTAACGGCTTAATGCCCGTGGCGGGAGCCGTGATCTCGGCACAGATCTTAAACGAATTGCAGATCATCATCACCGAAAGTGCCATGGGCAAGGCCTTTACGTTGGCGGCCTTCTGGGGCTCGATGGTGCTGCTGCTGCTGATCGCCTTCTTCACCTACCGCATTTTAAATAAAGTCGTCACGCGCCTTTCCAACGCCGTAACGCGCATGGCAGGTGAGCGCGTGGTACGTCACGTAAAGATCGAGATCATGAACAAGGCGCAAGCGCTTGACCTATCCGCCTTTGACCTGCCTGCCTTTTACGAAAAGCTGGAAAATGCCAACCGCGAGGCAGGAAACCGTCCCGTCAGCATTTTAAGCTCTACGTTTAGCGTGATCAGCACGGTGATCTCCCTTGTAGGATACATGGTGATCCTCGCCACGGCCCTGCCCATCGCGGCCTTTGCGATCGCACTTGCCGCCATTCCCTCCGCCCTTGTCAATTTCATTTATCGCCGCAGATCCTTTGCCTACATGCGTGGGCGCTCGGTCGACCGCAGGCAGATGAATTATTACGCAAGCCTCACCACCAACAAGGACCTTGCCAAGGAAATTCGTATGTACGACATCGGCGACGAGCTAAAAACACGCTACAACAACGTGTTTGAAAGGTATTACCGTGGACTGCGCAGCCTGATTATCAAAGAAAATATCTGGCAGATCGTGTTGGCTGTGCTGACCTCTCTGCTCAGCTGCTTTTTCTTCGCCTATATTGCGTGGGGCGTGTTTGAGGGCACGTATCTGATCGGTGATTACTCGCTTTACACGGGGGCACTGACCTCTATCTCGACCTCGGTCACCACCCTGATCACCACCTCGGCTACCATTTATGAGGGCACACTGTTTATTGACAATCTCCTTTCCTTTCTCAAGGAAAAAAGCCTTGTGGTGCCGCGCATCAAGGAGCCGCTCCACGTGAAGAAGGGCACAGCTCACACGGTTGAATTCAGACACGTGTCCTTCGCTTACCCCGATACGACACGCCGTGTGATCGACGATCTTTGCCTCACCCTCGATCCGGGCGAGACTGTGGCGCTCGTAGGCCTGAACGGTGCGGGCAAGACCACCCTGATCAAGCTCCTCACCCGTCTTTACGACCCGACTGAGGGTGAGATCCTGCTGGACGGCTACGACCTGCGCGACTACGACGTCGGGGACGTGCGGCGCCTATTTGGTATCGTATTTCAAGATTTTGGCAAATACGCCTTTAACGTGCGCGATAACATTCGTCTTGGAAATCTTGACAGAGACGGCACCGAGCAGGATATCCGCCACGCCGCCGCCCAGGCAGGCGCTGACAGCTTTATTGATAAGCTTGCCGATGGCTATGACACCAACCTGATGCGCTATTTCGATGCCGAGGGCACCGAGCTTTCGGGCGGCCAGTGGCAAAAGCTCTCTCTTTCGCGCGCCTTTTACAGCGATGCAGACATTATCATTCTTGATGAGCCCACCGCCTCGCTTGACCCCTTGGCCGAGCAGGAGGTGTTCCGCCGCTTTGATGAGCTGCGCGGCAACAAGACCACCGTTTTTGTGTCACACCGCCTTTCCTCCGCTACGGTCGCCTCTAAGATCGTGGTGCTGGAGAACGGTCGTGTAGCCGAAGAAGGCAACCACCGTGCCCTGATGGATAAAAACGGCCAATACGCCAAGCTTTTCCGCATCCAGGCCGAGCGTTATCTTGAAGAAAGCGGGACAAAATGAGCCCCCCCTCTTGACAAATTTCCCTTCACCACATATAATATTTTTGTTATTCTATTTATAAGGAGTTCCTATGCAGACCAAAGTCGTAAAGTTCGGCGGCAGCTCGCTGGCCGATGCACAGCATTTTAAGCAAGTCGCCGATATCATCAAGGCTGACCCCACGCGCCGCTTTGTGGTGCCCTCCGCCCCCGGCAAGCGCCACAAAAACGATACAAAAGTGACCGATATGCTTTATCACTGCTACGAGATGATCCGCAATCACGAAAGCATTGACGAGTATTATGAGCAGATCAAGGAGCGCTACGTCGGTATTATCCGCGACCTTGGCATGGATTTTGATATGTCGGGCGAGCTTGATTACGTGAAAAGAGCCATGATGCTGGCCTCCGGGCGCGATTACGCCGCCTCACGCGGCGAGTACCTCAACGGCATCGTGCTGGCAAAATACCTCGGCTTTGATTTCATTGATGCTGAAAACGTTATCTTCTTCCGTGAAAACGGCACCTTTGATGAGGAGCGCACCAACGCCGTGCTGGCAGATGAGCTTTCCCGTCACGCATACGCCGTCATTCCCGGCTTCTACGGCTCGATGCCCAACGGCACCATCAAAACCTTCTCGCGCGGCGGCTCGGATATCACGGGCGCCATCGTAGCGCGTGCAGCAGGGGCTGACCTTTACGAAAACTGGACCGACGTTTCAGGATTCCTGATGGGTGACCCGCGCCTGCTTGACAATCCCCCGACCATTGATACCATCACCTACCAGGAGCTGCGCGAGCTTTCTTATATGGGTGCTACCGTCCTGCACGACGAATCTATTTTCCCTGTGCGCTACGCAGGGATCCCGATCAATATCCGCAACACCAATGCCCCTGCCGACAAGGGCACGATGATCGTATCGGCCGCCGAATCCTATGACACCAAGCGCGTCATCACAGGGCTTGCGGGCAAAAAGGGCTTCTCGGTCATTCACATTGAAAAGGACCGCATGAATGCCGAGATCGGCTTCGGCCGCCGTGTACTGGAGATCTTAGAGGACAACGATATCTCCTTCGAGCACCTGCCCTCGGGCATTGATACGATGAGCATCGTGGTCGCGACCTCAGCCCTTGAGGGGCGCCGTGAGCGACTTCTCAACAGCATCACCCGCCAGGTAAAGGCCGATCAGGTCGAGATCCTGGATGGACTGTGTCTGATCGCCGTGGTAGGTCGCGGCATGGTCAAGGCGCGCGGCACCGCCGCCCGCATCTTTGATGCGGTATCCGACGCGGGCGTCAATATCCGCATGATCGACCAGGGCTCGAGCGAATTGAACATCATCATCGGTGTCAACGAAGAGGACTACGAAAAGGCACTGATCGCCATCTTCAACGAATTTGTAAGGTGAAATACTATGGACTGCTTATTCTGTAAGATCATTGCAGGAGAAATTCCCTCCTCTAAGGTTTATGAAAACGAATACGTGTACGCCTTCCGCGACATTGCGCCGCAGGCGCCCGTGCATGTTCTGATCGTACCCAAAATGCATCTGAGCTCTGCCGACGAGATCAACGGCGAGAACAGCGTTTACGTTGCAAAAATTTTTGAGGCTGTGCCCGAGATCGCCAAGGCTGAGGGGCTTGCCGAGGGGTACCGCGTGATCACCAACTGCGGTAAGCACGCCTGCCAAAGCGTTTCACACCTGCATTTCCACGTATTGGGTGGCAAGCAGCTGGAAGGACAAATGGGCTGATATATGATACCGAGCTTTCAAAATTTATCAAGCCTGCCCGAATTATGGGAAAGCCTTGCACGCGAAGCACGCGACATCTGGCTTTACGGCATGGGCAACGGGGCGGATAAGATTTTGGCGGTGCTTGGAAAACGAGGAATTGCCGTCAAGGGCGTATTTGCCAGCGACGGATTTGTGCGCGGGCAGGCCTTTCACGGCATGCCCGTGCGCTCTTTTTCCGAGGTCAAGGCACTTTACCCCCCAAACGGGTGCGTTATTTTGCTTTCCTTTGGCTCGGCACGCCCCGAGGTGCTTGCCACGGTCGAAGGCGTTGCCGACCATTTCCCTCTCTTCGTGCCAGACGTGCCCGTGTGCGGCGAGGTGCTGTTCGATAAGAACTTTTTCCTTGCCAATGAGGAAAAATTTGCCGCCGCACGCGCCCTGCTTTGTGATGACACCTCACGCCGCATTTTTGATCTGATATTGGCCTATAAGCTCACAGGCCGCTATGACCTGTTGATGGCTGCCACCGACGAGGTGACACGCGAGAGCACGCTGATCCCCCCGAAAACAGTTTGTCGCATGGCCGATTTTGGCGCCTATACGGGCGACACGGTACGGGATATGCTTGATAAGGGCGCACCCTTGCACTATATCTGCGCCGTGGAGCCTGATTGCCGTAATCACCGCAAGCTTTCAGACTTTGCCAAGGGATTAACGGACTGCCACATCGACGTGCACCGTGCCGCTGTAAGCGACACAGTAGGCGAGGCACCGTTTGATGCTTCGGGCAACCGCAACGCAGGGCTTGCAACAGGGCGTGAGAGCGCAGCCGAGGCCGTACCCACTGTCACAGCAGATGCATTGCTCCGTGACAGAACTATCGACTACATCAAATACGACGTTGAGGGTGCAGAGGCAGCGGCACTGCGCGGCACGGCAAAAACCCTTACACAGCAGCGTCCGCGCCTGAAGATCGCCTGCTATCACCGCAGCGAGGATCTGTTTGCCTTACCGCTTTTGCTGCACGCGCTTGCCCCTGATTATACGCTGTATCTCACGCGCCGCCGCTCAGCTCCCGCATGGGATCTTGACCTGCTGGCCTTGCCCTTATAATGTATATTACTATTTATTGTAAAAAATTTGATTTTTCTATTGACACAATGCATGTTTTGTGTTATAATACTGAACCGATGCGGGAAATTTTACAGTTCCCCGTCTCCTTACTGCGCAAAGATCGCGCGGTCAATAAAAGTCCATAGGGAGGTATAAAAATGGAAAAGGTTATCAACTCTTACGAAACTCTGTTCATCGCTGATGTAACGGGCGGCGAGGAGGCTACCAAGGCAACGGTTGCAAA
>SVSV01000068.1 GCA_015064125.1 Oscillospiraceae bacterium
GACCGCATGTGGACAGCTGACGATATTCATGCCGCTCTGCCCCGAAAGCTGAAGCGCCGAGAAGATGTCGCGCGCTGCCGCCACCTCCTCGACAGGGTCTGCCGTCAAGGAAATACGTACCGTGTCACCAATACCTTCAGCCAGCAGTGCGCCCACGCCGATGGCGCTTTTGATGCTGCCGCGCCTCACGTCTCCCGCTTCCGTGACGCCCAGATGAATGGGATAATCGCACGCTGCGGCTACCAAACGGTTCGCGGCGATCATGGTTGCAACGTCTGAGGCCTTGATGGAAACGACGGTATCGTAAAAATCGTATTTTTCAAGCAAACCAATATGATAAAAGGCACTTTCGGCGAGCGCCTTGGGTGTGGGGGAGCCGTGCTTTTCAAGAATATGCTTTTCAAGTGAGCCGCCGTTGACGCCGATGCGGATCGGTACCCCATGCATGCGGCAGGCCTCTACCACGGCACGCACGCGCGATTCGTCACCGATATTCCCCGGGTTGATGCGTATTTTGTCTACACCCACCTCTGCACAGCGTACCGCCACGCGGTAATCGTAATGAATATCCGCAACTAAGGGCACGCCGACGTCTGCGTTTTTCAAGCGCGCCAGCACCTCTGCCGCCTCCATATCAGGGACCGTAAGGCGTACGATATCGCACCCCGCAGCCGCCAAAGCATTTATCTGCGAGAGGGTCGCCGCAAAGTCGTGCGGGTCGGTATTCGTCATCGACTGCACGGCAATGGGTGCCGTGCCGCCGATCTGCACATCACCGACACGTACACACCGCGTCCTTCTTCTTACTTCGTTATAAATCATTTTCCAAACAATCCTGCAATATCCTTGCAAAGCACCAAGGCCATCAACGCAAGCAAAAGCAACAGGCCAAGGAAGTGGATATATCCTTCAAGGTTTTTATTTACGGGCTTTCTTGTGATGCCCTCTACCACCAGAAACAAAAGTCTGCCACCGTCAAGCGCGGGTATGGGCAGGAGATTAAAAACACCGAGGTTGATGGTGATAACGATCACAAGATACAGAAAGTCACTCATGCCCGATTTTGCAGCGGTTACCATGCCCTCCGTCACGCCAACGGGGCCTGACACGGCATTCAGGCCGTAACGGCCGCGCAGCATATCGCCAAGCTGATCGAAGATCATTTTAACCGTAGATACCGATCGCGAAAAGCTATGCTTGATGACGTTGCCGAAGGTCTTATCCTCAGCATACACACGAAAGTCAGCGCCGCCAAAATGAATGCCCTCGCTCTCAAGCACGGGAAAGCTGACGTCAGTAAGTGTTATCTCCTCGCCATCACGCACCACAGTCAGATCGACAGGCTCATAGCCATCATTTAAAATTTCATACACCAGCTCATTGCCTGTAAAAACGCGCACACCGTTGACGTGCGTAACAGTATCCCCTACTGCCAAGCCGTAGGCGGGACTGGTCGCCCCCTCGTCAAACTGGCCGATGGTGGTAGAGGCAAGCTTGGGGGTGCAAAGCACCAGAACCGTCATCAAAAGAAAGCCGAGCACCACGTTCATCACGGGCCCTGCCAGTACGATAGCTATACGCTGCCAGACCTTTTTGGCGCCGAAGGCAGCAGGAGATCCGCTTTCCTCATCCTCGCCGACCATGCTGACGTATCCACCGATGGGAAAGGCGCGCAGAGAATATACGGTCACGGGCTCCTCGGGCTCGGCCTGTGCCGCTTCGCCACGCTCGATCTTATCAAAGGAAAGTGACGTCGGCACCTCGGTTTCGGGCTGTTCCTCCCCCTCAGGTTCCTGTGCCCACCTTTTTTTACCCTTCCATGAAAGAAGCTTAGGGCCCATGCCGATAGAAAACTCACGAATTCCCACGCCACAGGCGCGCGCCACCAAAAAGTGGCCGAGCTCGTGGATCATGATCAGCACGCCAAATACCAGTATGGCAAGCAAAACATACAAAAAGGTCAACATAGTTACTCCTTATTTATCAAAACAGCTATAAAGATCAAGAATGCGAAGCAATATACGAGGCAGCTCGCTCACGCGCTTCCCTGTCAGAGTCCAAAATTTCATCAAGCGTGTGCTTGTGCTGTGCGTGTGTCATATCCTCCACCACGCGCATAACCGTATCAGACACGGTCAAAAACCGTATGCGACGCGAAAGGAACGCAGCGACCGCCACTTCATTGGCGGCATTGAGAACAGCAGGCACGGCACCGCCAAGTGAAAGCGCGCGCTTTGCCAAGGGCAAAAGCGGAAAGCTCTGCTCGTCGGGTGCGGCAAAGCTCAGCTGACCGACCTTTATCAGGTCAAGAGGCGGAATCACAGCCTTGGTGCGTGTGGGTGCGGTCAGCGCATACTGTACGCAAAGGCGCATATCGGGCACAGACATTTGCGCGATGATGCTGTTATCAATGTATTCTACCATAGAATGGATTATACTCTCTCGGTGCACCACCACGTCTATTTTATCCTGTGAAACGCCAAACAAATGTGCGGCCTCGATCACCTCAAAGCCCTTATTCATCAGCGTGGCGGAATCGACTGTGATTTTAGCACCCATCTGCCACGTGGGGTGTGCTAAGGCATCATCAAGTGTCGTATTTGCAAGTTCAGTCCTTTTTTTGCCAAAGAAAGGTCCCCCGGAGGCGGTGAGGATCAAGCGCTTGATCTCATTCCCTTGTCCTGCACGCAACGCTTGAAAGATGGCGGAATGCTCACTATCAACGGGTGTGATGGAAAGCCCGCGCTCGCGCGCCAGTCCCATTACAAGCTCACCTGCCACGACAAGGCTTTCCTTGTTTGCAAGCGCCAGATGCTTGTCGGACCTCAGGGCTGCCAGCGTCGGGCGCAGCCCCGCTTCACCGAGAATGGCATTCAGCACAAAGTCGGCAGCCGTTTCCTCGATCATGTCGAGCAGGCCATCCTCACCATCGTACACGTGCACGGGGGTATCGGCAAGCGCCAAGCGCAAACAAGCCGCCGCCTCCCTATCGGTCATGGCGGCGGCGCTCACCTGCAATTCTCTGGCCTGCTCGGCCACACGCTGCCAATTACGGTGTGCCGCCAAGGCCATCACTCTGATGCCGTGCTGCTTGGCAACGTCAATTGCCTGCTCACCAACCGAGCCCGTAGAGCCGAGGATCAGAATACTTGGAAAAACAGTTGTTTGTTTCATAGGCTTAACTGAAGATCGGGAAATAGGTGTTAATGATCAGCACAAGGACCGTAACAGCCATGCTGCTGTCAAAGCGGTCGAGCAAGCCGCCGTGTCCCGGTAGCATCGTGCCGTAATCCTTCACACCGCGCTCACGCTTGATCGCCGACATCACAAGGTCGCCAAGCTGCGATACGATACCGATGAGAAGACCGCCGAGCAGAAGCACCAGATAGTTGGGCGTGACATCGGTGAATTTACCGATGATCAGGCCATAAAGCAATGCCGTCAAGGCACAGAAGATAAAGCCGCCTATAGCACCCTCAACCGTCTTTTTGGGGCTTACGGCCTCGATCAGCTTATGCTTGCCGAAGGCACGACCGCAAAAATAAGCAAAGCTATCTGTGACCCAAGAGAAAACAAACGGGATCAGCACCAGATAAAGCCCCACCTTTTCGGTATTTCGCAATACCACGACCGCGGAATTGGCACCGATGATATAAAACGAGGTCATAAACAAAAGTCCGATCTTGCCCATATCCACGCGCCCGAACTGAAAAACGATAGAGGCGAACAAGTAAACCGCCATGGCCAGCGAGGTCAGCACGACCACGCGCACATAGTCCTGCATGCTTTCCACCATCACACGGGCAAGCAACGGGAAGGCTAAAGCTGCCAGATACAGCGGAATGCTGATCACGTAATTTTTGTCAAGCCCCAGACAATGCAGCATTTCCCATACCGAAACAAAGGAAATGCCCATAAACAAAAGCGGAAACAGGTAATTTAAGGGGTTAGTGGGCTCTACTACATCGGAAAACCAGAAAAAGGGTGTTATACCGATGATAGCGACAACCGCGGTAATAATACGGGTCCTCATATAAACCTCCGTTACACGCCGCCAAAGCGACGCTTTCTCGTTGAAAATTCGGCAAGTGCCGCATCTACCTCAGCGGGCCCGAAATCAGGCCACAAAACGTCGGTAAAATAAAGCTCGGCGTAAGCCGCCTGCCACAATAAAAAATTCGAAATGCGCAGATCGCCGCCCGTGCGTATAATAAGGTCAAGCTCAGGACTTGATGCGGTATAAAGCGCAGCGGCAAAATCCTCAGCCGTCACGTGTGCCCTGCCATTGGCAAGCAAACGATTACAGGCGTTCACGATCTCATCGCGACCGCCGTAATTGAGGGCGATATTTAAAATACGCTGATGGTGTGCGGTATCGCGTTCAAGCGCCTCCATACGGGTACGGCGCTTATCGTCAAAGGCGGATTTGTCACCAAGGAAAATGAGGCGAAAGCGATATTCCTCATGCTTTTTTTCGCACTCTGTAAGATAATGATCCATCAGATCAAGAATGGCATTGACCTCGCGCTGAGGGCGCTTCCAGTTTTCAGTTGAAAACGCATAAAAGGTGACCGCCTCAATATCAAGTGTGCTGCAATGCTCCAGCACTGCACGAAATGCCTTGACCCCAAAGCGATGCCCGTATTCGCGCGGCATGCCGCGTTTATTGGCCCACCTGCCGTTGCCATCCATGATAAAGGCAACGTGGCGCGGCATCACAATAGGATTCTTATCGGCTTTTTGCATACTTACCTCACATATAACTTTGGGCGGAGTAGCATTGCCCCGCCCTGTTGGTTAGATCGCCATAACGTCCTTTTGCTTATCGGCAATGGCAGCATCGATTTTTTTGATGTATTTATCGGTCATGTCCTGCACCGATTTTTCAGAGGCCTTTCTCTCGTCCTCGGTCATCTCGCCATCCTTTTCCATCTTCTTGCAGACGTCGTTGGCATCGCGGCGAATGTTGCGAACGGCAACCTTGGCCTCCTCACCCATCTTCTGCACCTGCTTGCACAGCTCTTTTCTGCGCTCCTCGGTCAGCTGAGGGAATACAAGGCGAATGACCTGACCGTCATTGGTGGGGGTAATGCCCACGTCAGAGGCAAGGATCGCCTTTTCCATTGCCTTCAGGGTAGATGCATCGTAGGGCTTGATCACCAGCGTTCTCGCGTCGGCAAGACGGATATCTGCCATGGAATTCAGGGGTGTCTGCGAGCCGTAGTATTCAAAGCTCACACGGTTTAACACGGCAGGATTTGCCTGACCCGCGCGAATCGTGTCGAAATTGCCGCCAAGCACCTGCAGTGCTTTTTCCATTTTTGCTTCAAAATCTTTGGTGTTCAGTTTCATTGTTTATCTCACTTTCAAATTATTAGCGGTGTAATTCGGTGCCGATATGCTCACCCATGACCACACGGTAGATATTGTCGGGGTCAGAGAGCCCGAAGGCATAGCAACGAATATCATTTTCCATGCAGAAGGTGGTGGCGGACAGGTCAAGGGCCTTCAGCTCCTTTTCAAGCACCTCTTTATAGGTCACATCGTCATAGCGACGGGCGCCGGGGTCCTTTTTGGGATCGGCGGTATAGATACCGTCAATGTTTTTGGCCATCAACACGGCATCAGCATCGATCTCAGCTGCACGGAGCACAGCTGCCGTATCAGTGGAAAAGAAGGGCTGGCCAAGGCCACAGGCAAAAATAACGACCTTTCCCTTGGCAAGTGCGGCGTTCGCATCATTCACGGTAAAGGTATCGGCAAAGGCGCGCATTTCAACCGCGCTCATCACCACGGCATCAAGCCCCGCCTGACGGAAGCTATCCTGCAGGGCAAGCGCGTTGATGGCGGTTGCCAGCATTCCCATGTGGTCGGCCTGCTTGCGGTCCATACCGCCGCCCTGTCTGCCACGCCAGATATTGCCCGCGCCAACGATCACGCCGATCTCGACCCCCTCGTCGCGGCAACGCTTTAAGACGTCTGCCACACGGGAAATAAAATCAAAGTCAAGAATACTACCCTCCCTCTTGGCAAGTGCTTCGCCTGAGAGCTTTAAAAGAATACGCTTATACCTCGGAGTTGCCATAAAACACCTCGTCTAAAAGAATTCTATTCTCTTATATTTTACTCTATTTTTACCATTTTGTAAAGAGGCAAACTATAAAAATATTAATATTTATATATGAATACTCCCACAACGCTGAAAATCAAAGAATTTCCGGTGCTTTTGTTGCTTTTTTAAGAGCAACATGCTATAATTTTTACCGAAAGGAGCGTGTTATGAAAAAAACGACTTCCATCGCGCAAATTTATCTGAACCAGACCCCGTTCAGCATCACGGATCTCCTGGCGACAGCGGCCATGATCATCTCAGCCGTGATATTCTTCATCAATCCCTGGTTTTGCATTCCCCTGCTTGCCAGCTTTATCGGCCTCCTGCTCTCACGCTCGGCACACGTATCAGACAGAGAATACGAAAAGCTGCTCTCCCACGTGTTAGCCTTCAACACCGTGCGCGAGGAGCGGCAGGAAGGCTTTGAAGCACTTTATAGATTTTATGAGCAAGGCTATCTTGAAAAAACAGGCTTTACGGATTTTTATCTGCAGGGATACGACCTTGGCAAGGGTACCGTACGGTGCGGCGACGACAAGGAGCTGCGCTCCGGCTTTTACCGCCTCTCACACCTGCAATTTACCGACACGCATTGTAAGCTCTACACCTGCGAGGCCGACGTGATAGCGGGGACTGTATGTGCCGAGCGCCGTATTGTGGCGCTTGGCGAGAAGCCCGTGATCACCGAGCAGGAGATCACCCACAGCCGCGGCAAGAAAAAGATCTTTTATCTGGTATTTCCCCATTGCCCGCCCATTCCCGTGCAGCCCGACAGCGCCGAGATGGACGAGATCCTGTCTTTTTTTAAAAAGTAATATCCTGTATTGAAACAAAAAAGGGCGCACCGTGCGGTGCGCCCTACGTTTTTGTTGGAATCAGGCCTTACCGGTGAGCTTTGCGATCTCCTCAGCAAAGTTCTCCTCTTTCTTTTCGATGCCCTCGCCCTTCTCAAAGAGCACGAATGCAGCGATCTTGATATCGCCGCCAAGGTCCTTGGCAACCGACTTGGTGTAAGCACCAACGGTCATGCTGTCCTCTTTTACGTAAGCCTGCTCTACAAGGCAAACGCGCTCGTAGAACTTGCCAAGACGACCGGAAACGATCTTCTCAAGGATCTGGTCGGGCTTGTTTGCATTCTTGGGGTCGTTCTTCATCTGTGCGATGAGAACTGACTTCTCCTCGTTTACAGCCTCAGCGGGAACATCCTCGATGTTCACGTACTGGGGAGGATTGCCTGCGGCGATCTGCAGAGCGATGTTCTTTGCAAACTCAGCAAAGCCATCCTTTGCCACAACGTCAGCAGCAGCCTCAAACTTCACGATAACACCCGTGGTGCCAAAGCCGTGAATGTAGGTGGAGGTGATGCCCTCAACGATCACGAAGCGGCGAACCGAAAGGTTTTCCTTGATCACAGCGATCAGCTCAACAAGGGTATCCTGTACGCTGCTTGCGGTGCCTGCGTACTTAGAAGCAAGCAGCTCAGCTACGTTTGCGGGCTTGTTTGCGATAATGGTCTCAAGCAGACCGGTGACAAACCCCTTGAATGCGTCGCTCTTAGCGGCGAAGTCGGTCTCGGAGTTTACCTCGACCATGGCGGTAACGCCATCCTTGGTCATAATATCAACGCGGCCCTCAGCAGCGATACGGCCTGCCTTCTTCTCAGCGGTAGCAAGGCCCTTCTCACGAAGGATCTTGATAGCCTTGTCCTGGTCGCCATCAGCCTCAACGAGTGCGTTCTTGCAGTCCATCATACCAAGACCGGTCTTGGCACGAAGATCAGCTACGTCTTTTGCAGTAAAGTTAGCCATGTTATTTTCTCCTTACAAATTACTCTGCGTCGGTTTCGGCTGCCTCTTCAGCGGGAGCCTCAGCCTCAGCGGTCTGCTCGCCCTGCTTGCCCTCGATCACAGCATCGGCGATCACGGAAGAGATGAGCTTGATCGCGCGGATCGCGTCATCGTTACCGGGAATGATGTAATCAGCATCATCAGGGTCACAGTTGGTGTCAACGATAGCGATAACCGGAATGCCCAGCTTCTTAGCCTCAAGAACAGCGTTGCGCTCCTTGTGGGGGTCAACGATGAACACAGCAGAGGGCAGGCTCTCCATGGTCTTGATACCGCCGTAGCTCTTCTCAAGGTCAAA
>SVSV01000069.1 GCA_015064125.1 Oscillospiraceae bacterium
GTTTTTGCTTTGCGGCTAAACACCGCAATTTTTGCCTGTTTTGCAGGCAAAAACCGCAAATTCCGCGCGTCAAAAAAGCCTACCGTCGGCTTTTTTGCGCAGGGACTGCGTAAATGACGCAGCCCCTATTTCTCCTTGTGTATAGCGTTTAGTCTTAGACGTCGAATGCCGAGAGCATCGCTTAAAAAACACACATAAAAATTGAATTTCGCAAGAATTTCTACCGAAAAAAACCGCTTTCCCTGCCATTTTTGTGACAGAAAAAGCGGTTTTCCTTTTTTTCTTTTCGTGTGTTTTTGTTCGGCGCTAAATGACTCAGCTTTTTAAATATCGGAGTTAATCCAGCTTCATATCGCCTTCCTTGACCCAGCCGATGCGGCGCATGAGTGCGTCAAAGGCAAGGGAGAGCAGGGCAGGGAGCACGAAGCAAATCAGGATAAGGCCGATCCAATCAAGGGCGCCCACGGTCGTGGGATAGCGCTCGTCAAACCAACCGAGTATGATACCGATGGGGCCAAGCAAGCCGCACGTGCCCATGCCGGCGTTGATGGCGGCACCGTACATCTGCATTTTAAACAGGCACGTGGCAAGCGGGCCCGTCACAGCCGAGGCCAGCGTGGGGGCGATCCAGATGCGCGGATTGCGAATGATATTGGGCATTTGCAGCATGCTGGTGCCAAGGCCCTGCGAAACAAGGCCGCCCCAGCGGTTATCCTTAAAGCTGATGACGGCAAAGCCCACCATCTGTGCACAGCATCCTGCCACAGCGGCGCCGCCCGCGAGAGCAACACCGTAGATCTCATCAGCGGAAAGCCCCTGTGCAATAGCTGCCACACCTGACAGGCCAATGGCCGCACAGATGGCGGCGGAGCTGATGGGGAGCGTCAGCGCGACACCCACGACCACCGAAATGATCAGTCCCATCAGGAAGGGCTGCAGGAAGGTGGCCCAGCCGATAAATTTGCCAATAAAGCCGACAAGGGTGCCGATATGGGGGGCGATCAGAATAGAGAGCACACCGCCGACAAAAACGGTCACAAAGGGCGTAACGAGGATATCGACCTTGGTTTCCTTAGAAACGGCTTTGCCGCATTCAATGGCAACGACGGCGATCAATAAGACGGCAAGCGGGCCGCCTGCACCGCCCTGTGTGTTGGCGGCAAGACCGACAAGGGCGGCAGAATACATGACCAAGGGGGGCGCCTTTAAGGCAAAGGCAATGGCTACGGCCATCGCGGGTCCCGCAGCCTGTGCGCCGTATCCGCCTATGGTCTTGAAAAAGGAAAGGAAGGGGATAAGGCCGATGGCGTTGAAGATCGTCGCGATGAGCAACGAGCCGAACAGGCCAAGGGCCATTGCGCCGAGGGCGTCAATACCGTACCGTTTTGCTGAGAAAACGATATCTTTTCGTGCAAGAAAGCGACAAAACGCATTCTTTTCTTTTTGGGGGACTAACTGATCGTTGTTCATGAGCGATCTCCTTTCGTTTGATTGAAATTGTTTTTTATATCATCAAAGATCGGGGCGGCGGCGATCGCCGGCTCGGCTTTGAAGTCGCTTTGATGTAAAATGGCGGCATAGGCATTGTCCGAAAGCACAAAATGCTCAATGAGAGGGATCTCCAACAGCGCAAGTGCTTCTTTGATGTTGTGGGTGAGCGTTACGTCGTCGCTGGAGGGCACGGCAGAGCCGTGGGGGTGATTGTGCGCCAGCACGACGGCTGCCGCGTGCTTTTGAAAGGCGCGCTCTGCGATATTGCGTACCGATAACGGGACTGAGGATACGGTGCCGTCGCCAACGGCGAACAGGTCGAGCGGGCACAGGGCATTGTCAAGCAGCAATACGTAAAAGATTTCCTTGACTGCACCAAAGAATTTTGGCAACAGATATTCGATCATGCGGCGCGGGGAATTAAGCGGCGTGCCTCTGTTCTGCCCTGCCGTGATCTTTTCAACCGCATAACGGCGTGAAAGCTCACCGACCAGTGAAAGGAGCGCGGCGCTTTTTTCGCCAACCCCGTCCACGTCGCAAAGGTGCGTCTGCTCCGCCTCAAGCACCCGAGCAAGGCTGCCAAAGGATTCTATCAGTGCGTGTGCGGTGTCGTTGGTATCGCGGCGGGCGTTTGTATAATATAAAAGCATCTCAAGCAGCTCGTGATCGGCAAAGGCGGCGGGGGAGGATTCCTCCATGCGCGCACGCATACGCTGCCTGTGTCCGTCGTGGTAGGTCTTTTTGCCTGACATGATATTCTCCTTAAAAAATGATATACTTATTCTATTATAGCATATGATTGTTAAAATTTCTACAAGTTTGAAAAAAATAGTTTAAAATTTAACAAAAAAACACGCCCTCTTGAAAAGAGGGCGTGAAAGCAGATCTTTAAGGATCGAAATCCGTGTGGCGCGTTTTGGTGAGGTGCCGCAATGCAAAAACCACGCAAAGGAATTGCGTCAGCGCAGTAAAGGCCCATGAGATGGGATAGGAAAGAAAAATGATATCCAGTGTAGGAATTGCACGGAAAACCGTTGTGAGCCATACCACACGGAATACGCACGCACCCACAAGCGAGATCACCGTGGAGGAAATGGAGCGCCCGAGGCCGCGCAGCACGCCGCACCCTGTTTCCATAAAGGCCAGTAAAAAGTAGAAGGAATACATATAGATCATGCGGAGCCGCGCGGCATCAAAGGCAATATATTCAAGGGTCCCGACCTCGCCCGGCACTACGTCGTACAGGGCCAGCAGCGGTTCTCTTAAGAGGAAAATGGTGCCGCTGAACAGCGTGGCAATGCAAAAGGTAATGGTATAGCTGCAAAGCATGACGCGGCGGATGCGTTCGTATTTTGCGGCGCCTGCATTCTGACTGGTAAAGGTGATAGCAGCCTGATATACCGAGTTTTGCGCGGTGTAGGCAAAGTTTTCAAGGTTACCCGCGGCGGCGCTGCCCTTCACAACGGGCTGATAGGGGCTATCGACGGGCACCATGGCGTTGTTGACCTGCAGGATAGAGGATTGGATCAGCATATTGGAAATGGCAAAAAGCGAGCCCTGTATGCCTGCGGGGACACCGATATATAAGATCTTTTTAAAGGCAAAGCGGTCAAGGCAAAGAAGCCTGAAGCGGAAACGGCAGGGGCCGCTGTCTCGGGAAAGCTTTAAGAGTAAAAGCAGGGCCGAGAAAACGTTTGAGATCATGGTGGCAAGTGCCACCCCCTCTACCGAAAGACCTGTGACCAGCACGAAAAAGAGGTTCAGAAGCACATTTAAAAGGCCTGCCGCGGCCAGGATATAAAGCGGTGTTTTGGTGTCACCCTTCGCGCGGAAAATGGCAATGAGATAGTTGGTCAGGGCAAGGAAGGGCACACCCGAAAAATAGATTTGGGTGTATAGCGTCGCCAGCTCAAGCAGCTTTCCCTCGGCCCCCATCAGTGAGAGCACGGGGCGGGAGATCAGCAGGCCGACCAGGGCGCTGACGGTGCCGAATAAAAGGGCGATGACAAGAGAGGTGTGGACGGTGCGCGAGGCGCGGTCGTCCTCTCTTGCACCGAGGTGGCGCGCCACCACCACGTTGGCACCCGTGGCAAAGCCGACGAAAATATTGATTACCAGACTGATAAAGGCGCCCGTGATGCCAACGGCGCCGACGGCATCGGGCTCACTGGAAAGCCCTACGATCATCATATCTGCCGCATTGTAAAAGGTTTGCAGCAGATTGGTGGCCATCAACGGGAGGATAAAAAGCAAAATTTTACCAAACAAAGGCCCTTCGGTCATACAAACCGACTTCTTTTTTGTTGCGACCATAGACTATTCCTTCGGCAAAAGCCGCCTTTCTTGCGTTGTAATTGGGCGAGCCTTGTGTCGTTGCTGCGGTTTCTTTTTGGCAAGAAACGTAGCGCACTCTTGGCTTTAAGAGTATCTTCGCCCTCATTATATTCCCCTTGCCCCGTAAAGTCAAGCGCTTTTTAAAATAAATTTTAAAAGGTCGGTTTTTTGCGCGAGGAATAAAAGGGTTGATAAGATAAAACAAAATGGACCGCAGGTGATAGCACCTGCGGTCGGTTTTTTATTTTGCAATTGCTGCTTCTTGGGCGGCTGCTTCTTTCTCAGCGGCCTCGGCCATTTTTTGCTTGGCCAGCTCGCGTGCGGAGGTCTTGCCCTCGGGCTTGATGTCGCCCGCCTTCAACAGGCACATTTTTGTCAGCATGGGGCCGACAACCTCGTAGACGAGCACCGCCATCAGGGTAATATTGGCAACGATAGCGCCCTCAGCCCCCAGCTGCTCCTTGGCCTTAATAGCCATGCCAAGAGCCACGCCTGCCTGCGGCAGTAGGGTGATGCCAAGATATTTGACGATATTGGGGTCGCAGTGTGTCGCCTTAGAGCTGACGTAGGCGCCGCTGTATTTGCCAAGCGAGCGTGCGATGATATAAACGATACCGATGACGACAACGGCCCAGTCGGTGAAGACCGAAAGCTCAAGCTCGGCGCCGCTGATGACGAAGAAAAGCAGGAAAATGGGTGCCGTCCAGCGGTCAAGTCTGTCCATTAATTCCTCGGAGAAATCGCACAGGTTGCAGAACACTGTTCCGAGCATCATGCACGTAAGCAGGGAGGAAAAGCCGATGTGAACGGAGCCGATCTGAAATTTGAGGGAGGAGAGAGCCACCGTCAGCAGCACAAAGCCAACGGACATAGACAAGCGCTTGGAGCGCGAATGGAAAAAGCGCTCAAAGAAGGTGACAGCCACACCCATCACAGCGCCAAGCACCAGAGAGAGCACGATTTCGATCAGGGGCTCTAAGATAATGGAAATGACGTCAACCGTACCCGAGATCAGAGCCTTGGCAATACCGAAGGAAATGGCAAACAGGATAAGACCCACGGCGTCGTCAAGCGCCACAACGGGCAGCAAAATATTGGTAAGCGGGCCCTTTGCCTTGTACTGACGTACGACCATCAGTGTGGCGGCAGGGGCGGTTGCGGAGGCAACGGCACCAAGCACGATCGCAGCAGGCAGGGGGAGCTTGTCGGGCATCAGAAAATGCAGACCGATCAGCGCGCTGTCCACCAGGAGCGTAGCGACCACGGCCTGGAAAATGCCGACCACGGTTGCCTGCTTGCCGATCTTTTTGAGCTCGTGAAGGCGAAATTCATTGCCGATCGAAAAGGCGATAAAGCCAAGCGCTACGTCGGAAATGATGGAAAAGCTATGTACGTTTTCACTGCTGATAAAGCCAAGGCCCTCTACGCCGAAGGCGCCGAGCAGATAAGGACCGAGCATAACGCCCGCAATAAGGTAGGCGGTCACGGCAGGAAGGCCCGCCAGCTTGGCAAGACGCGAAAGCATCAGGCCCGCGATCAAGGAAAGCGATAGGACAAGTAAGGTTTGCATAAGATACTCCTTTAAGCGTTAAAAACAAATCCAACTGATTATAGCACCCGCGCCCTGCAAAGTCAAGCCTTTTTTACATATTTATTATAAATGACTTCATGCGTGATCTGTTATGGGTCTGGGGTATTGAACAGAAGGGATTTCCCGCGCCGCACGGGGGCACGCCCCCTTTCGCTTCGCGAAGGGGGGCTCCAAACGTTATAAAGGGTGTCTGAATGAGGCATACATACTTCCGCCAATCAAGGCAAAGCCTTGTATATCATCAATGCCGCAGGAATTGCATTTGATCAACACAAAGTGTTGTATATCATCAAGCCGCAGGGAGATGCACGCTGGCGCGTGATGGCATACACCTACGGCGATTACATACTCACCTTCGGTGAGATTACATACCAATCCTTCGGATTGGATAAAAAATTCCGAGAACGATGTTCTCGGAATTTTTTTGTGTTACCACTACAAAACAGATCCATATAAGGCTATCGTACAAAACAGTCCGTGATTTTTGCCGTGAGGGTACACTTGACCCTTGGGATGATGGGAGTTGCACGTGACCGCTGTCTTCCGGGGTGCAACGCCATGCTTGCAAACGGGTCTATGTAAAGATTAAAGCAATTATTCCGGCTTGTTGTAATAATGCGGAATAATGTACTGATGTTCCTCAACTTGTTTTGTTCTGCTTTATTTGATCGGATCAAGTGTAAGTGTCCCTGTTTTAGCAGACCAATCACAGTTGTCCCAACCCATCATGTCAGGATTGTAGCGCACAATGACATTACCCAACCATTCCTCGCTCTCCATTTTAGGGCAATCACCTGCAAAGGTTATCGTCATTGTACTATAATTAAAAAAGGTGTTCCCGCTCACCACGTTCACCGAAGCAGGCACTTCAACAGAGACGGGCGAGGTGATGGAGACCAAAGCATAGCCATCCAGACTCTCTGTGCCCTCTCGGAACGTGATATGCTTCAGCGCGGGGCTATTGAATATGACGGTAGAGAAGTTTGGCTCAAACAGTCGCAGATTTTTTCCGATGGAAATGGACTCAATTCCGATGCAACCCTCAAATGCATTCTTTACGATTTTCTCCAAGCTATCGGGCAGATACAAGCTTTGTAGTGCGGAGCAGTTGAGGAACGAGCCTTCGTCTATGATGGTCATTCCCTCGGGGAATATAATTTCCTTAAGTGATGTGCAATCTCTGAAGGAATAATATGTTCCCTTCAGCTTGGTGAGTGGAGAAAGGTCTATACGCGTGAGCGCCGTACAGCCTTCAAAGTCACTCGTATTCAACGATGTAATGCCACAGTCCTTGGCAAACTCTACCTGTTCAAGCTTTGTACAGTGAGCAAAGGTGCCAAGACCCAAGGAACTAACAGAGGACGGGATATACACCGATTCAATGGCGGTATCTTCAAACACCCCTTGCACCACACCCGTATATCCATTATCATTCTGCGCGGTTACGCCCAGTAAAATTCTCACCGGCAACCCTTCAATGGTGTCGGGAATCACCACGTCGGTGCGTTCGCCCTTGTAGCGAATCAAGCGAATCACACGCTCGCCGTCCTTCTCAAAAGTATCATAGTCAAAATCCGAGGCGTTATTGGGAACCAACAAATCCTCGGTTGAAGGATCCGAGGTCGGGGTCGTATTACAGGAACAACACAGTGTCAAGCACAAGATAGAGAGAAAAACAATAGCCATTCGGCGAAAAAACATAGTCATTATAAAAATTTCTCCTTAAACATGATATATTTGCGCCATCGAGCGCCCGGTAGAACGGTGCGATAAATCTTCATTTGTCAGCTGTAAAACGTTAACGCATAATTCCATTGAAAGATTACCAAGCTTATTTTCTTTCATTGACGCATCGCCTTTCTTGGACTAATCATATCATAAATTTGTTAATATTTCAACCGTTTCGCATAAATAGGCTCCCTTTGGGAGGGAGTTGGCGCCGTAGGCGACTGAGGGAGAGCGCGTTGCAGTAAAGCTTAATCAGATTTCAAAGTCGCACAGGCTCCTTCCACCGCTATCGCGGTCCCCCGTCTCGCTTCGGCTCGGTCACGCTCGGGCTCTGACACCACACCGTGGTGTCATTCACTACCCTCCCGCCGCTTCGCAACCTCTTGGAGGAAGGCTTTCGGTAGTTCGAATCCTTCGACTCGAAGAAAAATCGAAAATGGATCTATGGAAATTCGAAAAAAGTTAGGGACATAATGCCCCCTGATCACGCCGCAGGCGTGTATATTATCCGCAACATGTTGCGGTATATCATCAATGCGAAGCATTGTATATTATCAAGCCGCAGGGAGATGCACGCTGGCGCGTGATGGCATACACCTACGGCGATTACATACTCACCTTCGGTGAGATTACATACCAATCCTTCGGATTGGATAAAAAAATTCCGAGAACGATGTTCTCGGAATTTTTTTGTGTTACCACTACAAAACAGATCCATATAAGGCTATCGTACAAAAACAGTCCGTGATTTTTGCCGTGAGGGTAGACTTATCCCTTGGCGATGATGGGCGCAAAAAGGTGTCCGAGGTCTGTCGGGCTTTTGTGCCATGCCTGTAAACGAATCTATGTAAGCGGTTATATAAAACATTTGTTATCCATTTACCTTAATTGCTTATCACGTAATCAAACAAATATGATCTGCAATCAATATGCTCATTGGTACTTTTATCGATGTTTACCCACACACTGTCGTGTCCAAACTCAATGCTTCCCTTTATAATACCATTGTCAAACAGGTATTTTCCATTCGTGTAAAGCGCCGAAACAGTGATTTCGGTTTCATAAATCTCATCCGATTCTAAAAGCTTGTTATAAATCATTG
>SVSV01000070.1 GCA_015064125.1 Oscillospiraceae bacterium
GTGGCGGTTGTAGCTTCCCCACCAATCATATTTCCCATCCTTCATATAAACAATATGGCAATCGCTCTCGTGCGTTTCGTCGGAGCCGCACACGTTAAATCCCAGCAAAAGCGACTCATACGTCACGTCAGAAACGGAGCTGCCAAAGGGACCCTCCACTATCGTATCCGCCACGTATTTTTGCGGCTTATTGTAGCGCAGCTCCACAAACACGCGCCCCTTTATAATTTCCAGCGCGGGAACCGTGGAAAAGCCCTGTGCCACAAATCCACCGCCACCTACGCCTACTTCTGCGGCAAAAAACTTGGAAATCATCTCAAAGACCACTGCCTTTTCCATTCCCTGCAGCACAGCCGCATTTCCATCTACGTAAAGCACAATGCTGTCGGGCATAGCGGGAAAGGTGTTTGAAATCACAGGCTCATCATCACTCACGCTCGTCGGCAAAAGGCCGATAATGCGCTCGGCCATCGTGCTGTCAAAAAACTGCTGCTTCCCTTCCTGCGGCGCTACAAAATCGCTGTGGCGCAGCGCGGCGGCGCTTTCAAACATGCATAACTCACCGTCAAGGTAATACTCAAGAAAAAGTCCGTTCGCCTGATGAAGCAAAATTTTAATTTCATCAAATTCAAAAGCCTGACTGATATTCAACCGCTCAGCCGCAAGCGCCAGGGGAACCTTATATGGCGCGTGAAAACGAAGGCTGAACACCGCACAATTTCTTTCTATTAGCTGGCGTTGTGCTTCGCTGTAAAAGGTATGTGGCTCAAATTTGTTTCCATCTAAATCAAGTCGACTCACAAGCAACTCATAAAGCTCACTGACCGACTCACCCGAAAGCGCATAAGAGCCGTACACGATCTCCTCAGGGCAAGGCACCAGCTGATCAGTTTCGGTGCTCTCTAATAGATCATATTTTTTATGATCGCACGCCACAAGCGCTACGATCATTAGCAAAAGAAGCAAAACGCCAATCACAAAGCCTTTTTTTCTTATGTATGAGAATTTTTTCTTTTTCATTTTCCCCTCATTTATCAAAGATACACACGCAAGCGCACATAAGCGTACAAGGGTGTAAGCTGTGGCTGATATGTGTGATGAGTATAATAATTTTCAGTCCAATTATACACGCCATCCGTATTGATCGCGACGTGAAAATCAGTATTACAGGGGAATGGATACAGGTGCTGCTCTTCCACACCCCATGATAAAAGTAACGATTGATATACCGTACCTGCATATGCACCGGATACCTTTGTTTCATCCGTAGTGCCATCGGGAACGTATTGCTGTACACGTGCATAACGAAGCTCCAGCATCACACGCCCCTGCAGCTTTTCAAGTGCCGAAAATTCCGCATAGTCCCGCGTGTTATACACCGTTGTACCCGCAAAGACGTCAGAAACGATCGCATACACAGCCTCTTTTTCCGCACCTGTCACTTCAACCGCACGCCCTTCAACGTAAAGCATAATGGAATCGGGCTTAGCGGGAAATACGCTTGAAGCCAAAGGTGTCATATCCCCTGCCGTATGCGGCACAAGGCCGATGAGCTTCTTAGCCAAAGCCTTATTCAAGGCGGGATAGTTGATATCGCATTTTATACAAAGCGCTGAGCTTTCCTCATCAAACATATGACACTTGCCGTTTAAAAAATACTGCATGATGATCTGCGGCTCGTGCAACTCCGGCCAAAGCGTGAACTTTATGCTGTCAAAAATAAAATTTTCGCTCAGAATCAAGCTCTCGTTTTCAATTTCTTTTTCAAGGCGCTGTATCTTATTGAAGTTCAGCTCAAAGGATATACCGCCATCATAAATATAGCCCTCAATTCGATCCTGACCGGATCCACAAAGCTGTATTTTTTGCTCATCAAAGGCGACTGCGCTCATCACAAGATCGAATACCGCTTGGCAGTCATCCTGCTCAACTGTATAAGTAAAATCGTTTACATAGCAGGTGATCTCATCAGGACAATATAGCAATTTATCAGTGGTTTCCGTATTGCAATACTTGACGCCAAGCAAAAGCGCCGTTATTATGGCAAGAAACAGTACAGTAACCCCAAAGGCCTTTTTTGAACTCACACACACGCCCCCTTTCTTACTTTGTCACTATTATTAAAACATGGAAGTAAAAGTATCAAAAAACAAATTATAATACTCGCGCTGAAATTGTATCGAATGATATATGCCTTGTAAATATACACCCTTATATCCCGTAGCAACCTCAAGCCCGGGGCGATTGATGAGTGAGAGATCGTTTCGTAATTCAATAATCACGGTATCGCACACGGCGAGCTGATACGAAGAATCAGTATAAAGATGAAATCTACGCGGCCTTTCATAACGGAGCTCGATCGAACCGCGGTGCTTACGCGATTCATAAGCCGCCTTATCCCATGACGCTGTGCCTGTCACGACTCCTGGGGAAAACGTCTGAATATCAGAAACCCAACCCCCACGCAATAAAAGCGCTTGCATATCGTGATAAAACAAGGTGATCTCCTGCTCTGAAAGCTCCTTGGAAACAGGCTGTGCACTTCCCGTCACGTAATGAATGATCACACTGTCGGGACGGTCAAAAAAAACAACTTCGATCGGTGCGATATGTTTTTTATACGCCCTCACACCAAGGATGCCGCCTACCGCGGCAAGCACTAAAAGCACGGCACAAGCAGAAATGACGATTTTTTTCTTTTTCATTGATGCGCCTCCTTTGATTGATTTTAAATTTTACATGTTACCATCGGCATCAATACATAATTCCCTCTTAATTTTACCATAAAACCGCCATTGGCGCAAGAGGAAGTTTGAAATGCCGTGAGGATCATTGAAAGTGTGTATGCGGAAGCGTAAAAAATCCTGCGTCGCCCGATGGGTGACGCAGGATTTTTGTGTTGCTTTACATAGTGCTCGGCTTATACTTGCATTTACTGTATTTTTGCCGTGTGGCCTCGCCGCCGCGCAGGTGGCGCTCGCTTTTGTTTTTTTCAAGCAGCTCTGCCACAGCCGCAAAAAGCGCTGGATTTTGGTGCCGCAGGTCTGTGGTGACGTCCTTATGTACCGTGCTTTTACTGATACCGAAATGTGCCGAGGCGGCACGAACCGTGGCGCCGTGCTCTACCATATAAAGACCGATGACCTCGGCGCGGCGTCCATCTGAAATGACAAAATGTATCATAATCTATCTCTTTCCCTTGTAATTTTGCGCGGTTTCTGCTATACTTAATCTATGCATCACCTCGCCCAATGAGAACAAAAGGAGTTTTTTATGATAAAGGAAGAAAACCGCTTTCGTGAATCCTACGTGCTTGAGGGCATGACCTCTATTTCCGCACTCCTTGCTGCACGTGAAGCGGGTATCAATGACAGGCCGATTTTTGAAATCCGTTACGATGCGGCCAAAAAAGCCAAAAAATCGCGTGAGCTTGGGTTTCTTGATGCCAAATGCAAATCGCTTGGTATTCCCCTCACTGCCACCGCGGCTGAGGAGATCGATGCACTTGCCGTAGGCAACACACACGGTGGGATCTTGGCACTTTGCGGCGCACGCACGCTTCTCACACCCTCCCCCGATACCCTACCCAAGGACGGCTTTCTTTGCCTGCTTGAGGGGATAGAGGACCCCTACAACTTCGGCTATGCCCTACGCTCGCTTTATGCGGCGGGGTGTGAGGGTATTTTGCTTGGTGAGCGCAACTGGATGAGCGCGGCGGGCGTGGTGGCGCGTGCCTCCGCAGGTGCCTCTGAGTCCTTACCGCTTTACAGCGGAAATATTGGAGTGGCGATAGATGCCGCACGTGCGCTTGGCTACCGTGTAGCATGCGCAGGTATCCGCGACGCCGTATCGCATACGGCCACTGACCTCAAAAAGCCCTTGCTTTTGGTCGTTGGCGGTGAAAAACGCGGTATTTCCGCGGCGGTACTGTCAAAAGCCGATACCGTTGTGCGCATTGATTACGGGAGGCCCTTTCGTGGGTCACTGTCTGCGGCATCTGCCGCTACGGTTTTGGCCTTTGAGGTCCTGCGCCAGAACAGCTGATAAAAAATATATTTTTTCATATTATTTTTGTTTTTAAGGTTGAAAAATCGAAAATAATTTGTTATAATAAGGTTTGGTAAAAAATTAGGGAGGTAGCATCTATGCTTACATCTATTGTTGGTATTAACTGGGGTGACGAAGGCAAGGGCCGTATGGTCGACCTTCTCTCCGAGCAACAGGACATTGTCGTACGTTATCAGGGTGGCAACAATGCGGGCCACACCGTTATTAACGAGCGCGGCAAGTTTATCCTCAACCTTTTGCCCTCGGGCATTCTGCGCCCTGAGGTTGTTTGCGTGATGGGCAACGGCATGGCCATTGACCTTGCACACCTTGAAAAGGAAAGCGCGGCTCTGGTTGCCGCAGGCGTTGAGATTTCACCCCGTAATCTGAAGATCAGTGACCGCGCCATTCTGACTCTGCCCTACCACGTGCAGCTTGACTGCCTGGAGGAGGAGCGCCTTGCAGGTGAAAAATACGGCTCTACCCGTCGCGGTATCGCCCCCGTTTACGGTGACAAATATATGAAAAAGGCCATTCGTGCAGGCGACCTGCTTGACCTCGATTACCTGGCAAAGCGCCTGAAGGGTGTTGTAGCCTACAAGTCCTTGATGATCGAGGGCGTTTACAAGGCTGAGCCCCTTTGCTTTGACGAGCTCTTTGCTTGGCTGAAAAAATACGCTGAAATGTACAAGGATTATATCGTTGACACAGGTCTTTACCTCACTGAGGCTGTCAAGGCCGGCAAGCGCATCATGTTCGAGGCACAGCTTGGCGCTCTGCGTGATATCGACTTCGGTATTTATCCCTACACCTCCTCCTCCTCCACCATTGCCGCTTACGCCCCCATCGGCTCGGGCATTCCCGGTGTGAAGCTTGACGAGGTTTACGGTGTAATGAAGGCTTACTCCACCTGCGTTGGTGAAGGCCCCTTTACCTGCGAGTGGTTTGGCGAGGAGGCTGAGGAGCTTCGCCGTGCGGGCGGTGAGTACGGTGCTGCCACCGGTCGTCCCCGTCGCGTTGGTCCCTTTGACGTGGTTGCCTCCCGTTACGGTTGCCGCGTGCAGGGTGCTGACTATATCGCCCTGACAAAAACCGATATTCTTTCCTATATGAAAAAGATCCCGATCTGCGTTGCCTACGAGGTAAACGGTGAGCGTGTGACTGAGTTCCCCACCGGCCAGGCTCTTAATATCGCTAAGCCCATCTACGAGTACGTTGACGGCTGGAACTGCGATATCAGCGGCTGCCGCACGATCGAGGATATGCCCAAGGAGCTTGTGTCTTACGTCAAGCGCCTTGAGGAGCTGGTTGATTGCAAGATCAAGTATGTGTCTGTCGGCGCTGAGCGCGAGGCTTACGTGCAAATGTTTTAATCAAAAGAGGGTGGACTCCAGTCCACCCTCTTTTAATTTAAAGGCCCTGTCGTATTTGGCGCGACCGAAAAAGTCCGCGGAGTAAAGAAAAAATCTCATTTACCCATAAAAAGAGCAAATGAGATCATGATGTAAAAAATAGGTTGAATTTCTTCGAAATTCTTCGCTTTTAAAGCGGACTTTTTCTACCGTTCATCCCAAGGCTCGACGTACAAAGTACGCCTCACGCCTTGGGATGAACGCTTCTCGCCTAAATCTGACTATTCCCTTTGTCTACTTTAAATATTTTAAAGCTCCAAAAAGTCCTCGCGCAGCTGCACGCCGAAATCCTTGGCGATAGCCAAAAGATTTTCATCACTGATGGTCTGCATCACCTTGCCGCCGCCACTGCTCATCACAAGATTATAGATTTCCGCAGCCTTTTCGATGGTATGCATCAGGCCGAAGGTAATATCAAGGTCGGGACCCGAGCAGAACAGGCCGTGATGTGCCCAAACGGCTGCCTCAAACTCCTTCATTACGTGGGAGGTGGCAAGTGCGATATCAGCACCGCCCGGCACCATCCACGGTACCACACCGACGCCGCCCGGGAACACCACAGGGCACTCGGTTGCCGACTGCCACAGTGCGCGGCTGAAGGCCTTTGCCGTGAGGGGGGTGGTGTAGGTCATGGCAATGATGTTTGCGGGGTGTGCGTGGTAAATTACGCGGCACGCGCCGTCGGTTGCCTTCACGCGTACGGCGTGATTCATAAAGTGGCTCGGGAACTCACTCGTCGGACGGGCACCTCCCTCAAGGCCCCATACTATGCGCCAAGCATTGCCTTGGGCATTGATCTCCACAATACCAATGGAATGCGTGGGGTCAAGAACCACGTTGCGGAAGAACTTGCCGCTACCCGTAGTCAGGAAGTATTCGCCGCCAAGATGTGCGGCCTCAACACCCATGCTCACCCATTCACGCGGATCGTTAAAATACGGACGGCAGGCTGCTACCTCATCGGCCGTAAGACGGTATGTAAGATTGCCGCCGTTGCGCTCGTGCCAGCCCTGCTCCCAACCGTCGTTGCAGGTGCGCATATAATCCTTGATGATTTTTACGTCAAAAATGCTCATATCAGTTGCCTCTCTTGCTTAAAATTTCTTTTTCATAGTTGACGATCGCAGGATACCACTCGCCGTCAAGGGGTTTGCCACACACGCGGCAATATTCCTCAAAGACCTCACCGAAGGGATAGGTCTTCAGCTCCTCAGCAAGTGCCATCAGCGCACCGAACTCACCCTTATTCTGCATCTCGGTCATTAGATCATTCGGCTGTAACAAGGCAAACAGCAGCGCCTTTTGCAGATTTCTGAAGCCTGTTACCCACGCACCGATACGGTTAATGGAGGCATCAAAATAGTCAAGGGCGATAAATACGCGGTCAAGGGCGTTGCAACGTACGATCTCCTTGCAGATCTCCTTGGTTTCGTCATCAAACAGCACCACGTGGTCGGAGTCCCAACGCACACCGCGCGTCACGTGCAGTGCCATATGCTTATCGTAGGTAAGCACAGCAGAAATCTTGTCACTGACGACCTCAGTGGGATGATAATGGCCATTATCCATCAGGGTGATGCAATCGTCGCGCCCTGCTGCGTATTTCAGGCACCACTCGGCAGACCCAACGGTATAGCTTTCAACGCCAATGCCAAACACCTTACTTTCCGCACACGGAAATACCTTTGTTTTATCAAAGGGCTCGGACAAAATTTCATCAAAGGACTGCTTATAGCGCTGACGCGGCCCCAGACGGTCGGCGGGAATATCCTTATAGCCGTCGCCGGTCCAGATATTCATCACGCAGGGCTGCCCCAGCTCATCGGCAAGATATTGCGAAATACGCACCGATGCCTTACCGTGCTCTACCCAAAAGCGGCGCGTTTGCTCGTTCGGTGAGGAAAGCGTCAAGGGGTCACACATAGGGTGGCCGAAAAACGTGGGGTTAAAATCACACCCAATACCGCGTTCACGGCAAAAGTCCACCCACTTTTTAAAGTGCTTGGGCTCCAGCTTATCGCGGTCGACCCAGCCGCCGTTTTCCTCGTCAAAGATCGCGTAGCAAGCGTGAAGATTGAGCTTGACGGTACCTGGCACCAGCTCAATAACCTTATCAATATCCTGCATCAGCTCAGCAGGTGTGGTTGCCTTGCCGGGATAATTGCCCGTGGTCTGGATACCGCCCGAAAGCCCCTTATCCTTTTGGTCAAAGCCACATACGTCATCACCCTGCCAGCAGTGCAAGGCAACAGGAACGCTTTTCAGCTTAGCGATCGCCGCATCGGTATCAATACCAAGAGCTGCGTATTTTTGCTTTGCTTCCATATAGCTCATAATAGCCACCTCCTATATTTCATCAACTATAGTTTATCAAAAAAAGCATCAAAGAAAAAGGTCTGTTATTTTGATAGATTATGCGTTATTTTCATATTAAAAGCATACGATACACTCTCACAGCCCCACAACCAACGATCGATAAACATATTTTATTACAACGCTGATTTTGTCAAAAAAAGACCTTTTTTAACAAAAAACACTTGAAATGCCGCCTATTTTATGCTATACTACAAACAATAGGACTTTTTTATAAGGAGGCTTATGATGAAACCCGAGATTCTCAATCGACTCTCCTATATCAGTGATGAGGAAAAGCGCATTTTAGAGGGCGAGCAAAAGATCAACAAAAAGCTTTACTCAGCCTTTACCAAGGAATTTATCATCAATCATCATCGCCTCATGCAGGAGGGCGAGCAGATCGC
>SVSV01000071.1 GCA_015064125.1 Oscillospiraceae bacterium
TGTAGTCGGTAAAGGCTAAAAAAACGGCTTGTGCACAGTTGCAGCCCGATTTGAAATGTTGCATGGCAAGCTCACGTTTTGACATGGGGTTCTCCTTTTATAAATGACGTTGTCTTATTATAACATAATCATAAACGAAAGACAATCCTTTATAAAAAATTTTAAGCGTTGTATGCCGCTGCTTACCTTGGTATATTGATATCAGCCCAAGGAATCGGTGATGTCGGTGGTGACGCAGTGATCAAAGCAACCGAAGATCTCTTCGGTCTTTGCGGGCACCCACTTTTGCGTAAAGGCGCTTACCAGCGGCACCAGCACGAGTCCTGCAAGCATGGCAAATACACCTGAGTACAGCGAGTTCTTGAAGATGAAGCCGAAGAAGCCGCCTGATACGGTGAACACCTTCATGCTGATCAGCAGCTGTACGACCTCAAGCCCCGTACCAAACACAAAGCAGGTGGCAACGGCAGGCTTTGTGATCTTTTTGCTGTAAAGACCACACAGGAACGGGGCGAGAAATGCACCTGCAAGCGCACCCCAGGAAATCCCCATCATTTGCGCAATGAACACTGAATCAGCCCATACGGTATCCTTGAGGATCGCAATGACCGCGGAGAGAGCGACAAAGAATACGATCAGCAATCGCATCACGAGGACTGATCTGCTCTCATTTACCTTCTTCTCACGTTTTTTGTTCATAGCGGGCAGGATGACGTCAAGGGCAAGCGTTGAGGAGGAGGTAAGGGCGAGTGAGGAGAGTGTGGACATCGAGGCCGAAAGCACCAGCACGATCACCAGCGCAATAATGATAGCAGGCAGAGAGGAGAGCATAGTGGGGACGATGCGGTCGTTCATCACGACACCGCCAAGAATGCCGTCCTTGTAAATGGCGGGATTGGTGGTGTAAAGTCTGCCAAAGCCACCCAGGAAGTAACAGCCACCTGCGACGATAATGGCAAACAGGGTGGAAATGACGGTCCCCTTTTTGATGGCGTCCTCGTTCTTGATAGAGTAGAATTTGCCCACCATCTGCGGCAGGCCCCACGTGCCGAGCGAGGTCAGCAGAACCACGATCAACAGGTACAGGGGCTGGGTGCCGAAGAATGAGGTGAAGGCGCCCTGCTGCCCCATTGTTTCGGGGTAGGTGGAGGGGATCTGCGAAAGCTTGAAAATGGCCTCACCTGCACCGCCGTTTGCATTTAAGACCGCCGCGATCACCACAACGATGCCCACCAGCATGATAATGCCCTGAATAAAGTCGTTGATGGCGGTGGCCATGTAGCCGCCGAAAATGACGTATACGCCCGTCAGTGCTGCCATGACGATGACAACAACGGCATAAGGAATATCAAAGGCGGCGTTGAACAGACCCGAAAGGCCGTTGTAGAGTGATGCGGTGTAGGGGATCAAAAATACGAATACGATAAAGGAGGCCGCGATCTTCAAGGCCTTGGAGCCATAGCGCTTTTCAAAAAAGTCGGGCATCGTGCGCGAGCCCAGTGCCTGTGTCATAATGCGGGTGCGGCGACCGAGGATCACCCATGCAAGCAGAGAGCCGATAAAGGCGTTGCCAAGACCGATCCACGTGGAGGCAAGGCCAAAGTTCCAGCCGAATTGCCCTGCGTAGCCAACGAAAATAACGGCTGAAAAGTAAGAGGTGCCAAAGGCAAAGGCGGTAAGCCAGGGGCCTACGCTACGCCCGCCCAGCACAAAGCCGTTTACGTCGGTCGCATGCTTGCGGCAATAGACTCCCACAAAGATCATCAAGCCGAAAAAGAGCAGGATAAAGGGAAGGGTTACGAGTGCGTTGATCGTTTGCTGTGCCATCATTCATCATTCCTTTCTTGTTAAAGCTTGCAGGAGGCGAGGCACAAAAAAACCGCCCCTCTGCCAAAACAGCGAGGGCGGATCAAAGGATACGCGGTACCACCTCATTTTACCGTACTCTCACGGGTACGGCCTTAGCGACACAATCATGTCTTCACGCGTTAACGGGCGTTCCCGTTGCAGCCTACCGGGCAAGGAGCCTTTGGGTGCACAGCTCGCGAAATGTATTCGGTATCGTGCCCCTACCGCCTTACACCACCCGGCGGCTCTCTGCGCGTGAACACCATACGTACTGATTTTCGGTCATCGCCTTTATGCTGTTAGTTTAGCACTCGCTTTAGTGTTTGTCAAGGCCTTTTTGAAATTTTATGCATTTTTTTGTAAAACAGGGCGCGGCAAGTAGCCGCGCCCTGTTGCATTAAGGCCAAAGATCCTTGTTAAGATAGCATTTGATGGTATTCTCCAACCAAAAGGTGAAATGAATATCGGGGTGTTTTTTTTCATATTCCTTCATCTTTAAATAAAGCTCTCTGCCGTCACCCGCATCGTGCCAGATGTCGGCAAACACAAAATCAAAATTTCCCTCAAGGCGCGTGTCGGCAAATGAGAAGGCATCTTCCTTTATCAGCTTGATCTTTTCCCTGTGCGGGAATTGCGGCAGGATGTGTGTTTTGAACAGGTCGATCACGTCCTCGCTGATATCCACCACCGTAACGCTCTCAACATCGGGCTTTTGGGCGGCGTGGTAAGCGAAATAGCCAAGCCCCAGCCCAAAGGTCAGCACTCGCCCGTGCGCGGCCTTGATGGCGGGCATGGTGGTTACCATCTCGTTTGGCTGTAGGGTCATCCACTCGCATCCGTTCTCAAGGACGGCGGGGAAGGGGTATTCCTCGTCAAAAAAGCCGATCTGTGGCAGCATGCGCCCCTCGGGCGTTACGACAAAATCGTTGCATACAAACGCTTCAAACGGGCGCAGGCTTTCGGGCCTTAATTCCCATCTGCCGATCGTGGCATTGGGAATTCTGATGCTTTGAAAATAGGCGTCGTTGGTATAATCGGCGGCGTTGAGCTCGTAAATCGAGGGTAAGAGCCAATAGCGGAAGAAGCTGCGGTCACGCCCCTCGGTCTGAAGGCCTGCCATCGCGGCCAGATACTGTGCAAACGCCTCGGCGCGAGAGATGTGACAGGTGCTTGCCAGCTCGTCTATCATAGCCTTGTCAATGGCGCTTGGCATCAAATTCAGATATAAGCTGAAAAGCTCGGCCAGCTTGGCGTTATAGCGCCGTATCTGTTGGGGGGGCAGATGGCAATGCGCGGTGTAAGGATTTTCCATGGTGTGTTGTCAAATTTTATGCCATGCCGTTATGATCCGGCGAGGCTGTGAGTTTGATCCTTTCACGTGAAATTTGGCCGTGCGGCTCACCGCACGGCCAGATCTATTATAGCACAGTAAGGGGGAAAATTGCAACAGAAAATGTGAAATATACGCCTACGGGGTGGTCAAAGGGTGATTTTGGCAAGACCGCCCTCCGAGGTCTCCTTATAGCGCGTGGAGAGATCGCGCCCGGTCTCCTTCATGGTTTTCACCACCTTATCGAAGGAGATCTTACGGGAATCCCACAAAAAGCTGGCAAGGCTCACGGCATTGATGGCACGCATGGCGGCAACGGCATTTCGTTCAATGCAGGGGATCTGCACAAGACCGCAAATAGGGTCGCAGGTAAGCCCCAGATGATGCTCGATGGCGATCTCGGCGGCATATTCGATCTTATCGATGTCAAGCATAAACAGCTCAGCCAGTGCGGCGGCCGCCATGGCGCACGCGCTGCCGATCTCTGCCTGACAGCCGCATTCCGCCCCTGAAATAGAGGCGTTTGTTTTGATGATATTACCAATAAGCCCTGCGGTTATCAAAGCCCTTATAATTTGTGCGTCACTGTAATTGTTTTTCTGCTGCTGGTAGTAAAGCACGGCGGGCAGCACGCCTGCGGCGCCACAGGTGGGGGCCGTTACGATTTTCTCACCCGATGCATTTTGCTCACTGACGGCAAAGGCAAAGGCGCAGACCATGCGGTTTTCGCGCGTTTCGGGGCTTTCGTCTATGTGCTGACTTTGGAAAAGAGATCTGGCTTTTTTTTCAACGTTCAAGCCACCCGGCAGGATACCCTCGTCAAGAAGCCCGTTTTGAATGGCCCGTTTCATGGTATGCCACACCTCCTCCATATAGGGAAGGAGGTCGTCGCCCTCCATTTCTTCTGCGTATTGCCACAAGCGCAGTGAGTGCTCCTTACAGTAGGCGGCAATATCGCTGAACGTGCTTTCACGGTAAATATCGGGTGCTTGTACCGTAGCCTGGTTTTCAAATAAAATGCTGCCACCACCGATGCTGAGGACCCTGGCTCTTGCCTGCTCGGTACCGTTTTGAAATCCGATAATATCCATGGTATTGGGGTGGGGAATATCGTTTTTTTCCGTGTTGAAGATCACCTTGCACGGCAGGGGGGCCAGCGTTTTTTGAATGATGGTATCCGTGCCGTGCCCTTTGCCTGTTTTGGCCAGCGATCCGTACAAAACGACCTCAAAGGCATCTGCGTTGGGGTACTGCTTCAGGAAGGCCTTGCAGGCTCTTTCTGGCCCCATAGTATGAGAGCTTGAGGGGCCTCTGCCGATCTTGAAAAGCTCCAGCAAGGATTTCATGCCCGAGCCCGTCGGTGCTGTGTGAGGCGTGTCGGAAGGGGACAAAAAGCTTTCAACGCTTGTGCCGAAAATTTGTGACAGGGCGATCAGATGGTTGGCGGAGGGCTGGGAATATCCCAGCTCCCATTTTGAAACTGCGCGGTCGCTGATGCCGAGCATACGCGCCAATTCCTGCTGCGATAATCCCCGGCGTATTCTCAGCTTTTTGATTTGTTGCGGTTCGATCTTTCTCATAATTCCTTCCTTGGGCGTGATTTATCGGTCTTAGTCAATTACATTATACACAAAATGCGGCCAACTATAAAGCGGTTTTTCAAAATTTTTCTCTAAAATTCTCAACCGAGGGTTGATTTTTGGCGCACGACAGAGGTGCGCAACCGTAAGTTGCGTTAAATTTTAGTGAAGTTGCTTGAAATATGCGCGCACTTGTGGTAGTATACATATGATGATATTAAATCATAACCGCGCCCGACGGACCAAAGCAGGGTCTTGTCGGGGGAAAGTAAGGAGCGCAATATGACTCTCGGTGAAAAGATCACACATCTTCGTGTAGCGCACGGTATGACGCAGGAGCAAATGGCGGAGCGGCTGGCGGTTTCAAGGCAGTCGGTCTCTAAATGGGAAATGGATCAGGCGCAGCCTCAGATCAATAAGATCCTGATGCTGTGTGAGATCTTCGGCGTTTCTGCCGATGCTCTCTTGAAGGAGCAGCTTCCCGTTGAGCGTGTCAGGGCAAAAAACAAATATTTTGGCACTGATGGCTTTCGCGGCGAGGCCAACGTAGAGCTGACCTCTATGCACGCGTATCGGGTAGGACGCTTTCTTGGCTGGTATTTCTCCTCTCGGATGGCGGGCGTCAAAAATAGCGGACACCGCCCCTGTATTGTGATAGGCAAGGATACAAGACGCTCAAGCTACATGCTTGAATATGCGATCGCCGCAGGCATCGTTGCCTCGGGTGCTGATGCCTATATGCTTCACGTGGTCACCACACCCAGTGTATCTTACGTGACGCGCCGTGACGAGTTTGATTGCGGTATCATGATCACCGCCTCCCACAATCCCTTTTACGATAACGGTATCAAGCTCATAAACCGTTATGGGGAAAAGATGGACGACGATATCACCGCTCTGATCGAGGCGTATCTTGACGGTGATCTTTCCGCCCTCGGCGTGCAGGGGGACGATCTGCCGCTTGCTGCGCGTGATCGGGTGGGTAAGATAGAGGACTACGTTGCAGGCAGAAATCGCTACGTGGCATATCTGATATCCTTAGCCTCTCATTCTTACAAAAATTTGCGGATCGGTATAGACTGCGCAAACGGTGCCTCCTGGATGATAGCCAATGCTGTGTTCAGTGCGCTCGGTGCGCGTACCGTGGTCATCGGAGCCGAGCCGGACGGCCTTAACGTTAATGCAGATTGCGGCTCCACACACGTCGAAAAGCTGTGCCGGATGGTAAAAGAGCAGCACCTTGACGTGGGCTTTGCGTTTGACGGTGATGCCGATCGCTGCATCGCTGTGAATGAAAACGGCGAGGTGGTAGATGGCGATGCCATGATGTACGTGCTTGCCAAAAGACTGAAAAGCAGAGGCATGCTCAACGACAATACCGTGGTAGCCACCGTGATGTCGAATAGCGGATTTGTTGCCTCACTGCAGGAGCTTGGCATAAGGTGCGAGCAGACTGCTGTGGGTGACCGATTTGTTTATGAGTGTATGCAAAAGAACGATTATAGCCTCGGGGGAGAGCAATCGGGACATATCATTTTGAAAAAATATGCCACCACGGGTGACGGACTTCTCACGGCGATCATGATGATGGAGGAGCTGTGTGATACGAAGTCAACGCTTTCAAAGCTTACCGAGTCTTTGAAGCTTTATCCGCAGGATATGCGCAATTTACGCGTAAAGGATAAGGGTGCAGTCGTCACAGATGCCGAGGTCCTGGCGGCTGTTGCGCAGGTTGAGATCGAGATCGGCGGCAAGGGACGTGTGTTACTCAGACAAAGCGGCACTGAGCCCGTTATCCGCGTGATGGTGGAGGCGGTGACGGGTGAGCTTTGCCGTGCATACATTGACCGTATTGCAAGCGTGATCATTAAGAGAGGGCATTGTGTTGAATAAGTGCGTGAAAACCAAAGAGCTTTACGATTGCCAAACGGTATATCTGAAAAAGCTTTTTGATGAGAATGAATATCCGTGGCAGATGCTGCCACAGATCGGGGCATATATCGATATGCTGATCAAAAACGGCCTTGAGGGCTTTACCGAGCTTAGTCCCGATGTGTGGGTGGGCGAGGATGTGAAAATATATCCTACCGCAACGATCGAGCCGCCCGTTATCATCGGTAGTGGCACGCAGATACGCCCGGGGGCCTTCTTGCGCGGCAACGTGATTACAGGCGAGGGATGCGTTATTGGAAATTCCAGTGAGCTGAAGAATTGCGTTTTACTTGATCGTGTTCAGGTGCCGCATTATAATTACGTGGGTGATTCCGTGCTTGGCAATCACGCGCATATGGGTGCGGGGGCGGTCTGCTCTAATCTGAAAAGTGACGGAAAGCCCGTCGTGATCCACGGTGAGCAAGAGTATCATACAGGACTTCGTAAGGTGGGGGGCCTGCTTGGCGACGGCGCTGATGTTGGCTGTGGCTGCGTGCTGAACCCCGGTACGGTGGTGGGCAAGGGAACCTCGGTCTATCCGCTGACCGCCTTGCGCGGTGTCATTCCGCCCGGGTGTATCGTCAAGCAGATGAACGATATCGTACCCAAGATCGAAAAATAATATCTGACATAGTGAAAGGGGGTGAGTCAAATGCAAAAATGCATTTGGTACTCACCCCCGTCGTTTTTGCTTTGCGGCTAAACACCGCAATTTTTGCCTGTTTTGCAGGCAAAAACCGCAAATTCCGCGCGTCAAAAAAGCCTACCGTCGGCTTTTTTGCGCAGGGACTGCGTAAATGACGCAGCCCCTTTCTGTTGATGGGAGCTCGCTCCATTTCGGCACGAGGCCGAAATAGAAAGCTTTTTACAATCAGGCTGAATTCCAAAGGGATTTAAAAGCTTTTAGGGCTCATTCCCTAACCACCCCCCAAAGCAAAAAGCTCACGGGGTGGGTGATGGGAGCTCGCTCCATTTCGGCACAGGTGCAGAAATAGAAAGCTTTGTATCGTGCGGTCTAAATTCCAAAGGGATTTAAAAGCTTTCAGGGCTCACTCCCTAACCACCCCCCAAAGCAAAAAGCTCACGGGGTGGGTGATGGGAGTTCGCTCCATTTCGGCACAGGTGCCGGAATAGAAAGCTTTGTATCGTGCGGTCTAAATTCCAAAGGGATTTAAAAGCTTTCAGGGCTCACTCCCTAACCACCCCCAAAAAGCAAAAAGCCCCCTATTTGGGGGGGCTTTTTTGTTTTGGGGTGGGTGATGGGATTCGAACCCACGGCCTCCAGGGCCACAACCTGGCGCTCTAACCAACTGAGCTACACTCACCATATCAAGTTGTTTGCAGTGGCGCGCCTTGAGGGGCTCGAACCCCCGACCTACTGCTTAGAAGGCAGTTGCTCTATCCAGCTGAGCTAAAGGCGCGTGTTTGGAGCGGGTGATGGGAATCGAACCCACGCGGCCAGCTTGG
>SVSV01000072.1 GCA_015064125.1 Oscillospiraceae bacterium
CTGGCATTTTGCGCGCATGGTGGCTGTTAATTGTATAAACACGGGGCCCTGCCCATCAAAATGCCAGCTCAAGCCTAGGATCCTCCTTTTTGTATTGCTTGTATGATACAAGTATACCATGGATTTTTCCATCTGTCAAGAGAAAACGCAGAACGTACCTGAGGGAGGATGCGTTCTGCGTTTGGTGTTATTTGATGTTTTTGTTATTTATCGTATTTGTCGGTCAAGGCCTTGATCTGCGCTGTCAGCCTTGCCTGCTCCTTGTTGGGGCGTCCAATGGCACGCTTGCAAAGCGCCAAAAGGGCCTCGGCAGCCGCCACGAGATTTTGGTGTACCGTGCTTTGGCGGGATCTTGCAGCGCCGCCTTTCCGTTCGATCGGGCGACGCTCGGTGTAAGCGGTCATTGTGCCGCTTGCGAGGTCATATTCGGTGCCGCTGTAAGGTGTTTCCACGGCATAACCGTGCTCGCGCAGCTCGGCACTGAGGGCAGCGATGGCATCCTCATCACCGTGGTTTAAAAATACTGTGCGGGGCTTTTTCTCAAATTGAAGCAGCCAGTTTTTCAGACCTTCCTTGTCGGCATGGCCGCTGGTACCGCGCAGAGATCTGATGCGTGCCTTAACGGCAATTTCCTCGCTAAACAGTCGCACGCACTTGGCGCCGTCTACAAGGGCGCGGCCGAGTGTGTTTACAGCTTGGTAGCCGACAAAGAGAACGAGGTTCTTTTCCTGCCATAGATTGTGCTTTAAATGGTGGCGCACACGGCCGGCCTCACACATGCCGCTGGCTGAGATGATCACCTTGGGGGTCTTGTCTGTGTTGATCAGGCGTGACTCGTCTGCGGTGACGGCAAGGTGCAGGTTTTCAAATCGGATCGGGTCAACGCCCCGCTCCAGAAGCGCTCTTGCCTCGGGGTCAAAGCAGCTGATATCGCATTTGGAAAAGATCTGGGTGGCTTCAATGGCAAGAGGACTGTCAACATAAACGGGGAAGTGCGGAAATCTCGTAAGTCCTCGCGCCTTGATCTCACGAATGGCATATAAAAGCTCCTGTGTGCGCCCCACAGCAAAGGAGGGGATCACCACGTTTCCGCCGCGTGCCAGCGTGTCGTCAATATATGTGGCCAGTGACTCCACCGTGTCAATGGCAGGGGCGTGCGTGCGATTGCCGTAGGTTGACTCCATCACCAGATAATCAGCGCTTTTGACGGGTAGGGGATCATTGATCATCGGTTGATTGACGTTGCCTACGTCGCCGCTGAATACAATTTTGCGTGATACGTCGCCCTCTTTTAAAAAGAGTTCAACAGCGGCCGAGCCCAGCAGATGCCCGATATCGGTAAATCGAACGTCAACGCCTGCCGCTACGGGCACCGTCTGACCGTATCCAACGCCACGCATCAGCTTTACCGTGCCAATAGCATCGTTCAGATCATAGTTCGGCAGGAAGGGCGCCTCACCTGCACGTGCTGCCTTGCGGTTTTTCCATTCGGCCTCCAGCATCTGGATATGTGCGCTGTCGCGCAGCATAATGTCGCTGAGCATCACCGTTGCCTCGGTGGCGAAGATGATGCCGCGAAAGCCCTCCTTATAAAGGCGTGGCAGCATGCCCGAGTGGTCAATGTGTGCATGCGTGAGGAATACCGCGTCAATTTGGGCGGCAGGGATCGGCAGGGGGACGTTTTGTAAAACGTCAAGCCCTTGCTCCATACCGCAGTCTATGAGATAATAGCGCTCGTTCACCTCAAGCAGGGTGCAGCTTCCCGTTACCTCACCTGCGGCACCGATAAATTGAATTTTCATAAGCAACCTCCCGAAGGAAAAAGTATAGGCTTCTTTATTTTAAGTATACCACAAAGGTGGCTCGATTTCAACTTTTCATTGACTTTTTTTGTAAAAAATGATATGATAGGGAAAAACAACAAAGGAATTTTGTTATGCTTAAAAGATATCGTTATGATATATCTATGATCGCCACCATGGCGGTGTTTGGCACCATTGGTATTTTTCGCCGCTATATTCCGTTGCCATCGGGTGTTGTGGCCATGATGCGCGCCGCTGTCGGTATGGTGTTTTTGCTGCTGATGATGCTTTTGAAGCATCGGCGGCCGCAATTTGCGGCCATACGCAAAAATTTGTGGCCGCTTTTATTATCGGGTGCCTTTCTCGGCTTTAATTGGGTGCTGCTGTTTGAAGCTTATAAATATACCTCGGTGGCGGTTGCTACCTTGTCGTATTATATGGCACCGATTTTACTGATTTTGCTCGCCCCCATTTTTCTCGGCGAGCGTCTGACACTGAAAAAGGGCATTTGTGCGGCCGTGGCATTTCTTGGTATGGTGTTGGTGTCGGGCGTGCTTGAAACGGGCGTTGGGTCGCCCACAGAGCTGCGCGGCATTCTTCTGGGGCTTCTTGCCGCTGTGCTGTATGCCTGTATCGTGCTCATCAACAAAAAAATCGTCGGTATTTCGGCCACCGATAAGACCGTGGTGCAGTTTGCCGTGTCGGTCGCGGTGCTTTTACCGTATGTTTTTTTTGCCGAGGAGGTGAATATAAGCCTTATTACCCCGTCGGTGGTGGTGCTTTTGCTGGTAGTGGGCATTGTGCACACAGGCCTTGCCTACGCCGTATATTTCGGTGCTGTTACCAAGCTTTCGGCAGGTACTGTGGCGCTTTACAGCTATATTGACCCCGTGTTGGCGGTCATCCTTTCCGCCCTTGTATTAAAGGAGCCGCTTGGCGTGCTTGGTATCGTAGGGGCTACGTTTATTCTTGGCGCCGCCCTTGTCAGTGAATGTTGCTTTAAAAAGCAGTAGAGGTGTAAACAGGAGGAAAACATACTCAAATTTATTTATTACCTCAAATGTACTACGTGTCAAAGAGCGAAGGCACGTCTTGATGATCACGATGCGAAATATGAGCTAAGAGACATCAAGTTTGATCATCCCATGCTTGATGAATTTGTTGAATCGCACAAAAAAGTGTCTTGCATTGCTGAAATATGCTATACTAAAAATAGAAAAATTCCATACCAATCCATCACATCCGATATAGCAACAGCGGAACTTAAATCATCATTGTTTAATATTTCTGATGCAGAAACTCAAAATAATGATAATAATATGATGTTCTTGCATGTTGATGGTGAACTTCAGCTTGTTCGCCAAGAAATTAACGCCATTCCTGGACAATGTGAATGTCATGGCGACTACACTTATTAGGATGCCATAGCCGAAGAGGGCCGAACCCACAAGGCTTGGGCAAGCAAAAGCGGGCTCTGACTGCAGGAAAACACTTTGCAATATCCGTATATTCCTGCAGTGCTTTCCTTTGTCATAACACCCTTTTGCTCTGCCGAAGCTGGAAAGCATCTCTCGGCTGGAAGATTTTTAGCAGATTTTGTTGTGACGCGGTGCAGTCATGTAATACCTTACAAGCCGCGACGCGGCAAAAGCTGCAAAAATATTACGCCGAGAGGCTTATGTGTTCGGTCCTCTTCGGCTATAACAAACGAGGTATTACGATGAACTTAAAATCTCGCCGTTTCAAAATTGTATTTTGTGCGTTATTATTTTTACTATTGTTTCTCGTGCTTTGCTTGTGCGTGCCCTTTTTGCGCCACCGCGTATTGCGCGTACCCATTAAAACCGATACGCTTTTTCCCGAGCCCGACCGTATTATTTGTCATTACAACGATAAAAGTTACCGTTTTTCCAAAAAGCAAACAGCTTTACTGTATGGGCTTTTTTTAGCAGATGACACCACTGCCTTTACGACAGAGGAATACACCAAAAGCATCAATGATAAGACATCCTCCTTTTGGTGGGAATTTAAATACTACGACGTGTACCGGTACACCGCAACGCCGCAGGATGCCGAAGCGTTCACTTCTGTTTTTACCAAATTGGCCATGCAGCACGCAAGCGGCGGGTTGGCTCTTTCGTATACTTATATGGGGCTTTCCCTTACAAGCTTGACGGGTGAAAATCTGCTATGTAAAAACCGTTATGCTACCGGGCTGATGGGCTCTATGTCACAAATGATTGTAGCCCATATGATGGATACCGATGTGTGGGAGGTGCAAAACGAAACCCCGCATATCAGCAATCACTTTGCCGCTATGCCCGATGAAATATATATTTATTGGGAGGGTCAAGCGCAAGTAATCACTTCAAAACACGAGATATCCTATATTTTTAGCTTATTCGAAGATGGTTTTACACAGTTATCGGTAAGCAATCTTGCTGACCGTACTGTGGCAAAAAATACCGATTTTATACAAAAGATTTCGCAAAATATATGTATTGAATTTCGATATAAGCAACGGCAGCAATATGTAAATAATGAGATCAGCATAGACCCTGATGAGATAAACAGCAGCTGTTTGGTGCAGGAATATTACAATAACTGCCAATATGATAAGTTTTTGTTTACATGGGAGTGGGGCGAAAATCAACTGTTCTGTGCCGTAGGCTACGGTCACTCCGCAGGGTATCAAGCTGCACTAGAACACCCCTGGTATCCTCCCGTTGCTGTGCTGGAAGCATTGGAATTGTATACAGAAGAACTGTTATTTTAATCAAAGCCGCACGTAAAGCGTGCGACTTTGATTTACAAGCCAAAAAAGCAGGCCGTACGCCTGCTTTTTTTACTGTAACGGCACAATTTTCGGTGCGCCGATATAGTTGAGGTGATATTTGTTTACAAGCTCCATCGCGCGGGGCAGCGAAGCCATGTCGGCGGCGCCAAGCTCATCGTGCGCATCAAGCCCAAAGGTCACGGGCGTGCCGATCTTGCCCGCAATTTCCCAAAATCGCTCGCTCGGGTAGCGGCGATTGGTGCGAATACCCAAAAAGTTGATCTCAAGCGGTATATCAAGCTCCTTGGCGGCCTCGCACAGGCGGGTCATTTCGCGCTCATATAAGGCCACGTCGCCCGTAAAGGAAAATACGTCGGGGTGTGCAATGTAGGTAAATACGCCCGCTTTTATGCCGTCTATGATACAGTTAACGTACTCGTTGAGGCTGCGCTCGTTGTCACAGGGCGTATAGGTGGCATGCTGAGGCATGGCTTCGTTGTCAATAAAGTGCTGACCGATGATCAGATATTCGGCACCCAATTCCTTGACAAAGGCAAGCATGTCCTTGAAGTAAAGAGGATAGTATTCCATCTCAAAGCCGATCAGAATATTGGCGCGACCGCGGTACTCCTCGCGAAGGGCAGAAAGGGTGTCCATGTAGTCCCTTGTCAGGGCCATCGGTAGGCGGTAACCGGATTCATGTCCGTCGGGAAAGCGCAGCGGCACGTGCTCGGAAAAACCGATCTCGGTAATACCTGCCGCAAGGGCGTTTTCGATATAGCGGCGTTCGGTGCCGCTGGCATGGCCACAACGCGCAGTGTGCGTGTGATAATTGTAATTCATGGTAGTCTTCCTTTTGGTAGAAAATCAATGTTATTATAGTCGTTTGTCGAGAAAAAGTCAAGTGAGTTTGCCGTTGCTTTATGACTAAAAAAGCGCATCTTGCAGAAAAAAACTTGTAAAATTCACAAAAAATAGCGGAAAATCAAAATAGCACTTGCAAAAATATCTTCTTTGATGTATAATATATTAAATTACACCGTAGTGAAAAATAAAGGAGATCTAAAGCTTATGGCATACTATTATCCCGAATGCTCTCACACCTTTAACGAATATCTGCTTGTTCCCGGTTATTCGTCTGCAGATTGTATTCCTGCTAACGTATCCTTAAAGACCCCCCTCGTTCGTTATAAGCGCGGTGAGGAGCCTGCCATTTCTATGAATATTCCGCTTGTTTCCGCCATCATGCAGTCCGTGTCGGGCGACCGCTTGGCCGTGGCTTTGGCACAGGAGGGCGGTGTATCCTTTATTTACGGCTCGCAGTCGATCGAGGACGAGGCCGCTATGGTTGCCAAGGTAAAAGGCTATAAGGCAGGGTTTGTGCGCAGCGATTCCAATCTGCGCCCCGATCAGACGCTGGCTGACGTGCTGGAGCTGAAGGAGGAAAACGGCCACTCCACGGTGGCTATCACTGAGGACGGCACGCCCAACGGTCGCCTTGTCGGCATTGTAACGGGTCGCGATTACCGTGTCAGCCGTATGGAGCCCTCTGAAAAGATCTCCAGCTTTATGACGCCCCTTGAAAAGCTGATCACCGCGCCTGAGGGAACCACCCTGAAGGAAGCGAATGATATTATCTGGGATAATAAGTTGAATTCCTTGCCGATCATTAACAAAGAGGGCAAGCTGTGCTATTTCGTGTTCCGTAAGGACTACGATCAGCATAAGAAAAAACCCATGGAGCTGCTTGATAGCCAAAAGCGCTATATTGTCGGTGCCGGTATCAATACGCGCGATTATGCCGAGCGTGTGCCCGCACTTGTGGAGGCAGGCGTTGACGTGGTATGTATCGACTCCTCCGAGGGTTACTCCGAGTGGCAGAAGCGCACGATCGCCTGGATCCGTGAAAAATACGGTGACAGCGTAAAGGTTGGCGCAGGCAACGTGGTTGACGGTGAGGGCTTCCGCTTCCTTGCTGATTGCGGTGCTGACTTTATCAAGGTTGGTATTGGCGGCGGTTCTATTTGTATTACGCGTGAGACCAAGGGCATCGGCCGCGGTCAGGCCACGGCCTTGATCGATGTTTGCCGCGCACGCGATGAGTATTTTGCTGAAACGGGTATCTACGTGCCTGTTTGCTCTGACGGCGGTATCGTGCATGATCATCACATGACCCTGGCACTTGCCATGGGCGCAGATTTCATTATGCTTGGCCGTTACTTTGCACGCTTTGATGAAAGCCCCACGGCCAAGGTCAACGTAAACGGTACCTTGATGAAGGAATACTGGGGTGAGGGCAGCAACCGTGCGCGCAACTGGCAGCGTTACGACCTCGGCGGCAGCAAAAAGCTCTCGTTTGAGGAGGGTGTTGATTCCTACGTGCCTTATGCAGGCAAGCTTGCAGATAACGTGCAGATCAGCCTTGCAAAGGTTCGCTCCACTATGTGTAACTGTGGCGCACTTTCTATTCCCGAATTGCAGCAAAAAGCAAAGCTTACGTTGGTGTCGAGCGTGAGCATCGTAGAGGGCGGCGCACATGACGTGCTGCTGAAGACGGCCAATAAACAAGTCTAATTGCCAGGGAAAACCGAGTTTTTTACTCGGTTTTCCTTTTAGGGAGATCTTATGGAAATTTTAAAGCAAAAATTGCTCGAGTCAGGTTTGGTGCGTGAAAGCGGCGTGCTGCAGGTAGATCATTTTTTGAAGCAGCAAAGCGACGTGGTATTGCTTGACAAGCTGGCAGATGAGTTTGCCGCACGCTATGCAAACGAGGGTGTTACTAAGGTTTTAACCGTAGAGGCCGCAGGTATAGCCGTGGCGACGCTGACGGCTGTCAAGCTCGGCGTGCCCCTTGTATACGCTACCAGGGCGCGTCAGGGAAGTGCGGGTGAGCATTTGATCGCCGCTAAGCTTGAAGCCCCCGCAGGTACCATCAGTGCAGACCTTGTGGTGCCGCGTGAATATCTTACCGAGGCCGACCGTGTGCTGGTGATCGATGATTTTTTGGCACAGGGTAGCACACTTTTTTCCTTGATCGATCTTGTCAGCGCTTCGGGCGCTACCCTTGTTGGTTGTGGCGTGATGGTAGAGAAGGTGTTTTGCGGCGGTGGCAATGAGGTGCGCGCGCGTGACGTGCGACTTGAATCGCTTGCCAAAATCGTTGAAATGAGCCCCGAAGCGGGCATTATATTTGAAGATTAAGTAAAACCGCGCGATGCCGTTTGGCGTCGCGCGGTTTTATTTCATCATTCAGCAGGTGCTTGTAGCACGACCTGCCCGTATTCGGAAAAGGTAAAGG
>SVSV01000073.1 GCA_015064125.1 Oscillospiraceae bacterium
GGAACCTTTCAAAAAATACTTTCCACCTCTATTCGTTGTTTGTTATTTCCTCATCGGTTAACCTCTACCGAACCACCCGTCAAACGGGTGGTTTTCGGGTTTCAACAAAAAACGCGTGCCGTGCACGCGTTTTTTTTTGTTTATTCTTAGTCTTCCTTTAAGATCTCGGTATCAGCATTGGCGTTGACCATCACGCTGTTGATGCCGTTCTTGCAGCTGCCCTTTTGACGGTAGCCCTGCGTACAGGAAAGAATATTCTGACCGTTCGAGGCGATCAGATTGAAGCGATACTGCCCGGCCTTGTCAAAATAGATCTGGAATTTGGGGCATTTTTCCTCATTGATGGTCTGCAGCGTCTGATCCTCAATAGCAGCGACAGGGGCATTTGCGCCCACGCTGGCAATGCCGTTTTTGCAGGCCGCCATCGAGCTATAGATCTGTGAGCTGGCAATGATTTGCGTATTGCCGGCGCGCACGTTGAACATATATCTGCCGTCACTGGTGCGCTTGATCTCAAACTTACCCTTGACCCTTGCCGTCTCCACCGCAGGCTCGGCCGCCTCTTCGGCTTTCTTGGCTTCCTCCGCCTTTTTGGCTTCCTCCGCCTTCTTGGCCTCTTCGGCCTTCTTAGCCTCTTCGGCCTTTCTGGCCTCCTCAGCCTTCTTGGCTTCCTCCGCCTTCCTGGCCTCCTCAGCGGCGCGGCGTGCCTCTTCCTCGCGTTTTTTCTTTTTCTTGCCAAACCAAAGCATAATTTTCCTCCTTTATGTTAAAGTAATAGTGTCACTGATTCCATTGTAGCATCCAAAAAGCAAAAAATCAATCACGTTTCGGCATTTCTTTACAAAAAAGTTAATTTTTTTCAAGCACGTAGCTTTGGTATCCCATCGGCAAAAAGCCGTGGCGTGCGTAGAGCGACTTCACACGCAGGTTGTCGGGCTCGACCTCAAGACGAAAGCGCGCCGCAGGCACCTCCCGACAAATATGATCAAGAAACGCGCCGCCCGCGCCCTTACCGCGCGCGCAGGGGCGAAGATACAGCTCCTCGATCCAGCAAACGAGTCCCCCCGCCTCCTGCGAATGGGTAAAGGCCAGCACGGCATACCCTTGCACACCGTCGTCGTCCTCAAAAATATAAATATCGGCAAACGGGGTGCCGTTCAGCACCAGATCGAAGGTGTTTTCAATATAGCTGTCGGGCACAGGATGCAGCACCGCGGGCGAATGATAAAAATCCCGCGCCATGTCAAGATACAAGCTCTTGTCCCCCGCCTTGATTTTACGAAACGTCATAAGCTGACCTCCTTATTTTTACTAAGTTTACCACCGTGCGCAAAAAATGTCAAGTGCAGCCGCGGTTATCCGCCACGCGCTTTTATAAAAAAGGCAAAAAAAGGTAAAGCCCTTGACAACACCCCGGATCTGTGCTATAATCCTACTGTATTTCCGTAGGGGAGTAGTTGACACAGTATTGTGTGATAGGTCAACAACACGGGCCGAAAGGCTTGGCCTATCTTGATCGACAAGACTTACGGGGCGCGTTTTCCACCTGCCCCGTAAGTCTTTTTCTTTTTGCGGAAGAAAGGAGTATTATGAAGCATTATCTTGAGCAGACCGAAGCCGTATTCGAGGCAGTCGGTTCAGGCGCCGAGGGCATCTCGGAGCAGGAGGCCGCGGCACGCCTTGAGAAAAACGGCAAAAACAAGCTGGCCGAGGGCAAAAAGGAAAGCCTTTTGCACCGCTTTTTAAAGCAGCTGGCCGAGCCTATGACGATCATCCTTTTGGTCGCCGCCGCCATTTCGGGCGCGCTTGCCATCGTTGAAAAGGAATTCCCCTCCGACGTCATTATCATCATGGCGGTCGTGATCATCAACGCCGTGCTTGGCGTGTTCCAGGAGAGCAAGGCTGAAAAGGCCATTGAGGCGCTACAGGAAATTGCGGCGGCGACCTGCAAGGTCATTCGCGGCGGCAAGCAGCTGACCGTGCACAGTGAGGACCTGGTCGTCGGCGACGTCATCGTGCTGGAGGCAGGCGACGCCGTACCCGCCGATGCACGTGTGATCGAATGCGCCTCCATGAAAATTGAAGAGGCGGCCCTTACGGGCGAATCGGTGCCCGTCACCAAGCAGGCCGAGGCACTTGTCGCAGGCGAGAACGGAGACGTTTCGCTCGGCGACCGCAAGAATATGGTGTTTATGGGCTCTACCGTGGTCTACGGCCGCGGCAAGGCCGTGGTGGTTGCCACGGGCATGGATACCGAGATGGGCAAGATCGCCGATGCGCTTGCCAATGCTGAGGAGGGCAAGACCCCCTTGCAGATCAAGCTCGCGGGCCTTTCCAAAATTCTCACCTATCTCGTTATCGGCATCTGCGTGCTGGTGTTTGGCATCAACGTGATCCGTTCGCTTGCAACGGGCGCTGATTTCACCTTCCACAGCGTGCTTGACTTCTTCATGATCGCCATTTCCCTGGCCGTGGCCGCTATCCCCGAGGGTCTTGCCACGGTCGTCACCATCGTGCTTTCTATCGGTGTCACGAATATGTCGCGCCGATCGGCCATCATCCGTAAGCTGACCGCCGTAGAGACCCTTGGCTGCACGCAGATCATCTGCTCGGACAAAACGGGCACGCTGACACAGAACAAAATGACCGTGGTCGACCACAGGGGCGAGGACGAGGTGCTGCTGGCAACCGCTATGTCCATGTGCTCGGATGCAGAGTTTGACCGTGAGGCAGGCACCGCCGTCGGTGAGCCCACCGAGTGTGCGCTTGTCAACTACGCCGCGAAGCTCGGCTATGACAAAAACGATCAGAAAAACGACTACGTCCGCGTCGGCGAGGTGCCCTTTGACTCGGGGCGCAAGATGATGTCCACCGTGCACAAGACCAAGGACGGGGCGTTGATCCAGTTCACCAAGGGCGCGCCCGACGAGATCTTAAAGCGCTGCACCTCTGCCCTTGTGGGCGGTGAGGCGGTACCGATGACCGAGGCCCTGCGCGCCGACATTCTTGCCGCCAATAAGGGCATGGCTGACCAGGCACTGCGCGTGCTGGCCGCCGCCAAGAAGGAGCTTTCCGCCCTGCCCGAGGCTTATGAGGCCGAGGCACTGGAGTGCGAGCTCTGCTACGTGGGCCTTGTCGGCATGATCGACCCCGTTCGCCCTGAGGTAAAGCCCGCCATTGACGAGTGCCGCTCAGCTGGCATTCGCCCCATCATGATCACGGGCGACCACAAGGACACTGCCGTTGCGATCGCATTGCAGCTCGGTATCATCGAGGACGCAAGCGCCGCTATTACGGGTGCAGACCTCGACAAGATCTCCGACGAGGATTTTGAGAGCGAGGTTGAAAAATATTCGGTCTACGCACGCGTACAGCCCGAGCACAAGACCCGTATCGTCAACGCCTGGCGCAAGAAGGGCAAGGTCACGGCCATGACGGGTGACGGTGTGAACGACGCCCCCTCCATCAAGAACGCCGATATCGGCGTCGGCATGGGCATTACGGGCACGGACGTTACCAAAAACGTGGCCGACATGATCCTGGCCGACGATAACTTTGCCACCATCGTTTCCGCCGCAGCCGAGGGACGCCGCATTTACGACAATATCCGTAAGGCCATCCAGTTCCTGCTGGCCTCGAACCTGTCTGAGGTGCTTTCCATCTTCTTTGCCACCCTGATCGGCTTTACCATCTTCAAGCCCGTTCACCTCTTGTGGATCAATCTGATCACAGACTGCTTCCCCGCCCTTGCGCTCGGCATGGAAAAGCCCGAGGCAAACGTGATGAAGCGCGCGCCGCGCGACTCAAAGGAAGGCATTTTCGCAGGCGGCCTTGGGCTTGCCGTTGCCTACCAGGGCGTGCTGGTTACAGCGATCACCATTGCTTCTTATCTGATCGGCCGCTTTGTGCTCGCCGATATGCACCACGCCACAGCCATCGCGGCAGGCACCTATTCTGCCGAAATGCTGGGCACCACCATGGCGTTCCTGACGCTTTCCATGTGCGAGATCTTCCACTCCTTCAACATGCGGTCCCTCACGGGCTCGCTCTTCACGGTGAAGGGCCAGAACCTCTGGCTTTGGGGCGCAGGTGTGCTTTCCCTGCTCCTCACGACCGTCGTCATCGAGGTGCCCTTCCTTGCCAACGTGTTTGAGCTCGCACACCTTTCCGTGATGGAATACGGCATCGCCCTCGGGCTTGGCTTCCTGATCATTCCCTTGGTTGAAACTGTAAAGCTCGTGCACCGACTCATCGATAAGCGCAAACGCGCGTAATGCAATAAAACAGATTTTCCAAAATTTACACACGGCGGTTGACAAACGTCAGCCGCCGTGTTATATTATTTATGGATTTATCCATAAAAACACAAAGGAGAATTAGTCATGCAGCTTCGTGCACCCGCATTCCCGCTGATCACGGTCGACCCGTTTTTCAGCATCTGGTCCGAAACCGATCATCTGACCGACAAGGAGACCGTACACTGGACGGGCTTTGCCAATATCGTAAACGGCATCGCCACCGTTGACGGAAAGCCCTACCGCTTTATGGGCTATGACGCAGCCGTGCCTGCCATGAAGCAGGTAAAGCGCGATATGAACGCCGTCACCACCACCTATGTTTTTGAGGCCGCAGGCGTGCGCCTGACGTGCCTGTTCACCTCGCCCCTGCTGCTTGACGACTATATGCTCCTCACGCGCCCCGTCAGCTATCTTGAGATCAAGCGCGAAAATATTGACGGGAGGTGCCACGAGGTCAGCGTGACGCTGGAGGCCAGTGAGCAGCTGTGCCTTGACCTGCCCGGTGACGATGAGGTCGTGACCGACACGCTGACCCACAGGGGCATTACCAGTGCAAAGATGGGCTCTAAAAATCAGGTCATGCTTGACCACGACGGCGACTGCCACCGCATCAGCTGGGGCTATCTCTATCTTTCCGCCAAAGCCGAGGGCGCCGTTGCGAAAGCCGACAAGCGCACAGTGAATACCTACGACGGGTTTGCTGACAAAAACGTTGATACGGACCTCACCTTTATCAGCATCACCGCCCCCGTTGGCGAAAAAGCGCTCTTCACCCTCTCCTACGACGATAATTATTCTATCCAGTATTTCCACAAAAATCTGCGCTCCTGGTGGAACAAGGACGGCGAAAGGATCGAGGATGCCATCGCCGATGCCTTTGCCGACTACGAAGCGAGCCTGAAAAAAGCAACCGACTTTGCTGACCGCCTCTTTCTTGACGGCTGTCGCGCGGGCGGCGAGAAATACGCCGAGCTGCTGGAGCTTGCCTACCGTCAGACCCTGGCCGCGCACAAGCTGGTGCTTGACGAGAACGGCGAGATCTTGTGGATCTCCAAGGAGTGCTACTCAAACGGCTGTGCCGCTACGGTCGACGTGACCTACCCCTCCGTGCCCCTGTTCCTGCTCTATAACCCCGAGCTGGTGAAGGGCATGCTGCGCCCCGTTTACCGCGTGGCCGAGAGCGAGGAGTGGGAGTATGACTTTGCCCCCCACGACGCGGGCCGCTATCCGTTGCTCAACGGCCAGAGATACGGCTGGGTCGACGGCAAGCTGCTTTACCAAAAGCAGATGCCCGTTGAGGAATGCGGCAATATGCTGATCATGGAGGCAACCGTTGCCCTTGCCACCAAGGACGTTTCCTTTGCCAAGGCACACTGGGGTATTCTTTGCGACTGGGTGAAATACCTTATCGAAAACGGCCGCGACCCCGAAAACCAGCTCTGCACCGACGACTTTGCAGGTCACCTGGCCCACAACTGCAACCTTTCCCTGAAGGCCATTATGGGTCTTGCCTCGTTCGGTATTCTGAATGGCATGATGGGCAACAAGGACGAGGAGGAAAAATACCTCGAAATGGCACGCGATATGGCCAAGGATTGGGCCGTGCGCGCACAAAATGCCGACGGCAGCTACCGTCTTGCCTTTGACTGCGAGGGCACCTTCTCGATGAAGTATAATATCGTTTGGGATAAGGTATTCGGCACCAATATCATGCCGAGATCGGTGCTGGCCGCCGAGCTTGGCTCCTACTGGAAGCACCTGATGCCCTTCGGCATGCCGCTTGATAACCGCGCCACCTACACCAAGAGCGACTGGCTGGTCTGGACTGGCACACTCTTTGACACGCGCGCTGAATTTGAGGCGTTTGTGGCGCCCATGTGGCTTGCCTTCCACACCACCTCGGGACGTGTGCCGATGTCCGACTGGTACTGGACCGACACGGGCCTGCACAAGCTCTACGACAGCCGCACCTACAGCATCAAGCACCCCCAGCCTGTCGTTAAGAGCTTCCGCAACCGCACCGTGCAGGGCGGCTTGTTTATGAAGCTGCTTGCCGAAAAGGACATTCTCAAATATCAGAAATAAAAAGCGAAACGAGCGCGGCAAATGCCGCGCTCGCTTTGAACAGGTGAAAATATGAACGAACAGTTTATTCGTACCGCCGCACTGCTGGGCGATCAGGCCATTGAACGTCTGCAAAACGCACGCGTTGCCGTATTCGGTATCGGGGGCGTCGGCGGCCACGTGGTGGAGGCGCTGGTGCGCGCAGGCATTGGCGCACTTGACCTCATTGATGCCGACACCGTCAGTGAAAGCAATATCAACCGCCAGATCATTGCCCTGCACAGCACCGTAGGGCAGTACAAGACCGAGGCGGCAAGGGCGCGCGCGCTCGACATCAATCCCGCCGTGAGGATCACCGCACACAACACCTTCTTTTTACCCGAAAATGCCGATGCGTTTGACTTTTCACAGTACAGCTACGTGGTGGACGCCGTGGATACCGTCAGCGCCAAAATGGAGCTGGTGCGCCGCGCGCATGCCGCAGGGGTGCCCATCATTTCCTCGATGGGCACAGGCAACAAGCTTGACCCCACCGCCTTTCGCATCAGCGATATTTATAAGACCGAGGGGTGTCCGCTTGCACGCACCGTACGCGGACTTTGCCGCCGCGAGGGCATCAAGCACCTCAAGGTCGTCTGGTCACCCGAGGAGCCGAAGGGCGCAATTTTCACCGACCACGCAAGGCACGCCCCTGCAAGCATCTCGTTTGTACCCGCCGCCGCAGGGCTTGTCATTGCCTCGGCCGTTATTCGCGATCTTTGTCATGAAAGCAATACGCTCTGATAAAAAGGAACGTGCCATACGGCGCGTGTTCTTAAGGACAGTTTTAAGAATACGTTACCTACCGACAGGAAAACGAAAGAAAAAATTTTCTAAAAAAGCTAATACAAAATGCACCGCTGATTTTCAGCGGTGCATTTTGTATGCAACAAGAATATTCAGGGGCGCAAGTTTGCCCATATGGATTTATTTAAACATATAGATAAAAAACAGTTTTCCGGTGTACTTATCGTACTCTTTCATACTTAAAATTTCCGTTTTTTCTCCTATTTTTTCAAGAAGCAACTTCGCGGCAGGAGATTTCCAACTTTTTCTGGGAGAGCAGAAAATAAACTCATTGCCATCGACAATGCATTGAAGCCAAAGCTGTCCGCTTCCAATACCGAACGCCGCGCTTTGAAAAGAAGAAAACGGAATTTCTTTGTTGAATACATTAAGTTTATCATTTGTACAAACTAAACATTCATCTCTAATCTCTGCAATATATCCCGTAAAGGCAGTAACCGTAGGAAGAATATCGCCCCCTCTTGCAAGCACCATGTTAAAAACCTTGTTCTGATCTAAATTGTTCTGTTCACAATATTGTTTTAATGTCATAATTACATCTCCTTTTTGCTTGAATTATTACTGTTGATTTAATATATTATGATTATATTATATTCTCCATATAATGTCAAGTAGTAGTAGAGCCTCCCTTGTGTAAAGGT
>SVSV01000074.1 GCA_015064125.1 Oscillospiraceae bacterium
AGGAAGCATCGTGCGTACGGGCATACGGAATGCCTGCCGCTTGGAAATGATGCAGATTGGTGATGCGCTGGTCAGCGGCAAATTTATAAACAGGGCCGTTGTTGACGCTGTGCATCGGCTTGACGGGGCCTGCATTTTTGGAAAAATCTACGCAGATCGTATTCATAATACCCTCCCAAAGATATAATGGTAACGCCATTATATCATGCCCGCCCATGCCTGTCAAGAAAGGGGAAAATTTCAGAAAATTTTTCTCAAAGTCCTTGCTTTCGCGCTCTCAGGCAGCACGCCAAAAGCAAAGCCCCACCGACGGGATAGGCCAGTCGGTGGGGCTTTTATCAGGCTTGTGCAAAATAAGCAACGGCAAGCTCTACCACAAGGTTGTATGAATACACTCCTGCCTCGTTGCCATGCAATTTGAGGTACGTATCATTCACAGCCCCCGACACGCTTGAGGCGGCCGAGTCGCGAAGCGGCTCAAAGAAGGCGGCATAGGCGTGCAGCTCCCCCTTGACGGCAGGCAAGAGGCCTTTGGCGATCGTCATATAGGCCTCGCTGTCGACCTCCCACAGGGCGTTTGCCACGTATTCGTACAAATTCAGATAAGCGCTGTAACGGATATAGGCATCGTCGGCGGCAACACACGCAAGAAATGCCACGAAATTGGCCTCGTCCTCGCGGGCAATACCGCGCTGGTGCGCCAGCTCATGGGCGGCGGTAAAGGGCTGCGTATAGGGGGGGAAATCAACGTTGATATTGGCCTCACCCGTAAAATAGGTATAAACCCCCGTAATATGCGTATAGGACATGGCGCGGCTGGCAAGAACGGGCTTGACACGGCTTTTAAGGGAACTTATAAAATCGTAGTCCTCACAAAGCCTCTCATAGCCTGTCATCAGCTTGCCGTTCAGCTCCCTTAGGTCATAGGGCATCAGGGAAAATCCGTTTTCCTCAAACGAAACGCTCTCGGCGGCGGCATTGACCTCATCGACAAGCCGAGAAAGCGTATGTGCAAGCGTTTCCCCGTTGACCTCCCTTGGGGCAAGCGACAAACGCTGATCAAGCGAGGGGGTGTGATAGCCCGTGCCAAAGGAAAAGACGAAAAGACTGAAAAGCAGGCTCACGCACGCAAGGAGCGACAGCAAAAAGCGCCCCGTGTCGCGCCACGTGTCACAGTAGCGCCGCCACGCAAGCACCCCGACGGCAGCAATGCCAAGGGGCAGCGCGTAAAGCAGGATCTCCGCAAGCGAAAAGGGCAGCCAAGAGGTCAGGTGCGCGAGCAGTGCGCGCACGGCGGCACCCACGGTGCCGTTAAACCATGCGGCAAACCCCGAAAAGAGCACAGCCGCGAGGTAAATGAGCAGCGAAAAGGCCAGCACGCCGTAAAAAACAAGCGCATACAGCGGCAAGGGCCGCTTTTTTTCAGCAGAATTCGTTTGCAAGGGCACTTCCCTCCTCCCCAAAAATTTCAACAATAGCCTGCACCATATCGAGGACAAGCGGTGCCCTTACCGTGACCGGTGTACCGTTTGGCGCCACAAATGAGAGCGTTGCCGCATGCAGGGCGTGGCGCCCCATCGGGTGGGGCGGCGCGCCGTACAGATCGTCACCGAGAATGGGGGCGCCGAGCGACGCCATATGCACGCGCAGCTGATGCGTGCGCCCCGTTTGCGGCTGCAGCAGCACGAGCGTGTAGCCGTTTTTGGCGATGAGCGGCTTTACGCCTGTCAGCGCGAGGTCCCCCTCCTCCACCTCACACACCTCGCGTGTGATCAGGCTTTCGCTTTGGCGTCTGATGCCTGTTTTTAATACCGTTTCGCGGTTTAACGTACCGCAGACCACGGCAAGATACTGCTTGTGCATCTCACCCGCGGCGATTTGCCCCGCAAGCATCGCTGCCGCGTGAGCGTGCTTTGCCACCAGCACCACACCCGAGGTGTTTCGGTCAAGGCGGTTCACAAAGCGCGGCGAAAAGCGCGGCGTTGCCGCGCGGTATTGCCACACAAGGACGTTTGCCAGCGTATCGTCAAAATGGCCGTGCGAGGGATGCGTGGGCATAAAGGGCGGCTTATTGAGTGCCACAAGATCGGGGGTGTCGAGCAGCACCTCTACCTCCCTTTCAAGGGGCAGAAGCTTGGGGTTCACTGCCTCGTCAAAAAAAGCCAGAGAAAGCACGTCACCCTCCCGTAGCACTGCACGCACCGTCACGCGCGTGCCATTTAACAAAATGCCGTCCTCGCGCTGCTTTAAGCGTGTGCAGAGTGCCGAGGATATATGCTGTTTTTTCAAAAAATCGCGCACCGTCTTGCCACTATTTTGCCCATCGATCAAAAAATTCATTACAGGATCTCCTCTCGGGGCAGATCCACCACGACGGGCAAATGGCCTGTGGCAGGCAAAATTTTCTCAACAAGGTCGGCTGTGCTGATACGAAGGCTGCTGGTATTGACAAGCGGATGACAGCCAAAAAACGCGCCTGCCAGCACCTCCTTATCGATCACCAGCTGCACGGCCTGCTCCTTGTCGTGCATGAGCCCAAGAACGCTTGCCGACCCCGGGGCTGTATGTAGCAGCTGCTCCATTTTATCGGGTGGCCCAAAGGACAGGCGCGCGGTGCCGAGCTGTGCCGACAGATCCTTGGTTTTAAAGGGCTTGTCACCCGGCATCATCAAAAGATAAAAGGCGGTGCCCTGTCGGTTTGTCAAAAACAGATTTTTGCAGATCGTCGCCTCAAGGGCGCGATTGATCTCCTCACACACGGCCATCGTCATCGCGGGCGCGTGGTCGATGCGGCCATAAGAGATCCCCAGTGCATCTAAAAAGTCGTAAGCACCAAGCTCCCTTTCGGTGCGGTCGTCGGCGCTTTGCGGCCGACCCTCGTATAAGATCATAGCTCACCTCATGCATTAAAAACAGACAAAGCCCTACGTGATGGGCTTTATCCTTGCTTTAAAAAATACGGCAAAAGCTTTCTGCCGAGTTTATAGTACCACAAAGCCCCCACCCCTGTCAAGCGAAGGCGAACAAATACCAACAAAAAGAACTCTGCTGTGGCAGAGTTCTTTTTGTTGGTTCATATCAGCCCTTGAAATACTTTACGGCCGAGGCAAACAGCTGCATGTCGTATTCACCCAGGACGTTGCGGTAAAGGTGCTTGCCGATACGCTCGCTATGGCCCATCTTGCCGAGCACGCGCCCATCGGGCGAGATAATGCCCTCGATCGCGGAGATCGAGCCGTTGGGGTTGAAGGCACTATCCATAGTGGGATTGCCTGCAAGATCCACGTACTGCGTGGCGATCTGACCGTTGGCGGCCAGCTGCTTTACAAGCTCGGGCGACGCGAGGAAACGACCCTCGCCGTGCGAGATCGGTACGGTGTAGATATCGCCCACGTTGGTAGCGGCAAGCCAGGGCGACTTATTGGTTGCCACGCGTGTGCGCACCAGCATCGACTGGTGACGGCCGATGACGTTATACGTAAGGGTGGGGCAATCAGCATCGGTATCAATGATCTTACCGTAAGGCACAAGACCAAGCTTGATGAGGGCCTGGAAGCCGTTACAAATACCAAGCATCAGGCCGTCGCGCTTGTCAAGCAGGCTTGTCACCTGCTCCTTTACGGCAGGGTTGCGGAAGAAGGCGGTGATAAACTTAGCCGAGCCATCGGGCTCGTCGCCGCCCGAGAAGCCACCGGGGATGAATACCATTTGCGCCTCGGCGAGCTTTTGTGCGACGGTTTCCACACTCTTTGCCACATCGTCGGCAGTGAGATTGCGAATCACCACGATCTCAGCATCAGCACCTGCGTTCATCAGGGCACGTGCCGAATCGTACTCGCAGTTGGTGCCCGGGAATACGGGGATAATGGCCTTCGGGCGTGCACACTTCACAGCGGGCGCTGCGGTGTAGCCCTTGGTATAAGTAAAGGCTTCCGCCGTCTTTTCCTTCGCCTCGGCACGGGTTGGATATACGCCCTCAAGCACGGCCTCGTTGATGGCAAGAAGCTCCGCAAGGTCTGCCTTATCGCCGTCAAGGTCAACAACGGCCTCAGCGGTCGTCTCACCGATCTTCATCGCATAAGGAATATTCACTTCCTCCACAAGCTCTGCCACGAGGAACCCGTACATGGCGCCCTGATACCATTGGTCACCGACGGTGCCACAGGACTTGAAGCCGATATTGTTACCGAAGCCCATCTTCATCACGGCCTCGGCAATGCCGTTCTCCACCGCCCACGCGGCCTTCACCTTGCCTGCCTTATGCAACTCATGGAAGGCATCCCAAGCGGCCTTCTGGCTCTCGGCGCCCATTTCGGTGGGGGCGATGAGATAAACGGGGTGACCTGCCTCTTTAAATTCGGGAGTGATCACGTTCTCTGCCTTAATGGGAGCAATGGCAAAGGAGATCAGCGTCGGGGGCACGTCCATATCAAGGAAGGTACCCGACATCGAGTCCTTACCGCCGATGGCGGCGGCACCAAGCTCAAGCTGTGCATCCATCGCACCAAGCAGGGCGGCAAAGGGCTTGCCCCAGCGCGTGGGCTCCTGACGGAGCTTTTCAAAGAACTCCTGGAGCGTGAGGTACGCCTTGCTGTAAAGGCACCCTGCGGCCACCAGCTTATTCATGGAATGATAAACGGCGGCATAGGCACCCGTGTAGGGGTCAACCGACATCATATCGGGGTCAAGCGCCCAAGAGAAGACACTGGCCTGTGCGGTTTCCTGCCCGGGCAGCACGGGCAGCAGTGCCGCCATCGACTGGGCAGGCGTGCGCTGTGTCTTACCACCGAAGGGCATGGTAACAGACCCTGCGCCGATCGACGCGTCAAAGCGCTCGACAAGGCCGCGGCGGCTGGCAGTTTTAAGATCCCCTGCCATCTCGCGCAGATTTTTGTAAAGAGGCTTGGCAAGAACAGTGAGGTCCTTGCCCACAACAGCCAGAGTGGTGTGCTTATCAGCACCGTTAGTATTGAGGAAGGCACGTGAAAGATCGGCGATCGTCTGTCCCTTCCAGCTCATGACCATACGGGGCTCCTCGGTGACGACTGCCACGCGGTAAGCCTCTAAGTTTTCGGCCGAGGCATATGCAATAAACTTATCGGCGTCCTTGGCCTCAACCACAACGGCCATACGCTCCTGCGATTCGGAAATGGCAAGCTCGGTGCCGTCAAGCCCATCGTACTTCTTGCGTACGGCGTCAAGGTCGATCTGAAGGCCGTCGGCCAGCTCACCGATGGCAACCGATACGCCGCCTGCACCAAAGTCGTTGCAGCGCTTGACAAGACGCGTGACCTCGGCATTGCGGAACAGACGCTGGATCTTACGCTCCTCGGGGGCGTTGCCCTTTTGCACCTCGGAGGCCATGGTCGTCAGCGACTTCATATTGTGGCTCTTGGAGGAGCCCGTTGCACCGCCGATACCGTCGCGGCCCGTGCGGCCACCCAAAAGAATGATCACGTCACCCGGGGCAGGACGCTCACGGCGCACGTTTGCGGCAGGGGCAGCCGCCACAACGGCGCCGCACTCCATACGCTTGGCAACGTAACCCTCATGATAGACCTCGGCCACGTGGCCCGTGGCAAGACCGATCTGGTTACCGTAAGAGGAATATCCTGCGGCCGCAGTCTGCGCGATCTTGCGCTGGGGCAGCTTGCCAGGAATAGTTTCGGAAAGTGCACGGCGGGGGTCGCCGCCACCCGTCACGCGCATTGCCTGATGCACGTAGGCACGACCCGACAGCGGGTCACGGATGCAGCCGCCGATACAGGTAGCTGCACCGCCAAAGGGCTCGATCTCGGTGGGGTGATTATGGGTTTCGTTTTTAAACATAAGGAGCCAGTCCTCGTCGATGCCGTTGACCTTAGCGGTCACGTGGATCGAGCAGGCATTGATCTCCTCGCTTTCATCAAGCTCGGGCAGCATGCCGCGCTTTTTGAGGACCTTGGTGGCGATGGTGGCAATATCCATGAGGGTCTGGGGGCGCTTTGCGGCCTTTTCCTCACCGTAGACCTCCACGCGTGCCGCAAGATAACGCTCGTAAGCGGCGGCTACGGCAGCATCGTCGATGCGCACGTCATCAATATGCGTTGAGAAGGTGGTGTGACGGCAGTGATCGGACCAGTAGGTATCGACCACGCGGATCTCGGTGATGGTGGGATCGCGCTTTTCCTCGTCGCGGAAATAAGCCTGCAGGAATTTGAGATCGTCAAGGTCCATAGCAAGCCCTAAGCTGTCAAGCAGGTCAGCAAGTCCCTTCTCGTCAAGCGCGATAAACCCTTCAACGGTGGCGACCTCAGAGGGAATGGCATATTCGGTGACAAGCGTTTCGGGCTTGTCAAGCGAGGCCTCGCGGCTTTCTACGGCGTTGATCACGTACTTCTTCACCGCAGCCACGTCGGCATCGGTGAGTGTCCCCTCCAGCACGTAGACCTTGGCAGAGCGCACGACGGGGCGCTCACCCTGGCTTTGCAGCTGCACGCACTGTGCGGCCGAGTCGGCGCGCTGGTCAAACTGACCGGGCAGGGGCTCTACGGCAAAGACCTTGCCCTCGCCCACATCAAGCGTATCGCTGACCAGGTCGAGCTGGGGCTCGGAGAAGATCGTTTGCACGGCCTTATCAAACAGGGCCGCATCGATATTTTCCACGTCATAGCGATTGATCACGCGCACGCCCGTCAGCCCCTTGATGCCAACAAGGGTGGTAAGCTCACTAAGCAGGCTCTTGGCCTCATTGGCAAGCTCCTTCTTTTTCTCTACATATACTCTATATACCATTACTTTTCCTCCGTATAGGCAGCGAGCGCGCGCTTGCCGATGTCGTGGCGATAAAATGCATTGTCAAAGTGAACCTCGCCTACGCGACTGTAAGCCAGCGCAATGGCATCGGTCAGCGTGTCAGCCATGGCCGTCACGCCCAGCACGCGGCCACCGTTGGTGACCACCTGCCCATCCTTAATAGCAGCGCCTGCCACAAATACGTGTGGACGGGCAGCCTCACTCATGGTGATGGGAAAGCCCTTTTCATATTTTTGGGGATAGCCCTCGGAGGCCATGACCACGCAGCATGCGGACCCCTTGGAGAATTTCACCTCTACCTCAGCAAGACGCCCGTCGGTAACGGCCTGCATCACAGTAAGCAGGTCACTTTCAAGCAGGGGCAGCACCACCTGCGTTTCGGGGTCGCCGAAGCGGCAGTTGTATTCAATGACCTTCGGCCCCTTTGGGGTGAGCATCAA
>SVSV01000075.1 GCA_015064125.1 Oscillospiraceae bacterium
TTTGCTTCATCTTTTTTGGTTTTCTATGCCTAACAATCCCTCAGTCAGCTTCGCTGACAGCTCCCTTTGCACAAGGGAGCCTTTCACATAAATCCTTCGTTCACCCTTTGTTTGCTTCCACTCATCGACAATAGCCTCTTTTCAACCACGCGACTATCGCGTGGTTTTTTAAAATTTCATATGACGGTTTTATAATGATGCTTGACGTGAGGTATCCTGCGAAAGGAGCTTTAACACCTCGAAGATGCTTTTGATGGGAATAAGCTCAATGTCGGCCTTGATCTGGCGCTTTTCAAGATTGCGGCAGGGCACCACAGCACGCTTGAAGCCAAGGCGCGCCGCCTCCTTGATGCGATACTCAAGCCCTGAAACGGCACGGCATTCACCGGCAAGGCCAAGCTCGCCAATGGCGATCAGATCGTCGGGCACGGCTCGGTCGGTCAGTGATGAGATCAGCGCCATTGCCACTGCAACGTCGGAGGCAGGCTCATCAAGCCTGAGGCCACCGATGACGTTAAGATAGACGTCATTTACCGAAAAACGGAGCCCTAAACGCTTTTCAAGCACCGCCAGAATCAGGCAAAGACGGTTATGATCAATGCCGTTTGAGGTGCGGCGTGGGGCGGGGAATGCTGTTGCACTGACAAGCGCCTGAATTTCGGCGATCAGCGGTCGCGTGCCCTCCATGGTGCATACAGCACAGTTGCCTGATGTGTTTTGCGGACGGCCGGATAGCAGCATTTCTGAGGGGTTTTGCACCTCGGCAAGTCCCTCGTCTGTCATTTCAAATACCCCGATCTCGTTGGTAGAGCCGTAGCGGTTTTTGATCGCGCGGATAATGCGGTAGGTCTGTTGGCGCTCTCCCTCAAAATAAAGAACGGCGTCAACCATATGCTCAAGGAGCTTGGGGCCTGCAATGCTGCCCTCCTTATTTACGTGGCCGACCAAAATTACCGAAATATTCTCCGCCTTTGCCTTGTTGATGAGTGCAAGAGCACTTTCGCGCACCTGGGTGAGCGCTCCTGCGGTGGAGGCTATATTTTCATTATACATGGTCTGAATGGAATCCACGATCGTCACGTCAGGCTTAACGCGGTCAATTTCCTTTAGGATCTTTTCAATATTGGTCTCGGTCAGGATCGAAAGGTTTTCGCCGCGCACGCCAAGGCGTTCTGCGCGAAGCTTCAGCTGTCCGCTTGATTCCTCGCCGGAAATATAAAGCACGCGGCGGTGCGCCCCCAGAATATCGGAGATCTGCATCAAAAGCGTGGATTTTCCGATGCCCGGTTCACCCGAAAGCAGCACCACAGAGCCGAGCACCAAGCCACCGCCAAGCACGCGATCAAGCTCGCAAAGCCCTGTGGCAGTGCGAATATAATAGGGCATTTCCAGCTCCTGATAAGGCGTTGCCAGTTGCTCGCCCGTGCGCGCTGTCAGCGCGTGTCGTGCGGCAGCTGCCGCTGAGGGCTCCTTGCCCTCAGCTACGATCACGTCCTCCACAAAGCTGTTCCACGCGCCGCAAGCGGGGCATTTTCCAAGCCATTTGGGAGATCTGTGATTGCATTCAGAGCAAATATAAACGGTTTTTAAGCCTTTCATAACACGTCCGTTCCGTCATCGTGATGACATTTATACTATATTCTTAGTATAACATAATTTACGGTATCGCGCAAGTGCCGCTTTGTATTTTTTTAAACTCCATTAAGGCTCCTGCCAGCACAAGGGCAAGCTTTTTTTGCGCTTGCTCGTTTTCAAGCGCGGCACATTCCAAAGGATTAGAAAGAAAACCGCACTCGATCAAAACCGCAGGGCAATGAAGATGACGCAGAATATAAATACTGCTTGTTGCCGACTTCGTCTTACGATGATTATCCTGCTGTAAATGTGTGCGCACGTTATTTTGCAGTGTGTCGGCAAGTGGCTTAGAGCTTTGATCGTTTTGGGAATACCACACCTGCAAGCCGTGATATTTCTCCTGTGGAAACGTGTTCATATGGATACTGACAAAGATCGCATTTTCATACTTTTGAGCGATCGCCACACGATTTTCAAGGTCTGATTGCTTGACATGTCCTTTTTTGGCGTCGGGCGAGGCCAAAGAAATATCGGCCGTGCGCGTTTCGATCACGGTGGCACCAAGCAAGCGGCAAAAGGCCGCAAGCTGTGCGGCAATGGCTAAATTCAAATCCTTTTCAAGCACACCGCTCTTGCCTGTGGCACCGCCGTCAATGCCGCCGTGGCCTGCGTCGATGATAATGACAGTCTCGTCGGGGTCGGTCAGTGCCACAGTCGGTGCAAAGACGGCAAAAATATTGGCAAGTGAAGGCGCCAGCAGGGAAAAGCATAAAAAAAGTGCAAAAAATAAGCCCCATGATTTTTTAGAAGACATAAACTCACCTCGTTTAAATATAGGTGCGCTTCTTTGCAAATATGCAAGCTGACAAATTCCAAGCCGCCATTAACTCTTACTTACGCTTTTACCATGGCAAACGCCTCAACGAAAAAAGCACCTGCACGACCGTGCAGGTGCTTTTTATTTGTTTTAAAGAGATTCCAGATAATTTACCACGTCGCCTACAGTAATAAATTCATTGGCGTCGTCCTCGGGGATTTCAATGTCAAATTGCTCCTCACATCTGAGAATCAGATCAGCCAGGTCAATAGAGTTGATACCAAGGTCACGAGAAAGCTCAGCATCAAGCGTGATATCGCCCTCGTTGATCTGCAATTCCTCGACGAGAAGTTGCTTTACTTTATCAAACATAAACCGTCCTCCAAAAGTTGATATAATTATTATATAGATGAGAATGACATTTGTCAAGGTTTTTTATCAAATTCGCGCTATATTCGCGCTATATTTCGCTATATTCGCGCTATATATGACCTCATTGTACCAAAAATATTGACTTTTTCGGTGAATAAAAGTATAATATTGGCGTACCTTACGGGTAAGAAAGGAGGATCTTGATGGCTTTACTTACAAAGCGCCCTTTGGCTACGGCATGTATTTTTCTGATCATCAGCACGGTATTGGCCTTTCTTCTCCCTCTTTTCTGGTGCGGTATACTTGTGGTGACAGCAGCTGCCACCTTTCTTTTCTTATTGTTTTTGATGCTTTATCGCGGTTACCGCTATTCCTTACTGTGTATACTGCTGGTCGTTCTTCTGGTTGCCCTCGGCCTGCTTCGCGGGGGAATATATCGCCGTCAGACGTCCATGCTTGAGGAGCATATCGGTCAAAGCGTGCAGGCAAGCCTCACAGTTAAGCAGATACGGTACAGCAATGCCTATGCTGCTGAGCTGTTAGTGCGCGTCGATGTGCTGAACGGCGAACGGACAGAATTTTTTGCAGTGCTTTGCTTTGATCACGCCTCTCCCTTTTATAGCGGTGATAAGCTTGAGGGTGAATTTACGTGTCAGGATCTTTCACACGATAACTATTATCCCACTCAGCAATATCATTATATGGCAGAGGGCTGCCGGATTATGTTGCTTGGGAGCAGTGAAACACCGCCCCTCCTTCGCGGACGTGATGAGGATCACCTTAAAGCAATGCTTGAGGATTGTCGTTTGTACCTTTCCGAGCGCTTGACAGATGCCGTTTCCGGTGATGCGGGGCTTGTGCTCTCAGCAATGCTGCTTGGCACGAGAGATGTGCTCTCCGATACGCTCACGCGTGATTTTGGGCGTGCGGGCGTGGCGCATTTGCTGGCGCTCAGCGGTCTGCACGTAGGGATCCTCGCTTTGCTTTTTGATCGCATACTTTGTCTGCTTGGGATCGGTAAGCGATGGCGTGCTGTGGCGACGGTTTTGTTTTTGGGCCTATACCTGGCTATGACGGGCGGTGCGCTTTCTACCCTGCGCGCAGTGTTGATGTTTGGTGCGGTCTATCTGGCCTTTTTCTGCAGAAGGAGGGCAGACGCACTGACCTCTTTATTTTTGGCGGCAGCTATTATCGTTTGGATAGAGCCGTATGCCATTTTCAGCGTTTCCTTTCAAATGACGGTGCTGGCCACACTCGGCATTTTAGCCTACGGTGTTCTTGGCGGCATCATAGTGCGGCGCTTTGGTCACGCTCACGGCATCAAGGGACTTTTTTATCGGTGTGTCAGTGTGGTCCTGCAGTCTTTGATCATCAGCTTCTCGGCGGGCTTTGCCGTTTTGCCTGTGCAGTGGTATGCTTTTGGTACGCTTGCGGCCATGACGCCGCTTTCTAATTTATTGATCTTACCGCTGGCTACTCCCTTTTTACTGTTAGGGCTCGCGGTGCTGTTCTTGTTTCCAAGTAAGCTTTTCGCCGCGCTTGCAGGGTATCTCGGTGAGCTGATGCTGTGGCTTATCGGGTGGATCGCGTCATTTCGTGCGGTATTTTCTCTGCGGTATCCCTTCGTGCCGTATTTGCTGTGGCCGCTCGTGATCCTTGCGATCATTTTACTTCTGGTCGATCTCAAAAGGCGGCGTTGGTGCGCAGGTCTGCCGATCGTGGGATTTCTTTTGCTTTTCACGGTTGGTGTTTGTGCCGTGCACGGACAGCAGGCGGGGAAAATTGAAGTAGCATACCGCGTGTCGGGTAGACAGGAGGGAATCGTGTGTACGTCGGCAGGGCGATCGCTGCTCATCGATCTGTCAGGCGGCAGCTATACCCAGCTAAACGAGGATTGGTGTCTGGCCAGTGAGGCGTATGCGACTGAAATCGACGTATTATGTCTCACGCATTACCACGCGACGCAGAGCGCTGCCTTTGCCAAGCTCGCCTCTCGCATAACTGTGCGTGAGCTTTGGGTGCCTGCGCCCGCTACCGTGCATGATGCACAGATCCTACAAGCGCTATTTGAAAATGCTACCGCCTGCGGTACGTCGGTGGTGCTTTACGATTACGACACGCCCTTAACGGTGTTTTCGAGTGCTACGCTGACGGTATCGCCCCCTCTTTTTGAATCTCGCTCAAGCGAGCCTGCCTTTGCCCTCACGCTCTCGGGCGGCGAGCAAACGCTATATTATGAAACAGCCGCTTATGCCGAGTATTGCCGTCATCAGTCTATCGTGCGCGAGCCGCGCGATGCCTCGCTTTATATTGTGGGTGCTCACGGTCCCAAAGCCAAAGAGGATATCGTATCGGCTGTCAGTGGGGCATGCACGGTAATTTTGCCAAACGAAGATGCAGTGACACATTTTTTGCCGCATACGGTGCATGAATACGTGGTATATCCCGAGGCTTACGTCACGGTATTACAATAAACTGTCAAATACGACACTCTTTTCATAGGATAATAAGGAAGAGCAGTCTTGCTCTTGAAACCTTTAAAGGAGGAACCAATTTCCTATGGGAGATAACAGATTTTCCTGTACGGGTGCAGGTGCGCAAAACGAGCGCTTTGGTATTGAAGCCTCGCGCATTCTGGATGCGTGTCGCGATAGAGATTGCTTTGAAGACGTGCGCGTCTTTTTGACAGCAGGCGGCGCTGAATTGGTAGCACGCACGGGAAATATCCGTGTGAAATCTGCCAAGATCGTAGCATCGAACATTTCGGTTGACCCTGTACAATTCAACTGCGGCTTTTATACAGTGCTTGCAAGATTTTACGTGCTTTGTAAGTTTGAGGTCTGCGTGCCCATTGGCCAATCGCAGGAGGTAGAGGGTATCGCTGTGCTTGAAAAGCGCGTGGTGCTGTTTGGTGGCGAGAGCAACGTCAGCGTATTCCGCAGTAAGGCCTGCGACAACTTCTGTGCGTCACCCGAGCCCGTTTCCTGTGCACAAAACGGCCCTGAGGCCGTTATTGAGGTGGTGGAGCCCGTGGTGCTCGGCACACGCTTTGTGGAGCCTGCCGAGTGTCATTGCTGCTGCTGTGGATGCGATATCCCCAGCGTAGTCTGTGATCGCCTTTGCGGCACCGTGTGCGATGATGATAGCGACGAAAATAACGGCCGCTATCTCGCGATCTCGCTTGGCCTTTTCTCAGTGATTCGCCTTGTGCGCGAGGGTCAGCTCTTGGTCGAGGCAAGTGAATTTTGTCTGCCTGACAAGGAATGTGCTGGCGTTACCGATGAAAATCCCTGCTGCACTTTCCGCAATATGCCGTTCCCGACGTCAGCCTTTTGCCCCAACAACGTGGCGCCTGCCACGGGTGAGGGCAGGGGTGGTCGCGGTCGCTGCTGCGGCAATTCCTAAAAAGCAAAGGACACCTACCGATCGGTAGGTGTCCTTTACTTTTTTCAACGTTATTCGGTATCCACTTCGCCGTCCTTGCGAATTTTGCGCCATTTAAAGGGTGAGCACTGATAGCGCGTGCGAAATTGGTTGTGGAAGAAGCTGGTATTCTCATATCCCACGGCAATAATGATATCACCCACGGGCAGGTCGGTGGTTTCAAGTAGCCTTAACGCCTCGTTGAAGCGCTCCTCCTGCAATAAGCGGCTGAAGGTGGTGCCACACAGCTCGCGTACACGCTTGGAGAGATAGGGAACACTGAGCCCCAGCTTATCGGCCAATTCAGTCAAAGTTGCCGTGCGGAAATTAGAACGCAGATATTCTTCAATGCGTACCTGCAGAAGCTCAGCATCAGAGCGATGACGGGCAGCAGCGATCATACAGTCGGGCATTTCTGCAAAGTGACGCAGGATCAGCGCCACCGTGTTTTTTAAAATATCGGGGCTTAAAATATCGTTACCGACCATGGCATAGCAAAGGTTTTCAAATAAATTTTCAAGGGGGGGCACGCCTTCCGTAGAAAACAGCATATACTCGGGCTCACCGTTGGAGCGGATGTTTTCCGCGATAAAGGAGGAAAGCGGTGAGGAGGGGGGGAGGACGGGTGCGAAGGAATGGAAGCAATCGGTGTCTAAGAGCACGTTGATGGCAATATCGTCAATGCCCGTTTTACGTACGTTGTGCTGGGTATGACGGTTTAAGAGCAGCACGTCGCCTGCGTGCATCTTCACCTCACGGTGCTTGATAACGTGTGTGACTTCACCGGCACATACGTAGGTCATTTCCACGTAGTTGTGTCCGTGTGTGGGGAAGTCGGTAAAGCGTGTATGACGGCGCAATGCGATCTGCTCGCCCTCCTGCATGAGGCGATGATGATTGATGATAAATTCCTTGGTAAAGGCTGAGTAAAGCTTTTTGTTGATCTTTTGCTCGCCCTCTAAAATGCGCTTTTCCTCATC
>SVSV01000076.1 GCA_015064125.1 Oscillospiraceae bacterium
GCTTTTTTGACGCGCGGAATTTGCGGTTTTTGCCTGCAAAACAGGCAAAAATTGCGGTGTTTAGCCGCAAAGCAAAAACGACGGGGGTGAGTACCAAATGCATTTTTGCATTTGACTCACCCCCTTGATCTTTATGACAGCGGGCTTGGCAAGGCACGCCCTGCCAGCAGATCGGCAAAGCAATCGGGCACGCTCACGGGCACGCGCACGCCCACGATATGCAGAAAACGGGCTGTGGCATAATTATATTCGCCAAGAGGTCTGTCAAGGGTGTCGATCGAATGGGCCGCCACCAAGGGCTCGCCACCCTCAAACCCTGTCACAAGAAGTGTATGATAATAATCGCCTTCAGCATTAGCCAGCTGAATAACGTCACCAAGCAGCAGCTCCCCCTGTGACACCGCTCGCCCAAACGGACCCGTATTTCCCCCTGCCGTCACAAAGCGCGGCGCCTCGGTCATATACTCCCAAAAAAATTCCACACTCGTCCACGCGGGCGCACGGTCCTCGGCACTGCGATAATACCAACCGAAATCGGGTGTGCCGTTCATCACACAGCTGCCTGCTAACAGTGCCTGCGAAACAAAATTGGTGCAATCACCCCCCACACCGGTAAAATTATAAAAAAGCGGATTGCGTGAGAAGGCGTAACGCCGTGCATAAGAAACAGCACGGGTACGGTCATAAGCTTTATATGCGATCATATCATCACCTCGCTTTCAGTATATAGCAAAAAAGGCATTGGCGCCACGCGCCAATGCCTTTTGATCTGCTCATTTTATCCGGATACGCCTGCATTTTCCAACAAATGCTCAACATCAACCGCATGGAAGCGCTCAGCCAGCTTTTCCATTACGTCCTCCACCGTCAGGCTTTGCAGCTCCTCGGGCGTGAAATGATCAGCCACGGCCTGTGCCACCAGCTGCGTGCTTGCCTCACTCACCTCAATGTCGTAAGACTCAAACACCGCTCCGAGATCCTCGGTAAGCGCCTCAGTATCCAGTTGCCCCTCAGGCGTAAGCTCAACGTTTTTCAAGGCCTCACTCATTTCCTCGAGCAGCTCACCGTGAGAGGTAAGCATATCCTCAGGCAAGCCGATGGATTTGAGCACCGCACGCATACCGACGTCAACCAATGCTGCTCCCACGGGCTGCATGCGGGGGTGCGTATCAAGCAAAAGCTGTACCTCACCGAGGAAATCGGTGTCGGTGATCAATGCCGCCAGCTGCTCCTCACCCTCGGCGCTCTTCAAACCTGCAAAAATCTCGTGTCTGACCATGATGGTAAACACGTCGGCAAAAAAGTCAAGATCCTCGTCAATGTTTTCGCGCGTAGAGGTGGAAAACACCACCAGGAACGCATCGAGCAGCAACGAGCCGCTTTCCCCTACATCAGGTGCGGCGATGCCAAGGAAGGTCTGACCCGCCAGCCAATGATTGGAGGCCGTGTTTAAAACGCCCGAGCAAAGCACGGACAGCATATGTGACTTGCCCACGTCCTGTGCAATGGCATCAACGGCTGCACATTCAGCTGCCCCGTATGCTTCCACAGGCTTTCCGCCCAAGATCTGCACCTGTATCACAATATCGCCAAGCACGTCGAGCTCGTCGCGCAGCAGCAGCTTATCATCCTGCCATTTTCCACCTGTAAGACCGTCAAACAGCTTGTTGCCGATCAAGGAATACATATTCGACAGCACGGGAGTCTGATTCACAGGGGCAATATAATCGCTATGATAGGTCTTTACGGTTTCTGAAAGCTCGGTCGTCGTGCCCGCCTCGCTTGACTTTACAGCAAAGCCTGTGAACAGATCGGTGTAGCCCAATACCGGCGTCACGAACACAAGGATCCCCACAAGCGCAATCACAAGGCCAAGCGGCACGCCAAGAAAATGGCTGCCAACGCCATCACGGTGCTCGGGACGGGTCACACCGCACAAGATCCAATAAATAAAGATCAGCACGCCCTTTAAAACGATATACGACAGCAAAAACAGCACAGGCGCCACCAGCATTTTTACGATCTGGGAAATGGCATCTCCCGCGGCAACCTCACCGCTGAACAACGGCGCAAAATTAGGGTCACCGCCAAGGGTCGCCTCCATCCACAGCACGAGCTCCTTTCCCATTGAGCCTGCGATCGCGCGCGCCAGGAAAAAGGAGGCCACTGCCGCCACAAGCACTGTGATCAGGCGCAACAAGCTTTTACGGAAGCCGCGCGTAAACGAGACAAATACGTTAAATATCAGAATAAAGGCTGCCACACCAAGACAGATCAGTTCCATACCGCACCTCCAAATAAATTGTCACTTCATACCAACGGTCCACTGCCATTATACTCCTTTTTTTATGCTTTGTCAAGAAGCGCAGTAACTGTAGCATCACGTACGGCATAGCCTTACAAGGAGGTGATGCTATGGATATTTTGGTGTTATACGGCGGTAGCAGCCCCGAGCGCGCCGTATCGGTCTCTTCCGCGCAAGCAGTCCTTGGAGCACTTGCCGAAAGCAAGCACCGTATGACCGCGATCGACTATCGCGGCGGTGCGCTTGACGAGGCTCTGCTCGGCGCGGCCGCAAGGGCTGATGCGGTATTTCTCTGCTTACACGGCGGCGAGGAGGAGGGCGGCGTTCTGCAAGCGCGTCTGGAGGAGTCGGGCATTTGTCATTATACAGGCTCAGCGCCCGCTGCGGCAGCCCTGGCGCTTGACAAGGCACGTGCCAAGCATTGCGTAGCAAGTGCAGGGGTGCCCATAGCCTCAGGGCAGGTATGGCAGCCGGGGGAGCTTGCCCCCGCACTTCCCTTGCCTGCCGTGTTAAAGCCACTTTGCGGCGGCTCGAGTGTAGGTGTTTGCACGCTGCATGATGAGAACGCTCTTGCGGCATGTCATATCAAGGCGCCTATGCTCCTTGAAGAATATCTGCCCGGGCGCGAATACAGCGTTGGGATCATTGACAAAAATACGCTGCCCGCCGTGGAGCTGCGACCAAAAGGCGGTTTTTACGATTACGCACACAAATATACGCCCGGCGCGACCGACGAGCTCTGCCCCGCCCCCGTGTCAGCTGAAAAATCAAAGCTGCTCGCCGACCTTGCTCTGACCGCCTTTTCCGTGCTTGGTCTTCGTGACGTGGCACGCATCGACTTCAAGGAAAACGCCGCAGGCATACCCTGCTTTCTGGAAGCAAACACGCTCCCCGGCCTTACCAAAACCAGTCTGCTTCCCCTGGCTGCCGCTGTGGCAGGCATGGACTTTACAGCACTTTGCGAAAAAATGTGCGCACTTGCCGCCGCACGTAAAAAACGATAAGAACAGCCCTTGGCGAATGCCAAGGGCTGTTCTTATCGCACGGTGCCGTCGCCCCTTACCAGATATTTTACGGTGGTAAGAGCATCAGGGCCCATCGGGCCGCGCGCATGCAGTTTTTGCGTAGAAATACCGATCTCTGCACCAAATCCGAATTCTCCGCCATCGGTAAAGCGCGTGGAAGCATTGTGGTAAACCGCGGCGGCATCCACTCTGCCAAGGAAATAAGCGGCAGCGGCTTCATCCTCGGTGATGATAGCCTCGCTGTGTCCTGTACCCGTACGGTTTACGTGCTCTACCGCGTCCTCCACCGAATCCACGATCTTCACCGTCATCACGTAATCGTTAAACTCGGTGTAAAAATCTTCCTCAGTGGCAGGCTGTGCCTCGGGCAGTAGCGCGAGCGCACGCGCACACGCACGGAACGCCACCTGCCACGGACGTGTAGCCTCAAAAAATGCAGGCAAAAATCGTGCGGCCACTGCGCTGTGACACAGCAAGCTCTCAGCGGCATTACACACAGACGGACGCTGACATTTGGCATTGACGGCAACAGCCAACGCCTTATCAAGATCAGCGGCAGCATCAACGTAGATATGGCAGTTGCCCGCACCCGTTTCGATCACAGGCACCTTAGCATTATCCACGCAGCTGCGGATCAAGCCCTTGCCGCCGCGCGGGATCAATACGTCAACAAGGCCGCGCATGGAAAGCAAGGCAGTGGCGCTCTCGCGCGAGGTATTTTCGACAAGACCGATCAAATCAGGCGAAAAGCCCTCATCCGCTACAGCTTTTTTAAGTGCCGCAACAATGGCGGTATTGGTTAAGATCGCCTCCTTACCACCACGCAAGACCACGGCGTTACCCGACTTGACGGCGAGTGCTGCCGCATCGGCAGTGACGTTGGGGCGCGCCTCATAGATCATGGCTACCACCCCAAACGGTACGGGCTGCTTGGTGATGACAAGGCCGTTGGGGCGCTCCCAGCTCCGGCCGCCCTCTAAGGGATCGGGCAGGGAGATCAGCGCTTCGATCGCCGCAGCGATCGCCAAAAGGCGATCACCGTTCAGCATGAGTCTGTCAAGCATCACGTGCGGCACACCGTTTTCGGCGGCGGCAGCAAGATCGCGCTCGTTGGCAGCAAGAATGCTCTGCTTTGCCAAGGGCAAGGCCTTTGCCATGGCGGCAAGCAAGCGACAGCGCGTCGCGTGATCGGCTACAGCAAGTGAGGGGGCGGCAATGCGTACACATGTGCAAAGGGCCCTTACATCTTCAAAAACAGTATTCATACCTCTTCTCTTTTCAAAATCTTTTCGATTTCAACAACGTACACACGGTGAAAATCATCCGCTGTATAATTTTGCAGCAGTGCCGCCTGCAAAAAGCCCTCTTTTTTCAAAAAATCGGCATATAGCTTGCGACACAGGATATTCACGCACGCCTCGGGGATCACAGGCGCGCCGTTTTCAAAGGAAACCGAAAGCCCCGCCCCCGCAAACTTATCCACGTCGCGGCCGCTTTTCGTGCCACAAAAACGCAACGCATCACGATAGCCCTCATCAAAAAACGAAAGCGTGATCTGATCGGTCTGCTCGGTCAACGTATACGTATAACGCTGTGGGCGCACAAACAAAAAGGCCACAGGCTTCTGCCACAAAACACCCATACCGCCCCAGGAGGCCGTCATCGTGTTCACGGTCTGCTCACCTGCTTCATTCTTCCCCTTCGCCGTGATCAGCATCCAATCCTTGCCGATCAGATCAAACACGCCGTCAAGCGCCGCGGGAGAAATTTCAAAAAAGCTCTTCATCACACGTCTCCTTTCACTGCAAGGATCAAATGACCCTTGACAGAAGCAAAAAAAAGATTACAATAAAAGGTGAAACGAAAAAGCCGCCGCAGGGCGGCAGCTTTCAGGATCTGCCGGGTCAAGCCTGCTCGGTTGCAGCGTCCTCGGCAGGGATCTCCTCATCGGGAGCCTCAGACATTTCCTCTTCGTATTCAAGGGCCTCGTCAAATTCGGGATAATCCTCAAGCTCAGCAGGCTCCTCATACACCGTGCAGAAGGAGATCAAATTGCGGATCAAACGATACAGCACAAAAGCGATGGCACAGGACGCCGTAACAACTGACAGCGTGATGGCAAGGATCTTGCCGTAATTGGTTTTACGTTCCATAGTGAATACCTCCTTGTATGGTAACCGATTATATTATACTATAAAATTTCTGAAAATACAAGAGCAAATTCAAATTTGAAGGGTAGACGAATGAATTTTGAAGCAGTCAAAAAAAAATTATGCACCGCGGGTATAGAAAATGCCTCAAGCGAAGCGGTTATGCTATGCGAGGCATTTCAGGGAACGGCGCTTGATGAAGCGGTCACGCGCCGTTGCCGGCATTACCCCTTGCAATATATTTTGGGTAAATGGGCCTTTTACCGTGAAGAATATGAGGTTGATGAAAGCTGCCTGATACCGCGCTCTGATACTGAGATCTTAGTGGACTTAGCCATCAATATACTGCCAAACGGGGCGCGTTTTCTTGATATTTGCACGGGTAGCGGCTGCATTGCCGTATCGACGTTGAAAAACCGCACGGACACCGCTGCCGTTGGCGTTGACCTGTTTGAAAAGACCCTGGCGTTAGCCACCAGAAACGCCGCGGCAAACGACGTAACGGCTCGCTTTACTCCACTGCTGGCAGATGCAACGAAACTGCCTCCACCACACCTGTCCCCCTTTAGCTTCGATGCCATTTTATCCAACCCCCCTTATATTGAGAGCAAGATACTGGCGACCCTGCAAAGGGAGGTGCAATTTGAGCCGCGTGCCGCCCTTGACGGCGGTGATGATGGGCTCTTGTTTTACCGTCTTATCCTCGAAAACTGGAGTCCCCTATTAAAAAAGGATGGCTTTATTTTATTTGAGATCGGTTACGATCAAGCACAAGCCTTACAGACGATCTCAGCACAATACGGCTATACCTGTACTGTAAAAAAGGACTTTGGCGGCAACGACCGCGTATGTATTTTGAAGCACGCAGATTAACGCATAAATAAAAAAACCACCGCCGAAGCGGTGGTTTTTTTATTTGATCAACCATTTCTGATCAGGTCAAGGCCTTCTACGAATTTAGCAAGGTTAGTGGTCATACGCTCCAGGTTAGCATCGGTTACGGTTGCCCAAGAGGTACCCTCATTAGCGGCAAACATAGCAAGCTGGTCCATCTGGATCACCTCATCAACCTTACCGGAAAGCTGCGTACCGAAGATACGACCCATATCGAACTCGATGGACTGACGAATGATCTCGCACATGTCCGCCTCGCACTGCGTGGGAGAGGACTTCAGCTTCATGTTAAGCTCGAAGATAACGGGGGTAGTCTTGCGGAATGCCTCAGAAGCCCAGCACTCAAGCACTGCGGTCAGCATAGAGTCGGTAGCTGCAGCATCGCCACGGTCGGAACGGCCGCGGAATACGGAGTAGATAGAGAACTCGTTACCGATAACGGTGTAGTAGTTCTTCTGAGCGGTATCATACTTCGGAATGGGAAGAATACCGTAGTTCTCAACCTTACCGTTGGTCATCAGGTAGTCCTCTGCCATACGCATATAGTATACAGCGAAGTAAGCCTTACCGTTGTTGAACGGTTAGGCTTACTT
>SVSV01000077.1 GCA_015064125.1 Oscillospiraceae bacterium
TCACCACTCAATGACGCTCAGCCCGTGGTCGTGGTCCTCCTCGGGGGAACGGGCGGTTAAAAAACCGCGGCACTGCCTAATTAGGCAGCCAGTGCGACTTGTTTGTCAGCGTTTAATTTTAAGGTTGAGCCTTTTTCGTGATTGCTCGGCACGCCACGCTTATCCTGCTTCAAAATCCCCGTCGAAACCTTTACGGACCCATATGAGAGATCAGCTTTATTATTATATACCGCCAAGCGGCACTTGTCAAGTGCCGCTTGGCGGGCAAGGATATTCCCTGCTATTTTTATTATGGCATCTGTGAGAGCGCGTCAAGCGCCTTTTCCAAAAAGTCTATCAAGGTCATATTGCGCCAGCCTGCCATAAAGAGGCTATTATCAAGGTCGTTGATAACCTCCTGCTCTAAGGTCACTGCCTTATGCTCATTCTCTGTTCCTACCAATTGTCCCATCGTAAGCTGCTGCACTGCACTATCCAGCTCGGAAATCTTTGTCGTGGCGGGCAGCGCTGCCATAATGCCGCTACGGGTAGAGAAAAGCTGACCGATCTCAATTTTCTCAAAATCGGTGGCAACCGTTTGAAGCGTAGAATCGGCAATAGCCGTGATCATACCCGTGACCTCATGACCCTCGCTGTCATACCATTTGCCTTCGTCCTTGTAATAATTCAGCATCACACCGATCTGCACGGTCTGCACGTCAGCTTCAATACTGCCAATAGAGCTATCAGCAAGGGCACCGAACAAGCCCGTGACAGGTTTATCGGTGTCTGCCACCAATACACCGCCCTCCTTTTTAGACTTATACCATTTATCGTCCTTCTTTTTAAAGCCCATGCTGTCACCCAGCTTGGAATCCTGCATAGCAATAGCAATGTTATCGGTATTACCAAGATCGGACACAAGCATATCAGCAAATACAAGGTCAAGCCCCGTCAGTGCTCCGCCGCCCTTTTTCTGCCAGGTGTCGGGGGTATCGTCAGCATTGGTATCCACGTAAACGAAGCCGAGGAGCGTGCCGATCTTCATACTTTCAAATTCATCACGGGCAGAGGACAAATGAATATCAGCCAGTGCCGCAGTGATACCCATAGGCTGCACGGTATGCTCAGCATCGGTATACCACACGCCCGTGTTCTCATCGCGGTAGAAATTAAAGGCATAGCCAAGGGGCATATCATCAATTTCAGCCTCTACCTCGCTGATGGTAAGGCCGATCAGGTGCGCAATAATGCCCGAGGCCTTGTGGTCATCGGAATTGCGCAGCCACGAGCCATCCTCAAGACGGTAGCCAAGCACATCGTAAAGGTGTACCGAGCCGAAGTGCGCAGTAACGGTTTCACCGTTGCGCAGCTGACCGATGGTAAGATCAGCCATCGTAGCCGTCATACCCGTAGCGGGAGCACCGTCCTGGCACCACGTGTCAGCCACGTCATCATCATTGGTATCCTCATAGGTGTAGCCAAGCGCATCACCGAGCTTGATGCCGTCAATGGTGGCAGAATTGATCTCGTTGAGGCGCTTCCCTGCCAGCACGGCAAGAATACCCGTGAGCCTCACGTCATTCGTATCATTACCGTCATCGCTGTATTGAGAATACCAGATGCCGCCGTGCTGCTCATAGCCCATGGCCTCGGCAAGCGTTAAGGTGCGGACCTTTGTCACCATCATATCGGGATCGGAAAGCTGCCCGACCGTAAGGTCAGCAAAGGCGACAAGCAGCCCCTCGGCGGGAATATCGCCATGATACCAGGTATCGCCCTCTCCATCCTCATCAGTATCCCTATGCTCATAGCCAAGCACGGCACCAAGCATCAGAGAGTCGACCGTGGCCGCATTGATCTCACGCACGGGATGATCGGCCAGCAAGGAAAGAATGCCCGTAGCACGCACGTCATTGCTATCGTTCCCATCATCGGTATAAGCAGCATACCACACGTCGCCGTGCTTGGTATATTCCAGCACCTCGCCAAGTGGCATTGACTTGATGGTATCGGCAAAATCAGCCTCACCGTTCAGCACGCGCTCAAGGGGCATATTTGCCACCTCCAGCACAGCACCCGTAACAGCCACGGCAGGCGTGCCCTTTGTAAAGGCAAATATATCGTAGGAATCGGGCACAAGCGGGTCTGCGGGGGTGATCACGTCGCCGCGCACATATCCCATCGCATCGCCAAGACGAAGCCCCGACACAGCCTCACTGATCGAGAAGCTGCCGCTTAACACGTCCTGAAGCTTAGTATTTGCCAAGCTGTTCTGCACCGCACCCACATAAGTAAGCACGGGGGGTGTGCCCTCAGACTTATACCATTTTCCGTCACCTTCAAGCGTAAAGCCCTGCACGTCACCAAGCGTCAAGTCCCCGAGCGCAGCCTTGACGTCAAGGCTGCCGTTTAAGGCATCAGAAAGAGAAATATCGGCCAAGGCCGTCTCCATGGCGGAAAGCTCGGTTTCGGTAAGATCATCGGCAACCTTCACCCACTTATGACCGACCACGGTACCATCCTCAATGATATCGCGCCACGCGTAGCCCTGCAGATCACCAAGGTAAAGCGTGCCAAGCGTGCCGTTGATATCTATAGTACCGTTAAGCACGTCGGCAATGGCGATATTGGCAAGCCGGGCTTCCACCTCAGAGGGGGTCTCGCCGTTTTTCGTCCATTTATAGCCAACAATAACCTCTTCATCCTCTACGACTTCGATGATAGCATCGCCACGCACGTAGCCGTTCTGCAGGTCACCGAAGAAAAGCCCGTCAAAGGTAGCGGCAATATTCAGCTTACCGTCAAGCACGTCGGAAAGCGCAATCCCCGCCAGAGCAGCGTTCATACTGCCAACCCTTTCGTCATTATCGGGATAGCCGTCGTCAGTATAGCTGCTGTACCAAACGCCATTGGCTAACGTATAGCCAAGCGCATCACCAAGATACATTCCCGACGCAAGGGCGGTAAAGCTCAGCGTATACTGCCCTGTTTGCTCATCTAAAATGATAACATCCTTGACAAGGCGGCCTGCCAGCATTTTATCAAACAGCGCGCCGCCAGAAACGGCCGAAAAAACATCCTTAAGACGGCTGTCACCAAGACACGTGGCAAACGCGCCCAGAATATCGCCGTTTTGCGTGATCGCGGTAAAGAAGGTGCCAAGATCAAGATTCGCCATGGCCTCCTGTGCGGTGGGAGCATAAGGGTTTTCATATACGACGTCACCCGTGCTGTTAAATTTCACACCCGTGACATACCCCAATTTGACACCCGACAAAAGCTCACCGTATTTCCCCTCGGTCAGCAAAGAGATGGAACGCGGCGCCAGTGTATCGATCGCTTCCTTACTGAGCGTGCCCTCCGGCAAAAAGGAAAGAATATAGCCCATCTTTAGATTTTCGGCAACGACCGTGCCCACCTCGCTTGACAAGAGCGTGTTCAAGGGCACGGAAAAGAGATCTGTGGGGAGCTTTTTCATCGTTTCCTCAGGCAGCACCACGCCATATCGCGTGATCAGCGTTTGCAGCGTATGAGAGCCAAGGTCGGCGCGCACGGCATTAAAGTCGGCGATCAATTCAAGCAAGGAAACCGTGGTAAGGTCGACCTCACCCGTATCGGTGAGATACGCATCGACCCCCTCGGCAATTCCCATCGCCTGCAGATCAGATAGCGTCAAGCCGCTGATAGCATAATATACACCGCAAAAAATAGAGCCGTAAGCGATCGTCATGCCCAACAGAAGCGTAAGTAAAAAGCGAAAAATAGCCGCAAAAAAGCGCGCCACATAGTGCTTTCTACGCGGCTTTCGCTCTTTTTTCTTTTTTTGCTTGGGGGGCTTTGACACCGTTTTAGACGGTTCGCGCTTAGGCGGCTGCGGCTCCTGCAAAGGCGCTGCGGGGGGCACGGCTGCCGTATCCTCCGGCACAAAGATCTCCTTTTCATGCACCATACTGTGCTTAGGCATGGGGTTCTCGTCATCAGGAAGCGAAGCCGCGTATGCTTCCTGAGGAAAAAGCGCGCCTGCATCCCCTCCTGCCTCGGGGATATTATCAGCCTGCTCGTTTACTGTCACGTCGGGGATTTGTGGGTCGTTTACATGCTCAAAATTTTCGTTTTGTTCCATCACGACTACCTCGTTTCTTAAAATGCACTGTTATAATTCTTTTTAATAATCACGGTTGCCGCCCTTAAAGGCACGCTCCATGTCGCGCTTGGCGGCATTCTTAGCCATATCCTCGCGCTTATCGTAAAGCTTCTTGCCACGACAAAGACCGATCTCCATCTTCACGCGCGAGCCGGAAAAATAAAGCGACAGCGGGATCACGGAAAAGCCCTTTTCCTGCACCCTACCAAACAAGCGCAGGATCTCACGCTTATGCATCAATAGCCTTTTTGGACGGCGCGGATCACGGTTAAAAATATTCCCCTTATCGTAAGGGCTGATATGCACGCCAAGGGCGAAGATCTCACCCTCCTTAAAGGAGCAATAGGAATCCTTCAAATTGACCGCCCCTGCGCGCAGACTCTTGACCTCGGTGCCAAACAGCTCAATGCCTGCCTCAAATTTCTCATCTATAAAGTAATCATGCCACGCCTTTTTGTTTTGTGCGATACTGCGCGTGGGCTTCTTTTCCTTTTCTGCCATAATTTCTCCTATATCAATCAATATGACCCGTCAAGCACCGTTTCAGTCACCCGAGCAGGCACTGCAGGCGCGCTCCTTACCCAATTCGGTAGCCTCGGCAAGCGTGCCCGTGCGCACGTCGGCCTTCTTGGCAATATGATAGCAGGTGCTGCGTATATGATACACCTTGCCGCCATCAAGCCAAAAAACCGTACCGTCTGAAGGGATATTCTCCTGTTCTCCCTCTGTCGGCGCATTTTCCTTAGCAGCAAGCTCACTTTTCAAGGCTGCCAGCTCTGCTGCGCTCATTTGCTTGCCTGCATCAAAATCACGCCGTGCGCCGCATCCGCCACAGCCAAGTATTACCAACAAAAGAAGACATAAACAACTAATATAACGTCTGCTCATACTTCCTCCAGCAAGCGCTCCAACAGCCCCTGCCGCGAAGACGCAAATTCATAAGCACGCTTATAATCATCGTTCCGGCGGCAGCAAAGCTCCATATCGTCAAACACCTCGTACATCAGAACCCCCACAGTCAAAGCGTCACTCGAGAGCAGCGCTTCATAGGCGTCTAAGGCCTCCTTCAAGGCACCGCTGCGCATCAGGGAAAGCGCGCGCAGACGCGCGGCATACACCGTATCCCCCTGACGTGCCAGATATTCATTGACCTCACCCTCCCGCGCGCCGTCAAGTGCCTCCTTGGCAAGTATGTAAGCACAAAAATCATCGCCCACGGATTTAGCAGTATTGATCTCGATCTCATCCAGCGTGTCTGACACAAGGGTAGGCGAGAGCAAGGAAAGATAGCGGAAATAGACCGCAGCGCGGGTACGTATCCAGCCCGTGTCGTAAACCGTACAGCCCGCTGCCTCCACAGCACGGTCAAAGCCGGCGGCGGCAGCGCGCAAGCGCCCACAGTCAAAGGCGGCCTTGGCAACGTGATACTCACATTCAGCGCGGATCAGGGCGATCTCATCGTCAAAGGCGTCACCAAGCGCGGCATTGAGCACCGCCAGACACCCGCTGTAATCCCCTGCCCCTAACGCACGCCGCACATTAGGCATGGCGGCCATCTTGCGGTATGCAAAATCCTCGTGCGCCTCGGCAAACAAATAGCCCACGGGCACATTTAAGCGCTCAGCAATATAACAGGCCGTCGGCAAAGACGGCAAAGCGGCCCCACGCTCGATGGTACAAAGCATATTGCGCGTGATCTGGTCACCTGCAAGGTCTGCCTGCGTCATCATTTTGGAGAGCCGCAACGTTTTGATTTTTTCACCGATATTCATTGTAAAAACCTCTTTCGGCAACGCGAAGTGTAAATCCTATTTACATTATAGCACGCCGCAACCCCCCTGTCAAGTATAAAACAGGAATATACAATAAATATGTTTATTTTTTAAAATATCCGCCTCACAAAGAATAAAAAAGCAGCACCCACCGAGGTGAGTGCCGCCATACAGATTTTAACTTTTTTTGATTGTGAGTATTGTCGCATAAAGTGTTGCACCAAATTTGCACCAAAATCACACCAACATTCAACGCTGTTCTGCTCGACAAATTGGAATTGGAATATTAGTTTTCGCTCCATTCAACTTGAACATCTTGTCCCCAGCTATCAGAGCCATAACACTTGACGTTTTTGTTGTTTTTACACTTTTGGTTTTTGAAATCGATTATAACCTGTATATCAGAAACAGAAATCTTTGCTAAATCATCTTCGCAAAATTCAACCACATATTCTGCTCCCTTTAAAAATTTAGGAGGACATAATGGTATTGCACACAAAATATTTTGGTGTTTGTTGTCAGTTCCGTATATGCAGACAACTTGGGGTTCTTTTTCAACGACGATCCCCATTTCTCTCTCATTATACATTTGTGCTTTTTTTCCAAACAACGTAAATTTAAACGAGTATTTCATAGACTCCACCTCTTCTATTTTTTTGATTAAACTTAATTTAGTCAAATTCAAGTATATCTATTAGTTAGATTAAACCATAAAAACGGCAAAAAGTAAATAGGACGGCGGTGTTCTTTACAAATTGAACCGCCACGCACCGTAGGGGCGAACTGTGTTCGCCCGCGGGAGACCACAGGTCTCCCCTACGAAAGCAAAAAGCTCTGCCGCAGCAGAGCTTTTTGCGTATAGATGATCCCAAAAGGGTACTTATCTCTTGGAGAACTGAGGAGCGCGACGAGCGGCCTTGAGACCGTACTTCTTTCTCTCCTTCATACGAGG
>SVSV01000002.1 GCA_015064125.1 Oscillospiraceae bacterium
CCGAAGTTGTGGCACGCCCTGCGCGCCCCATGAACCGTAAGAGAAAAAAGGTTTGCATTTTCTGTGCTGACAAGGTTCAGTTTATCGATTACAAGGATACCGCTAAGCTGCGTAAGTTCATCAGCGAACGCGGCAAGATCCTGCCCCGCCGTATTTCCGGCACCTGCGCAAAGCACCAGCGCGAGCTGAACACCGCTATCAAGCGTTCCCGTCAGGTCGCACTTCTGCCCTACGTAACCGACTGATTACGGCAAGATCAAAAAGCACTCTGCCAGGCAGAGTGCTTTTTTCTTTATGCAAAGTCACAACACAAAAAACGCCCTGCTGATGCAGAGCGTTTTTTTTATAGCAATTACGCTTTCGTTCCTTTTAACTCATCCAGGAAATAAGCGCGGGTCCAAGCAACGTTGCCGCGTGCATCACGCACCTCAAAGCGTACCCAAGGATTCCAACGCGGATATTCATGCTCGTCGTTCTGCTTAATAAAGCCGTTGAGATCAAAGGTCACCTCAGTGAGGGGCTGATCGTCCGTCCCGTAATGCTTGCGATGATAACGGTAGTTAGAGACCATTGCGATCGAGGCAGCCTCGGAGGTGGCAATGTGCAGCACACCGTCTTCGATATACAACTCATTGATCGAGGGACCCGTAGAAGCATAAAAATCACCCTTCTCAAGCGCCTCGATAACCGTGCCGTATTGCAGATTTTCTGCTTTCACCGTGATCCAGCCACCAAAGGCATCTATCTTCGCGTGAATATCATCTGCTGCCACGGGCATCACGTTCTCACCCGAGCGAAGCAGGTCTACCATCGGCTGGGGCGTATCGTGCTGACCGCCGATATTGCAGCCCGTATTAAAGACCTCGATACCCCACAGGCCCTTCAGGCCCATGTAGTCGGTATAATCAAGGCTGGACCAAACGGGGTGATTCAGGCAAACCAGGAACCCCGCCTCCGTTCCTCTGCGAATGGCATCGTTCACGCCGTTGATAGAATAATGGAATTTATAAGGATGGTCAATCATTTCCTGCGTCGCATACGCCTTAGTGTGCTCCTGCCAGATGCTCTTTACGCTCAACACCGGGCAATGCGTAATATCGGGCGACTTAGCGTAAAAATTGACATGATATGTCTTCCTAAAGCAATAAGCATTGGACCAACCGTCGCTGTTAAGGATCTCCACGCCATTGATGGCCAAGAAATTCTCATCGCTCAGATGGTTTTGCGGCACCATCACCTCGTGATCGGTGTAAGCGACAATGGAATATCCCTTTTCCTGATACATGGCCTTGATCTCCTCCGCGGTAAAATCACCGTCGGAGATCTTGGTGTGCGTATGCATGTTTGCTTTATAAAAATTGCCGTTTTCGGGCAACAGATAATGCTTCATATCAGCACCTCCCTTTCTGTGCTTCATTGTAGCACGAAAAAAAAAGAAAGTCAAGCAATAATCGCAAACTTTACCTATTTTATTCAAAAAATCCCCACACTGAAGTGTGGGGATTTTTTGGCCCTTATTTTTTACAGCGCAAAGCATGTATGATCTCGGCCGTGGGAAGGGCCAAAACGGCAAGGGCGGCAAAAAGCACCAGTAAATTGCCAATGAGCCCGTAAAGTGTGCGCCCCTCGCGCACGGTAGCGGTATAAAGCGCCATACCCTGTGTCAGGGGAGGCAGTAGCTCGTGCGGGGTACCGTTTGGCGCGATCACTGAGGAAATACCCGTATCCGCTGCACGCACCACCCATTTGCCGCTTTCTATGGCACGCAGGCGTGCCTGCGCGTGGTGCATATACACACCGCGCGAATCTGAAAACCACGAATCGTTGGTCGCAAGCAACAGCAGCTCGGCGCCATCCCCTACACTGTCGCGCGTCAATTCCTCATAGATAGAATCAAAGCACAAAAGCGCACCGATCTTGCCGTATTCGGTATCAAACAGCGCACTGTCCTGCCCGGGAGCAAGGTCATCCGAAAGCATACCGATATCGGCAAGCAGCGGCAGCAAAAACTCGATCACCGGGCGCCACGGCACATATTCACCGAAGGGCACCAAATGGCGCTTGGCATAAACATTTTCATCAACCGTGCCATCAGGATACACGGCAAACAGGGCGTTGTATTCATTGCCCTGCTCATCGGTATGAAATGCACCGCAAAAAACAGTGACGTCATAGGTCTTGGCAAGCGCCATCACGTATTTGCCAAGCTCAGTGCGCTCATCAAGATCATCGGGCACAAAGGTTTCGGGAAAAAGCACGATATCCGCCCCCTGTGCCGCTGCCTTAGCGGTATATTCGGCATAAATTTCATAGGTCTTGCTACGGCTGTCCCCCGTCCATTTCAGCTCTGACCCTACGTTACCCTGCACGGCGGCCACAACGATAGGCTCACCCTTATCGGGATCGGCCGTAAGATACCCCACGCTGCCAAAAAGCAGCGCTACGGCAAGCACGCTAAGGCAAAAAACGCCGCAGGAACGCACGCAACGGCGCTCCTTCAGGTTCAAAAGGGCAAGGGCAAGATAGCCATTGCACAAAACCACAGCAAGTGTGATGAAATAAGAGCCAAAAAGCGCCGCAGCCCCCACTATCACCCCGTAATTGATCTGCCCCAAGGCAAGACGCGCCCACGGCACACCCATCCACGTGAGAGTCTGACTCCATTCCGCCACCACGTACTGAGCGGCGAACAAGAGCGGCACCAGGGGGGCAAGACGCCCCATTGCTTTGCGGCGGCACAAATAGCCGAAAAGCGGTAGAACAAAGGCTGCAAATATCGTTTGCAGAAGCGAAAGCCCCAACCAGCAAATGGCAACCAGCAGCACGCCCTCAGCCTTGCTGACCCCCAAAAAATCAAGGGGATACAGACTCAAAAACCAGTGCAGCGTGGTCATAAAAAAGCAAAAATAATACCAAAAGCCAATACGATATAGTCGCCGATAACGCACATCCTTATCGCGTGCCAGCGTGAAAAACACCAAGAGCGCAGGCACCATGCTCACCCACTCTAAAAACCCAAGCACGGGATAACAGAGCGTAAGGCCCGTCACAACGCCACTCACGGCAAGCAATAGCCACGCATAACGCCGTACAATCTGCTGTATCATAAATATCTAAGAACAGGGCAAAAGCCCCGCTATTCCTTTCAGTTAAAATCCTTTAAAAACCACACGTCCTCAAGAGGAATTTCAAAGCTCTTGCCCTCTAAGTAAGACAAGAGATCATCTCCTGAAACGGTGTCAAAAACCAGCTTATAGGCATACAGCGCCTGATATTTATAGCCCCTGCCCTTTTCGGCGCGGTTTTTGCCGTATTTGCCATCGCCCAGCAGCGGATGTCCGATATGTGCAAGATGCGCGCGGATCTGATGGGTGCGCCCCGTTACCAGCAGGACCTCAAGGAGCGAATTGCCGTTTTTTTCGCGAAGCACGCGATAACGCGTTTCAATATTTTTGCCACCGCGCAAGGGGGCATCCGACACGGTTACAAGATTTTTGTCACTGTCCTTTCTTAAAAATCCAAGCAGTGTATCAGCCTTTCTCGGCATTTTACCTCGGGCGGCGCAAAGATAGTATTTTGAAATTTCGTCGCGCTTGATCTTTTCATTCATTACACGCAGTGCCTCGGCGTTTTTAGCGGCGATCACAATGCCCCCCGTGTTGCGGTCGATGCGGTTACAAAGCGCGGGAGCAAAGGATTGCTCGGCATCGGGGTCATATTCGCCCTTTTGATAAAGATAGGCCTTGACGTGTAAGATCAACGTATTTTCGCCCCCGGCCGTATCCTCGTGCACCAAGACACCCGGGCGCTTATTCAGGAGCATGATATTTTCATCCTCGTAAAGAATGGAAAGCTTTGGCGTGATGGCAGAGAGTGCCCCATCATCGCGCGCAGGCAGGTCAAAAAACTCATCCTTGATAAAAAGCTCTATCTCATCACCCTCAAGCAGCACCTGATTTTCCTTGGCACGGGCGCGGTTTACCTTGATTTTTTTGGTGCGAATGGCCTTATACATCATAGAAAGCGGCAGTCCCTTCACGGCCTTGCTCAAAAACTTATCAAGGCGCTGTCCCGCATCGTTTTTCCCGATCTGCAAAATACGCATTCTGCCACCCCCTTGTATGTGATAACCTTATTATATAAGATAGTGCATTTTTTTGCAAGTGGTTTTGAAAAACTTTACGGGGGTGTTGACCGCACACCGAAAACGTGATAAAATAAACATATTACCGCAAAAAGGAGGGAACGTTATGGAAAATGCGCGCGTAGGACTTATCACACTCGGCTGCAAGGTCAATCAATATGAAAGCGAGGCGATCGCCGAGGCATTTGAGGCACGCGGCTTTACCGTTGCCTCCCCCGATGACGTATGCGACGTTTACGTCATTAACACCTGTACCGTTACCGCCGAATCTGACCGTAAGGCACGGCAGGCCATACGGCGTGTGGCAGCCCTCAATCCTAATGCCGCCGTATTGGTTACGGGGTGCCTGGCACAGTCACACCCACAAGACGTAGCCGCGATCAAGGGTGTAGATTATATCTGCGGTAGCCGTAACAAGCTAAGTATAGTCACCGCGGCCGAGCACATACGCGCCAACGGAAAGCCCAAAAGCGCACACATTGAGGTCCCCTTGCTGGAAAGCACGCCGTTTGAAGCAATGTGCATCACGCGCTTTGAGCGTACACGCGCCTACGTTAAGATCGAGGACGGCTGCGAAAATCGCTGTACCTACTGTGCCATTCCCGCCGCGCGCGGACCCGTATGCTCCAAGCCACAGGACGAGGTGGTCCGCGAGGTAGCAGGCCTCATTCACGGCGGCTGCCGTGAGGTGGTGCTGACGGGTATTGAAACAGCCTCCTATGGCCGTGACCTCAAAAGCACCTCCCTCATTACCCTTTTAGAGGCAGTTGATGCGATCAAGGGTGATTTTCGCATACGGCTCGGTTCTCTTGATCCCTCATTGATGAAGGAGGATTTCGTCGCGCGCGCCGCGCGGCTTACGCATCTTGCCCCGCATTTTCACCTTTCGATACAAAACGGCTCCTCCCGCGTGCTGGCCGCTATGCGCCGCAAATACAACCGCGACATGGCACTTGACGCTATCAGACGCTTGCGTGGTGCGATCCCCAATGTCGAATTGACCGCTGATTTTATCGTAGGCTTCCCCGGCGAGACCGAGGAGGATTTTGCCGACACGCTTGCCTTTGCAAGAGAAGCAGCATTTTTACAAATGCACGTATTTGCCTACTCGCGACGTGAGGGCACGCCTGCCGCCGCAATGGGTGCACAGATCGATTCCAAAACAAAAAAAGAACGCTCAGCTATGCTGATCGCACTGGGTCAGGAGCTACGCCGAGAACGCCAAAAGCACGCCCTGCTGGCGCCTGTACGCACTGTACTGTTTGAAAGCTTTGAAAACGGTATTGCCGTCGGGCACACCGACAATTTTTTGGAGGTGGCCGCAAGGTCTCCCGTGCCGCTACACGGACAGATGATAAGGGTGCGATTGACCGCCATTGAAAACGACAGGCTTTTTGCCACACCGGAAAGGTAGGAAACCGTGCAACAGAATTTTTTCGGAGTCCCGATTCCCTCCCTGCTTGTATCGGGCTTTACGCAATTTAACGAGGAGCAGCTGAACGCCACCGCCGCAAGGCTCGGGCTTGCTATAGAGGGGCAGGCACTGATCACCGCAAAAAAGCTGTTTTCCGATACGCATCATATCCCGACCGTAGCAGAATTACAGCTGCTTGACGTCCTGGCGCCCCATTTGGTACGATACGGCACCGATGCCGCCGTTACCGCCCTTGATTTTAAAGATTCAGAGGAAGCACACGTATGGCAGGATATGCTCCGCGTGCATAATGCTAAACAAACGGGCGCGACCGTTCCACCGACACTCGCCGCGCTGCTTACCCTCTCATCATACGCACTGAAAAAAGCAGGACGGCACGCCGATACGAGCAAGCTGTTTTGCGATACTTCACCGGCTTTAGCTGCTGCTTTTCTTGGAAGATCTCCTCATCTCTCGCTCGATCTCGGGGCGGTAAAGGTAGCCTTAGCGCCCGAAGCTCCTCCCCGTAAAAGGCCGCAGCCGGGGCTTTTTGTGTTGGCCGTGCGCACAGCGCTGCCACACCTCGGCACCGACGTGATAGCCAGATTTTTTCAGCGCTACGAGGCGTACACGCCCCTACCCTTGATGGCGGTCGGTAAAGAAGGACTTGGCGCCCACCTGCCGCACCTGCCCGTCGGGTTAGAAATTGACCTTGCTACCGCAGGTCTTTTTGACATGGCCGCCTTATCCGGCTGCTGTCAGGATACCGTGCTGGTGGCCATGATACCCCGCCACGCGACAGCGGTTTTAGCCGACGGTGCACCTGCTACACTCATCGGTCATATATTGCACACGCCAATGCTTTGTGTAAAAAGCGGCCCCGTTTCGCTTGTGCACCTGCCCCTATCCCTGCTATGCGCCTGGCAGCATGCGCTCTGCCGTGCCACCTGCCATGGGCAGGACGCAGCGCCCACAGCCGATGCCGTGCAGATAACCGCCGCACACGACCTTGTGCTTGGTGGGGTGTCATATACGGGCAATCAGCTTTCCCCCTTGCTTTCCTTGCTACGGGAGATGTGCCGCACAGGTGCCGATATGCACGGCGCCACGTTGACGGCCACACTGCGTTTACCCGAAAACGGTCTTTCGGGTGCCATCGCGCCCCTCATTGCCTACCATCGCTTTACCGCAGAGCTTGCCCTACCCACGCCCAACACACAGATCCTGTGTGATCTGACCCTGTCGGCACCCACACTGACGGTTGGCATCGCAGCACCGCGACACCCCTTGGCAAAAGAGCCACTTATCGCACTCGACAAGGCACTGGCTGACGGTGATTTTGCCGCCCTGCGCCATGCGATCTACGCAAACCCCTGAGCCATACGGCGGATGTGCGCCTGCATTTTTACAAAAACTAAAAAAAATTGCAAAAAAGACTTGCATTTTAAAATTTTATATGCTATAATAATTGTCGCTGTTAAAAATCTAATGGATATAACGATAAGCACCGCGAGGTGTGACAGGAGGTGTCAATATGGCAAAGTGCAGTGTATGCGGCAAAGGCGTAGTGTTTGGTCAAAACGTTTCCCACTCCCACCGCAAGACCAACCGTTCTTGGAAGCCCAATATCCGCAAGGTTAAGGCTATCGTTGACGGGACCCCCACTACCGTGGCGGTTTGCTCCCGTTGCTTGCGTTCGGGTAAAATCACCCGCGCATAATCTTGAATTGGTGCATTGAAAAGGGCGGTCGCCACAGGGTGACCGCCCTTTTCTTTTCTCGGGGTTGACTTTTCGCCGCGCGCGCTTTATAATAAAAGCAATACAGCTGTGAGGTGTGTTATGAAGCTTGGTTTTATCGGTATGGGCAATATGGGACTGGCGTTGGCCGAGGGTTTTTTACATTCGGGGCTGCTTTCCCCCGCGGATCTCGCGGCCTTTGCCCCTAACCGCGAAAAATTACAAAAAAACGCCGCGCGCTTGGGATTTATACCCTGCAAGACGGCACATGAGGCGGTGGCCTTTGCCGACGTTGTGATAATGGCCTGCAAGCCCCAGCAGATCGAGGGTGTGCTAAATGAGCTTGGCGATGCGCTTTCGGGCAAGGCACTGCTTTCGGTAGCGCTTGGCTGGGACTATGCGCGTTATGCGGCAAAGCTGCCCAGCACGCGCATCCAGTTCGTGATGCCCAATACACCTGCGGCCGTTGGTGAGGGCGTGTTTTTGTTCGAAGAGCAAAATTCCCTGCAAAGCGAGGAAAAGCAAGCTCTGGCAGCGCTTTTTGAAGCACTTGGCACCGTTATTACCCTGCCCTCTCATTTAATGGGCATCGGCGGGGCACTCTCAGGCTGCGGCCCTGCCTTTGTTTGCATGATGATAGAGGCTTATGCCGATGCCGGTGTGAAATACGGCCTTACGCGTGAGCAGGCACTGAAAATGACGGCGGCGACCGTTGGGGGTACTGCAAAGCTCCTTTTGGAAACGGGCAAGCACCCGGGCGAGCTAAAGGACGCAGTATGCTCCCCGGGCGGCTCGACCATCAAGGGTGTCACTGCCCTTGAGCAGGCAGGCTTTCGCGCCAACTGCATCTCGGCCATTGATGCCATTATGAAAAAATGAGAAAAGCCACTCCGAATGGAGTGGCTTTTGTTATACGCTCTTGCCTAAGCACTCGTCTATATAAGCCTCTACACTTTCCTCTGACATCCCCAACACCAGCGCACATTCGCTATATAAAAGGTGCTTGGCAAGGCGGCCGTATTCAAGGTCGGTAACAGGAAAATGCTTGTGCGCGGCAACCAATTCCTCGCGGCGCTTTTGTACAGTCTTCATCACCTGCACGTAGCCCGTGGGGCAAAGCGTGCCGATGGTAGAGCGATAGATCTCACGGCGTTGCTTTTCCTGCGGCACCTCAAGCAAAGGGGTCTTTGGCATCGCAGCGATCAGCGTTTCGATCTCTGCGGCGGTCATAAGGCGCCGCATCGGCACACGCTCATTATCAACGGGGGTATAGATGGTAGAGCTCATCGGATTATTCACAGGCACAAGCAGATAATACGTACGCGTATCCGCTTGGTCGTAAGGTGATCTGCAGACGTCCTCTACGCGGCAGATGCCGTTAATACCGTAAACGATACATTCTCCAACCTCAAACATCAAGTGTCCCCTCCTTTGATAAAATTCGCAAAAAACGCGTCTTGGCTCACGTCCTTATTCAATATTTTACCATATTTTAGCATTTTATTCAAGAGTAAAATTTGATAAAAATACCGCGCCGCTTATTGGTGCAATCACACAAAGAGCCTGTACGGCGCAAAAAAGCGGCTTGACAAAATGCCAAGCCGCTTTTTACTTTAATAACCCTTGGGGTTTTGCGACTGCCAGTTCCAGGAGTCGCGCACCATATCGTCAAGCCCATATGCGGCAACCCAACCAAGCTTTTCCTTTGCCTTAGCAGGGTCGGCATAGCAGGCCGCGATATCGCCCGGGCGACGGGGACCGATCTTATAGGGCACGGGCACGCCGTTGACACGCTCAAAGGCCTTTACCATATCCAACACACTGTAGCCCATGCCCGTGCCAAGGTTGAATACCTCAGCGCCCTTATCCTCATAGCCAAGCGCCGCCACGTGACCGCGGGCAAGATCGACCACGTGAATAAAGTCGCGCACGCCCGTGCCATCGGGAGTGGGATAATCATTGCCAAACACCGAAAGCTCCTTCAGCTTGCCGACAGCCACCTGCGTGATATAGGGCATGAGATTGTTTGGAATACCGTTGGGATTTTCACCGATCATACCGCTCTTATGCGCGCCAACGGGATTGAAATAACGCAGCAGGATCACCTGCATATCGGGGTCGGATACACAGTAGTCACGCAAAATGACCTCGATCATATACTTAGTCCAACCGTAAGGGTTAGAGCAATTGCCCGTGGGGCTATTTTCAGTAATGGGGCACCTTTCGGGCGTGCCGTAGACCGTCGCGGAGGAGCTGAAGATCAGCTTTTTAACACCCGCCCTTTTCATGACACGCAACAGGGTAAGAGTAGAATTGATATTGTTATCGTAATATTCAAGGGGCTTTCTTACCGACTCTCCCACAGCCTTATAGCCTGCAAAATGCACCACGGCATCGATCTTGTGCTCAGCAAAGATCGCGTCCATCGCGGCCTCATCTGCCACGTCAGCCTCGTAAAGCGGCACCTTTTTGCCAATGATTTTTTCAACGCGCGCCACCGCCTCGGGGCAGCTGTTGTAAAAGTTATCTACGACCACGACCTCATGGCCTGCAGCATCCATTTCAATGATCGTGTGCGTGCCGATATAGCCCGCACCGCCTGTCAGCAAAACCTTCATATAAGCCTCCTGATACAAATCATTATTACATAAACAGTATAACTTTTTTCGCGCGGCATGTCAATATTTTCGGACAAAACAATTTAGATATGCGACATACGGGATGCAAAATCACCGCATTTTTTTACAAGTGCCTCTTGACAAGAGGCATTGTGAGTGCTATAATGTGCTCATAACATAAAAACCGTTGATGCGGAGATAAAGGCAGTTATGCCCCCACAGAGAGCCTGCGATGCTGAGAGTCAGGTGGGAAACAAGCTGTTAAATGGACCGCTGAGGGCGTGGATGAACTGCCTGTGGCAAAGTATTCTGCGACGTGGGGCAAGCGTGATTGCCAAGGATATGTCAGTATCCGACAAAGGGCATAGATTTTCTATGAATGCAAGGTGGCACCGCGGATAAGCTATTATTCGTCCTTGACAGATGGTTTTTATTCTGTCGGGGCGTTTTCTTTTTAAAGGAACGCCCACACCGCACAAAAAGGAGAAAAAAATGAAGCTGAACAACGTAGACTTTGAAACCTATTTTGCAAACTATCCCGACGATAAGGGCTTTTTCGGCAAATACGGCGGCGTTTTTGTGGAGGAAAAGCTGAAGCGCGCCATGGCCGAGATCACCGAGGCCTATTTTTCGATCTGTCAATCGCGCAAATTTATTGCCGAGCTGCGCCGTATCCGCAAAGAATTTCAGGGGCGCCCCACGCCCGTAACACACCTTGAGCGCCTTTCCGACGCCATGGGCGGCAAGGTGCAGCTTTATGCCAAGCGCGAGGACCTCAACCACTCGGGCGCTCACAAGCTGAACCACTGCATGGGTGAGGCACTGCTTGCCAAGTTCATGGGCAAGAAAAAGCTGATTGCCGAAACAGGTGCAGGTCAGCACGGCGTGGCACTGGCCACCGCCGCTGCCTACTTTGGCCTGAAATGCGACATTTATATGGGCGCGGTCGACATCAAAAAGCAGGCCCCGAACGTAGCACGCATGAAGATCCTCGGTGCGAACGTTATTGAGGTCACCCACGGTCTGCAGACCTTAAAGGAAGCGGTCGATGCCGCATTTGACGCCTACAGCCGCGAATACGAGGATGCCATTTACTGCATCGGCTCGGTGCTGGGGCCCCATCCCTTCCCCATGATGGTGCGTGATTTCCAGAGCGTTGTCGGCATCGAGGCAAGAGAACAGTTTATTGATATGACGGGACACCTCCCTTCCGCGATCGTTGCTTGTGTGGGCGGCGGCTCTAACGCTGCGGGCCTGTTTGCAGGGTTCCTTAACGACCCCGTGGATATTTACGGTGTTGAGCCCTTAGGGCGCGGTGAAAAGCTGGGCGATCACGCCGCCAGCCTCAAGTACGGCACCGAGGGTATCATGCACGGCTTCAACAGCATTATGCTCAAGGATGAAAACGGCGCCCCCGCCCCCGTTTACTCGGTGGCAAGCGGCCTTGACTATCCCTCCAGCGGCCCCGAACACGCGTTCCTGCAGGAGATCGGGCGCGTCAAGTACGACGTGATCAACGATGAGGAAACGATCGATGCATTCTACCGTCTTGCACGCCTTGAGGGCATCATTCCTGCCATTGAAAGCGCGCATGCCGTGGCCTTTGGTATGAAGCTGGCACAGCAGATGGACCACGGGTCGGTACTGATCAACCTTTCGGGGCGTGGCGACAAGGATATGGACTACATCATTGAAAACTACGGCATCAGATAAGGGCAGGTGGCTTTGGCGCAGACCAAAACACACCCGGTATTTATTTGAACGGCAAAGCCACCTCGTTTTATCGGTTATGCGGATAGGCGAGGTGGTTTTTTAGCTTGATTTTAAAGTAGAAAACCCACGGGTTTTCATTTTTATGTGTGTTTTTAGCCGCGCTCTCGGCACTCGACGTACAAAGTACGCCTCACATGCCGAGATCACGCCTTCTGCATCCAAATCCACGCTGCCCTGCTTTGTGCTGATCTATAACGGCGCAGGCCAAAACACACCCAGCACTTATTTGAACGGCAAAGCCACCTCGTTTTATCGGTTATACATAGGCAAGGTGGTTTTTTAAAAAAGCACACCCAACATTTATTAAAAGAGCCGCACTGTCATCAATGACAGTGCGGCTCTTGCTTTTGCATACACAGTACACTTAAAGCACCTTGGCAAGAAATGCCCGCAGGCGCTCATTTTTGGGATGATTAAACAGCTCGTCTGGCGTGCCCTCCTCGGCGATCACGCCGCCATCCATGAAAATGATACGGTCGGCCACCTCACGGGCAAAGCCCATTTCATGCGTAACGATCGCCATCGTCATGCCCTCATTGGCAAGCTCCTTCATCAGATCCAACACCTCGCCGACCATCTCGGGGTCAAGGGCGGAGGTCGGCTCATCAAAAAGCATCACCTTGGGGTTCATCGCCAGTGCGCGCACAATAGCAATACGCTGCTTTTGGCCTCCTGAAAGCGTAGAAGGATAGGCTTCTGCCTTTTCGGCAAGGCCAATGCGCGCCAAAAGCGTCATGGCCTTTTCCTGCTCCTCAGCCAAGATCTGTGCCTTGGTTTCAGTGGGCTTTTCAGCCTTGCCGAGCAGCGAGCGCCACTTCTCGCGGCGCAGTCGCTGACAACGCAGCATCACGGGCGCCAGCATAATATTCTGAAGCACGGTCTTGTTGTTGAAAAGATTGAACTGCTGAAAGACCATACCCATCTTCTGACGATGAATATTGATATCAACACGCGGATCGGCGATATTTTCATTATCGAAAATGATCTCGCCGCCCGTCGGGTCCTCAAGGCAATTCAGGCACCGCAAAAGCGTACTCTTACCCGACCCCGAGGCACCGATGATAACCACCTTTTCGCCTGCCTTGATATCAATGGAAACCGATTTTAATACCTCAAGCTCACCAAAGCTCTTGGAGAGGTCCTTGACGCTGATCAGCACGTTATTTTCCATTTGTCGCACCTCCCGCATTTCTATCACTCTTGGCCATCCTCTTTTCAATGACATGCAGCACTCTGGTCAGCGCCAGCACCACAACAAGGTAGAGCGCGGCGGCAATAAGGAGTGGGAACAAATAGTCAAAGGTGCGCGATTGAATAAGACCGGGGATCTTACCGAGGTCATAAATGCCAACGTAGCCAACGATAGAGGTCTCCTTGACGAGCATAATGAACTCGTTAAAAAGCGGCGGCAAGCAGTTGCGCACAGCCTGCGGGATGATAATGGTACGCATCGTTTGCCAGGTAGAAAGGCCGAGCGAGCGCCCTGCCTCCATTTGTCCGTCATCAACGCTCTCAAAGCCCGCACGTGCAATTTCCGCTACGTATGCACCCGAATTAAGACCAAAGGTAATGGCACCGATCATAATACCGTTATCCCAGAAGGCAAATACCACAAAGTACAGGATCATCAGCTGAAGCACCACGGGTGTGCCGCGCACAACGGTAATATAGATATTGCAGATTTTGGTTGCGATCTTCAGCTTACCCGTTTTTTTGTTGATGTAGTTCACCATAGCAAGAATAACACCAATGGTGATACCGATCACAGCAGCCATCAAGGCGATCAACAGCGTGTTGCCAAGACCCTCAAGATACATTTTCCAGCGGTTCTGCACCAAAAAGGCCTTGCCAAACCGCGTCCACAGTTCTTTCATAAATTCCCCTTGAAAAAGGTGAGCGGGATATCCCGCTCACCGATTTTTATTTGTATAGCCGAAGAGGGTCGAACCCACAAGGCTTGGGCAGGCAAAAACGGGCTCTCACGGCAGGAAAACACTTTGCAATACGGTATATTCCTGCAGTATTTTCCTTTGTCATAACACCTTTTTGCTCTGCCGAAGCTGGGAGCCACCTCTTAGCTGAAAGATTTTTAGCAGATTTTGTTGTGGCGCGGCGCGGTCATGCAATACCTTACAAGCCGCGGCGCGGCAAAAGCTGCAAAAATGTTACGCCAAGAGGCTTATGTATTCGGCTCTCTTCGGCTATTGCAATCAGTTTGCGCTTGCAAGCATCGTCTGTGCGGGCAGCTTATCCATGAGAATGGCGTCGATACGGCCAGCCTTGAGGTCGGCCAATGCCATTGCGTACTTCTCGTACTGCTTCACCTCGGCACCTGCAGCCTTCACGACTACGGTGATCTCCTCACCCTCAGCATCCTCGGTTACGTAAGAGTAGCCTGCATCAGCTGCAGCGGCGGTGATGATCAGGTCACCGCTGGTGCCCTGCTGTACGCCAACCTTCTTACCTGCAAGGTCCTTAACACTGGTGATGGGCTCCTTCTTATCGGAAACGATCACGAGCGTGGAGCTGTAGTAAACGTTAGAGAAATCCATCATAGCGGCACGGTCCTCATTGATGGTAAGACCGGCAGCGGCAACGGCAAGACCGCTGTCATTCTGCACGCAGGTGGGAATAGTGTCAAATACAACGTCCATTACCTGGATCTTCTTGCCCATGTTTACGGCAACCTGGCTCATGATAGCAATATCAAGGCCAACCACTGCCTCGTTGTAGATAAATTCGAAGGGAGCAAAGCCCGACTCGGTGTAAACCGTGATCACGTCGGTAGCAGAGCCGAAGTCCCAGCTGACCACAAGGTCGCCTGCCTCGGGAGCAGTGCCGCCGTTCTCAGCGTAATCGGCAAGCTTGGTGTAGTATTCCTCATACTTAGCCATTTTGCCATTGGCAACCCACTCGTCAACCACAGCGTTGACAGCAGCAAGCAGATCGGCATTGTTCTTCTTTACGCCAATACCGAAATCCTCCTTGATCAGGTCAGCGGCATCGGTTGCAACGAAATCATCATTCTTTTTGCCGCAGGATGCGAAAGCAACCACAGTGGTCAGCAGCATCAGCACGGCGAGTGTAAGGGCTACAATCTTTTTCATAGCAATCTTCCTCTCAAAACATATGATAATATACCTTTCGGCACCTTGCAATTATAGCGCATAAATATACACTTGTCAAGCACTTTCTTGAATTTTTACATTATTTTTATAAAATACCCACCGTAAACGCACGGCCGCCATACACAAAAGCAAGGGCACAGATCATGGCACTGCGCCCTTGCTGCTCTTATTTTACAGCGCCTGCGGCAGCCGCGATCTCGGCGGCAACCGCATCTGCGGCGCGCCCTGCCGACACGGTAACGTCGCAAAGCTCCTCATTACGATATTCATCGTCAAGCGATAGAATACGGCAGGTCCTGTCGTCGGGGGAAAGATCACGCGACACAATATCGCGAATGACGTCATAGCGTGCGCGCTTCATAAAGACCGTCAACGCACGGGAACGGTATCGGTTTTTCAATGTCAGCGCCCCACAAATATCAATAGGGATCACAGCAAGACCGCCGCGGCTGACAATGCCGTCGATCGATGCGGCAGAGGTGCCGAAATAATGGCCGCTGTAAACGGTGGTTTCCAAGAACTTCCCTGACTCGCGCTCCTTAATAAAGGTAGCCTCATCAAGAAAATGATAATCACAATCGCTCTCCTCGCAGCGCTTGGGACGCGTGGTAGCGGTGGTGGGCTTTGTCATACCGTAACGGGCAGAAAGCGCTTTGGCAACGGCGTTTTTTCCACTGCCCGTGGGACCGACCAAGCAGACCACGCCGCCGTTTTCAAGATTGGGACGCTCATCGGAGAAGGCCTCGCAGATCATATCAACAAGATGCAGAAAATCATCGTAGGAATTGACTGAAAGCAGACCAGAGAGATGCGTATTCCACGGGCGGCGGAAAAGCACGGGATAGGTCGCGGGCGTGCGGGTGATGTTATGGGCACCGTCATCAAGCAAAATATCAAGGCTGACCATATCCTTGCGTGTACCGATGAGAATATTCTCGGAAGGGATCTCAGGGAAATCCTGTACCAAGCGCATGGCGCGTGCTGACATACAGGCAGGGGGCACGGCAGTGATAAAAAAGACCTCAGCACGTGCGGCAAGGCGGTGCACAAACTCCTTTGCCCCGTCAAAGATCGGCTGATTGGCAACGAACTCGGGGTCGGAAAAATAAGTAATGCGCTCATCTATCCCGGTGCCGCTTTCGCCCCAACCGCGAATATCGTAAATCGTATAAGGGGGATCCACACCGTATTTTTTATTTAAGCACTCCAGCGCGTAGGCATTGCAAACGTATAAGATATCATCTACATCAAGCCCCACGCGCAACCTGTATTTTTTCATCGCAATTCCCCTTTTTTTATAGTATTTTCAGTATATCATAAAACAATGGCAAGCGCAAGTGGGAATGCGTGAAAAACCAACGGAAAGCAACGAAAAAAATTCTTGCAATTTTTTGCAAAAACTGAAAAAAAGGTGTTGACAAACCGAAAGGCTTATGTTATAATATCAAAGCGTTGTGAAAAACGCCACAATATGGCGGGATAGCTCAGCTGGCTAGAGCAACCGGTTCATACCCGGTAGGTCATGGGTTCAAGTCCAATTCCCGCTACCACAATACACACAAAATGCGGCTTGCCGCATTTTGTGTATAAGGCCCGTTGGTCAAGCGGTTAAGACACCGCCCTTTCACGGCGGTAACAGGAGTTCGATTCTCCTACGGGTCACCAAAAGCAAAAGACCACCCCAAACGGGGTGGTCTTTTGCTTTTGGTGATTCGCGGTGCGAATCGACAAGGTGTGTGACTAAAAGTCACACACAGGAGTTCGCATACCCCGCCCGAAGATCGGGGTGCTTGCACACCAGGCGCAGGGCGTGGGTATATTCGCCGTAGGCGAAATTCTCCTGCGGGCAAACAACGCAAAAGGCACAAGCGGTCTGCCGAGAGCAGGCCGCTTGTGCCTTTATTATTTAAGCAGGATCTATATCCTTTATTGTATTTCCCTCATAAAATCTTGATTTCAGCTCCAATTGCACAATCGGGAGATTCGGCGATCTCTTGCCGATCTTTTGGCACAATATCTCAATCGTTTTGATGCAAAGCAGCTCAATATCCGACGGTATGCAAGCAACGTCAAGCACCCCATGCAAGGGATAAGGGTCGTTATCTATAGATATCACCGATACATCCTCAGGCACACGCAGCCCCATCACCTCAAGCTCGGAAAGTATTCCCTGCGTGATATAGCCATACGCACCGAATATGGCACTGGGCGGTGGAAAATCCCCTGAGAACAGCTTTCTCACGCCGTCCCTGCCCGCCTCTTCAAAGCGATGAAGTGAGGTGTACATCAGACACGCATCAACCGCAAGGCCCAGCTCGGAGCAACACGCCTCAAATTTTTTTTGCTTTGGCACGGTATAGGCTTCCCCCACAAAGGCGATGCGCCTGTGGCCCTTGGCCATCAGGTGCTCCAGAGCGTCGTTGATGCCATAGCTTTTTTCAAGATATATTTCCGAGCCGTATTGGATCTGCCTTTTTGAGCCGAGCACCGAAACAAGCACAGTATCACATTTGATCGCCTTGTCAAAGGACGCATCGATCAGCACAAGGCCGTCAACCTTTGAATGCTCGGTATAATAACGCACAAGCTCATTCTTCAGGGTGTTGTCAAAATTGCTGATCGACAGCAGCATGGTGTATCCGTTTGCCTCCATGCCCCGCTTCAACGCTTCGATGATATGTATATAGTATTTACTAATGGCCTCTGGAATAATAACGGCAATAACGGGCTTGTCATAACGGGCATGATAAAACTGCTGAAAGCAGCCGTGCTCTCTTGCTACCGCGAAGACGTGCTCACGCATGGCATCGCTGACATCCTCTCTGCCCGAAAATGCCTTTGACACGACCGACACCGATACGTTGGCGAGCTGCGCAAGCTTACTGAGCGTCATGTTTTATCCCTCCCCATTTGGAAATTATAGCCGAAGAGAGCCGAACCCACAAGGCTTGGGTAGGCAAAAATGGGCTCTGACGGCAGGAAAACACTTTGCAATATCGGTATATTCCTGCAGTATTTTCCTTTGTCATAGCACCTTTTTGCTCTGCCGAAGCTGGGAGCCACTTTTCGGCTGAAAGATTTTTAGCAGATTTTGTTGTGGCGCGGTGCAGTCATGTAATACCTTACAAGCCGCGACGCGGCAAATATACCCTGATAAGTATAACATGAATACAAGGCTTAGTCAATCAAAAAAACAGAAAAAATTTCTCACCCGGTATCCTTGACAAACCTAAGATAAAGTGATAGACTTATTCCATTCTATAGAATAAAAGGATCCAACAAGGTCAAGCGAAAATGGAAAACAGATATTTTAAGGACAAGCGCATCAGTCTGCTTGTTCTTTCTACGGTCATGACGGCATACGGATTCCTGTGCATGACGAAATATTGCTTTTCGGCGGCAATGGTATTTATTGTCGACGAGGGCTATATGACAAAATTTGAAACAGGTATGATCTCGGCCGTGTTCTGGGCGGTATATGCCGTTATCCAATTATTTGGCGGCGTGCTTGCCGATAAGTTCAGGCCCGAAAAACAGTTGGCGATCTCTCTGCTTGGCTCCGGTATTATCAATCTGGCCATATATTTTTGTTATGAAAACTACATACTCACGATGGTGCTGTGGTCGCTCAATGCCATCCTGCAGTTCAGCGGCTGGCCCGCATCGTTTAAGATCGTATCCTCTATGGTGCACGAATCTCAGCGCCAGGCGGGGACGGTCATTATCACTATTATGTCACCTATAGGGGTTCTTTTCAGCTACGTTGTGGCAGCATTGGTGGCGCATTGGCAACAAAACTTTATCATTTCCTCTATCGGGTCGTTCCTGCTGATGATCGCGTGGCTCATCACCGCAAAATACACAAATCGCTTTGTTGTCACCGAACAGATTCTGCCGGAAGACAAGAAAAATACAAAAGTCGGCGATGCGCCACAGGTGAGCTTTTTAAGGCTTGCCTTCTCGTCGGGTCTTATATTCTTCTTGGTGCTGACGTTTTTGAGGTCCTTTATCACGCAGATACAAACGCTTATCCCCGTCATGATCAACGAGAGCTACGAGGGTGTGCAGCCCGCGTTCGCCACGGTCCTTAGCTTTGTCGTGCTTGTGTGTAACGTCCTGGGGCCGATACTGGCAAACAAGCTGGCTTATTTTTTCAGAAACGAGATGCTTGCCACTGCCTTAATGTTTGCGCTGACGATACCTGCGGCATTTTTCACGCTTTTGCTTGGCAGCGTCAACTATTGGTTTATCATCGCCGCCACGGCCCTTATCGTTTTGTGTGCCTCTGCCAACGGATACTTCACCATGACGCTTGCTTCGGTGGCATTTGTCAAGTGGGGCAAGGGTGGAACTGTTGCGGGCATCACCAATGCAGCAGCGGCTTTCGGCATTGTAGGCGCCAATTTTGCACTCACGCTCATCGCAGACAAATTCGGTTGGATACCGACGCTCATCACCCTCATCTCGCTGATCGTATTCGGCACAGTTCTTGCTCTTATCGGCACACCCGTCTGGAAAAAATTTAAAAATCTTACGTAAACCACAGGAGGTAGCTATGCATCAAATAAAGATCGGTTGGGGCGAGGTCAGCCTTGTACCCGAAGGAAGAAAAGTAAATCTTGCAGGTCAGTTTTATGAGAGGATCACCGACGTGGTCGAAACGCCGATCACGGCAACCGCTATGGCGATCGAATGTGGCGCGGACAGTGCTATATTCTGCTCCTGTGACCTTGTTTCCACCAGCCATTATCTGCTTGATGCGGTAAGAGAGCGCTTGGTATCGGCAAAGGGCTTGCCTGCCGACAAGGTTATACTGAGTGCCATACATACGCACACAGCCCCCTCCTATTCAAACAGAGAGGACTTATCCAAATTAGGCGGCTCTGCACTTGACGTTTTGACCGCTCTTATGCCTGACGCGAAATATGAAAAGCTTGTTTCCTACGAGGGCGATGACCTCATTGACGGCGATGAGGCTCTGGCATTTCTGGCAGACCGTATTGCCGAGGCGATCAAGCTCGCATGGGATAACCGCCAAGCGGGTGCGTATGCGCAGGGCTTTGGCAGAGCTGCGGTCGGTATGTGCCGCAGAGTTTGCTACAGCGACGGCTCGGCTAAAATGTGGGGCGACACCGACACCGCGACCTTTACAGAGCTTGAGAGCGGCAACGACAGCGGCATTGAGCTTCTTTTCACCTTTACCCCTGACAAAAAGCTCACGGGTGTTGTCGCAAATGTGGCCTGCCCTGCACAGGTGCTGGAGCACAGAAATTTTATCTCATCCGACTATTGGGGCAAGGTCAAGGCTCTGTTGCGCCGCAAATACGGCGAGGATCTCTTCCTGCTCGCGCTTTGCTCCCCCGCCGGCGACCAATGTCCGCGCGATATGGTACGTTGGGTAGAGCCCGAAACGCCGATCAATGACCCTAATATTATCAGAAACGACGTGACCGCGCGCAAGGCAGACCCCTCTATGTTTGACGTCAAGGGCTGTGAGGTGGTGGCAAGAAGGATCGCCAACGAAATTTTCTATGCCTTTGAGGACATCACCGTAGCCGACTACGTCAGCGAAAGCGTGCTCGAGCACAAAAATATCACCCTTGATATGCCGCTGCGCCGCGTGACCCCCGCGCAGGCAGAGGCCGCCACCAAGGTGATCGAAGCTTTTGCCCAAAAGGTTGGAAACGGAACCATCAACTTTAATGACAACGCGAGAATGCACGTGCACGCCGGCACGATCCTTCGAAGCAAGATCCAAGAGCAGCTTGACATCATTCCGGTTGAGATTCACGCTCTGCGCCTCGGCAATATTGCCTTCGCAACCAACCCCTACGAGCTCTTCCTTGATTACGGCAACCAGATCAGGGCCAGAAGCAAGGCCTCGCAGACCTTCCTCGTTCAGCTTTGCTGCGGCAGCTACGGATATCTTCCCACCGAGAAGGCGGAAAGCGGCAGTCACTATTCGGCATACGTTTCAAGCGGCTCATCGGGCCACGAGGGTGGCGACCTGCTTGTGCGCAAGACGGTATCCGAGATCAACGACATGCTAAAATAAAAAATTTGTCTTTTACAAGCCAACGCAAAAACAGAGGTGCCCCCGAGGAGCACCTCTGTTTTTTGCATACCGATAAACCAAAAAGCGACGCTTATACAATGCGATTTTTTTGCTCGCCGCGCAAAAAGGCCGCAAGATTATCGGCAACGGTGTTGACACACCGCGCACGCGCCTCGGCCGCGCCCCAAGCCATATGAGGGGTCAGACAGACGTTTTCGCGCCCCATAATGCGGTTAAACGGATGATCTTCATCAAAGGGCTCTTTGGCAAACACATCAATGCCAAGGCCGCCAAGGTGCCCTGCCTCGAGGGCCGCAGCAAGTGCCGCCTCATCGCAAACGGCACCGCGCGCCACGTTGATCAGAATGGCACCCTTTTTCATTTTGGCAATACGGTCGGCATTGATCAGCCCGCGTGTTTGAGGCGTCAGCGGCACGTGCAAGGAAACGATATCCGCCCTCTCGCAAAGCGTATCGATATCAACACCCTCAAACTCTGCCTCAGGCTTTTGGCGGCACATAAGCACGCGGCAGCCAAAGGCGCGTGCCAGCTCTGCCACGCGGCGGCCGATCCCGCCGCCACCGACCACACCCCAGGTAAGAGAAGAGATCTCATGGAAGATCGGCGTCAAGCAGTTGGCGACGCCTGCGCGCGTGTAATCCCCTGACAAAACGTGGTCACGGTATGCAAATAAATGCGTACAAAGCGCGAGCGCCATAGAAAGCGTCAGCTGTGCGACACTGTCGGTAGAGTAGGCGGGAACGTTGCAAACGGCGATGCCACGTGCGGCACAGTAAGCGGTATCGATATTATCGTAGCCCGTAGCGGTTTCGCCGATAAACTTCAGATTTTTCGCCCCGTTCAGGGTCTTTTCGTTCATTTTGAGCTTGTTGACCACCGCGACATCGGCCTCTTGCAGACGTGCGGAGATCTCGTGCTCAGCACTGCCCTCATATACCGTCAGCGACCCGAGTGCCGCCAAGGGGGACAGGTCGATATCCGCGCCAAGCGTGGCCGCATCCAAAACCACAATATTCATCCTTTTACTCCTTGTTGTCAACTACCATATGATATTTATGCAAAATTTCCACAGGGCAATACGAAAGCTTTGCCTGACGCAATCCCTCGTCGCCCGCATCGTCCTCACGGTTTACAAGTGTGACGGCGTGGCGTGTCACCTGCTCCTGCACAAAGCGATAATTGATATACTGATACGCACCCTTAAAGCGACGATCTGCCTTTTCCACGTGCACGAGCAGCACCTCGTCAAGCACCTCACCAACAGTAAAGGCGGCAATTTCATCCTCCACGCGTACAAGGCCGCCGACCAGCGGCAATGCCTCATAATCCTCCAAAAGCGCAAGGACACGGCGGTTTTCGTATTGCTTGTCCTCGTTTTCCCCCGCTTCATTCGCAAAACGCTGCATAAAGGCCCGCACCTCGTCAAGATTGTCCGCGGTGATATCCTCGTATACGCGTGAGGGGTACAAGCGCTCAAACTGGTGCACAAGATTACGCTTTTTATTATAGCGGTGACCGCTCAGTGTCGCAAGATCAGCTGCGCTGTAAACGTAGTCTGCCCAACGGCGTGAGGTACCCTTTTCAAGCACACGGCAGTGCCGCTCAAAGCCCTCTACCTCATGTGCGGGCACCGCACAAAGACGGACCTTGGGCGTGTCCAGCTCCAAAAGATGGGGCAGTCCTGCGGCAAGCCCCTCTCCCTTCACCAAGGGCGGATAATACGAAAGGCCATATTTATTGTTGCGGCGCAGAAAAAGCACCTCATGTGAAAAAGCATATTCAATGCCCAGCATCTCGCCCCACATGTAGAAATAAAGCAGGCTGAGATCACAGATCACGGCATGCTTACCGGCAAGATAGGGGGCGACCTTGGTATAATCCTGCAGGGTAAGGGGCTTGAATTGCAGGGCGCAAGCAGTTTGCATAGATACCTCTTGAAATTTAATATACATATAGTATACCACACCGACGCACCAAAATCAACAGCAGAAATAAAAAAGTGGCTTTACGGACACCGCAAAGCCACTTTTTATAGATCAAAGTAAAAACGCCAATTTTTCGGGCAGAGTACGATAATCGTCGATCTTTACAAAATGATAGCCTGCCAACAGCACCGACTCATCGTTGCCGCCGGGGCCGTAATCATCTCCCACAAATACGGCCTCATCCTTATCGATACCGTGCTCCTGGCAGTATTGCGCCAGCGCATGCGCCTTATTATACGGGAAGGGCGCCATATCAAAGGAGGAAGAACCGCCGACAAAGACCGTATAATCCGAAAAGGCTTCCTTTACCTCGTCGTAGATCGCACGACGGCGCTTACGGTCGGGATCAAATGCCAGCTTGTCCGCCAGCTGCGCCTTTGTGCCAAGCACGGCAAAGGTGATACAGCCCGAGGGATGGTACTCCACGCTATCCCCTGCGTATTCGGTAAAGCCGTATTTTTCACGGAAATAGCTCACCTTTTTCTCAATCGTGTCACGGTCAACGGGCAGCTGCTCGTCACGCATCACGTCGATATCCCCCGTCGCCTCGTTATATTTGGCATATTGCATACCGTAGTTGCCGATGACATCAATGGGAAAGCGGTCAAGCTGCTCAAAAATACGGCGGCAGGTGCCTGCGCCTACCATAAGCAGGCGGTATTTTTGGCGAAGCGCCGTCAATGTAGCCAGATTTTCTGGCGTCAGCTTGCTTTTGTGTTGAGTCAGCGTTCCGTCAAGGTCGAAGGCAATCAATTTTACTTTTTTTGCATCAATAGTCATAATACTACCATCCTTTATTCGTTTCTCATACCCTTTTGGGTAAGGATCTTTAAAATTTCATCTGCATTGTTGCACGTGATCAGCTTGGCACCCGCATCAATGGCGGCCTGCACACCAACCTCGTTTTTGACCGAGGCCCCTGCCCATGGCTCCACACCGCGTGCGGCCATTTTGGCAAACTCAGCGGGCTCGGCCATCAGTTCATCCTTTGAGCCAAACATACAGCAGCAATAGCCATAGCTGTACGGGTCAATCTCACATTCACCAAGATGGTGCATGGGGTAATAGACGTGGAGTCTGAATTTTTTACCGTATTTGCGATAAATGTATTCGTGCAGCTTTCCGCTGAAGGTGTTGATGACCACACGGTCGGTAAGACCGTTTTCCTCCACAATAGCAAGCACGCGGTCACAAACCTCGTAAGAAATCTTTTCGTGCCCCGTTGTGGGGTATTCCTTTAATTCAAGGTCAAGCGTAAGCTCATCAAAGGGCTTAACGTACGCGATAAACTCATCAAGCGTAGGGATCCTACAGCCGGCGAACTCCTCGCCCTTCCAGCTGCCTGCATCAAGCGACCTTAACGCGGCCAACGTATGCTCACAAACAAGGCCCGTTCCATTGGTGGTGCGATCAAGCGTCGCGTCGTGGATAAGCACCAGCTCGCCGTCCGCGGTAATACGAATATCGGTTTCCAGCTGATCGACCCCTGCCTCCACGGCGGCGCGAAAGGCCTCCATAGTATTTTCGGGGTAAGTGGCACTAAGTCCGCGATGAGCTGCAACGTATATATGATCCTTCTTTTGTTCGTTGAATTTCAAAGCCTTCCCCCCCTTTTTCCATCCTAATCTTAAGATATTTTTAGGAGTTTGTCAATACTTACTGACACTTTTACGTAAATTTATTGATTTTTAAAAGTGGATGTGCTATAATATGCTTATCCTCTATTATGAAACTTTTGAAAGGTTTAGCAATATATGAAGGTCATTATTGTGGGCGGCGGTGCAGTAGGTGCTGCCATTTGCACCCAGCTCGCCCGTGAAAATCACGACATTACCGTCATTGACGAAAACGCGGCCGCATTATCGGAATTATCCAATAGCTGCGACGTTTTCGGCATAGTGGGCAACGGTGCAGACCTATCGGTGCTGCAAAAGGCGAATGCTGAAAAAGCCGATCTGCTGATCGCGGTATCAGCCATGGATGAGATCAATATTCTGTGCTGTGCCGCTGCACGTAAGCTGGGCACCAAGCACACCGTCGCACGCGTACGCAATCCCAAATACTCGGAGCTGATGCGCTTTTTGCAAAGCGAAATAAACCTCTCCTTTACCATCAACCCCGAGCTGGAGGCCGCCAACGATATTTATCGCCTGCTCCGCTTCCCTTCCGCTACGAAGATCAACACCTTTTGCCGCGGCAAGGTGGAGCTGGCAGAATTTTTGATCGAGGAGAATTCTCCGTTTTGCGGCTGCACCCTCACCGATCTGCGTCACAAATTAAACTTTAAGTTTCTGGTCTGCGGCGTTTTGCGCGACGGCAAGACCTATATCCCCTCAGGCGACTTTACCATTCATGCAGGTGACATCATCTGCATGACGGCACGTGACAAGGAGATCACTCAGCTTTTCAAGGCGATGCGCGTTTACGTCAATCCCGTGAAAAACGTATTGATCGTAGGCGGGGGGCGCGTCACCTACTATCTGCTCTCCCTGCTTGAAAAATCAAAGATCGACGTCACGCTTATTGAAAAGGATCCCGCGCTTTGCCAGGAGCTGGCCAGCACATACAACTGCACCGTGATCTGCGACAACGGCACAAATCAGGATACTCTCCTTGAGGCCGGTGCTGCCAAGGCAGATGCCTTTTTGGCCCTCTCGCCCATTGATGAGGAAAATGCCATCATTTCGATGTATGCCAAAACGCTCGACCTTGACAAGATCGTCACTATGATCAGCCGTATCTCCTACGTTGACTTTTTCAAGAGTGCCGGGCTTGACAGTATCGTATCCCCCAAATCCTCTACCGTCACCGATATTGTACGCTACGTACGCTCCATCGCAAATGCCAACAATTATTCCGAGATCAATGCCCTGCACAGGATCCTGGACGGACACGTAGAAGCGCTTGAGTTTTCTATTACCAATGATATTGAAAATTTAACCAACGTCCCTCTTAAGCAGCTACGCCCCCGCGCCGGTGTGCTGATTGCCTGCATTATGCGCGGTGAGGAAGTGATCATTCCTTCGGGTGATGACTACGTCGCCAAGGGTGATACCGTTATCATTGTGACCACCGGCGAAAGCTTTGACAGCATTAAGGATATTCTCGCTTGATAGCAAAGGAATTACTATGAACTACCGCATGCTTATATATCTGCTTGGCATTATCACGATAATAGAAGCGGCACTGATGGCCTTCCCGGCACTTGTGGCGCTTATCTACGGTGAGAGTGCAGCACCCTTTCTGATCACAATGGCCATTATGCTGCTGCTTTCTCTGCCCATTGTGATCTTTAAGCCCCAAAACAAACGCATTTATGCCAAGGAAGGCTTCATCACAGCGGCCGCCTCTTGGCTGCTGCTTTCCTGCTTCGGTGCGCTGCCCTTTGTGCTTAGCGGCGCCATTCCCAATTATATCGACGCTCTTTTTGAAACCGTTTCAGGCTTTACCACCACGGGTGCCTCTATTTTAACCGAGATAGAAAGCCTGCCGCGCGGCATTTTATTCTGGCGCAGCTTCACCCACTGGGTGGGTGGTATGGGTGTGCTTGTATTTATGCTTGCCATTCTCCCTGCCGATAACGGGCGCGCTATGCACCTGCTCCGTGCCGAGGTGCCCGGCCCCACCAAGGATAAGATCGTGCCGAAAATGCGCCAAACGGCCTTGATCCTATACGGCATTTACATGGCATTGACCATAGCGCTCTTCATCGCCCTGCTTTGCACCAAAATGCCCCTTTACGATTCACTTGTCAACGCCTTTGCCACGGCCGGTACAGGTGGCTTTTCGGTTAAAAACGCCTCCATCGGCGCCTATCAAAACCCTGCTGCGGAATGGGTGATCGCCTCGTTTATGCTCCTGTTCGGCGTGAACTTCAATATATACTTTTTATTGCTCATCAAACGCTTCGGGGACGTTTTGAAAAACGAGGAGCTTCGCGTATATCTTGTACTGTGTGCAATAGCTACTGCGCTGGTCACCTTCAATACCCTTTCGTATTTCCCCACCGTTGGCGACACCGTGCGCTCCGCCTTTTTCCAGGTAACTACCCTGCTCTCGACCGCAGGCTTTGCCACCGCCAACTATGATCTCTGGCCCTCGTTTTCAAAAACGATACTGCTGCTCGTGATGGTGATAGGCAGCTGTGCAGGCTCTACCGCAGGTGGCTTAAAGATCTCGCGCGTCATTATTGCTGTCAAGAATATGTTCCGCAGCGTGAAAAAAACCATTCGTCCGCGCTCGGTAAACGTGGTGCGCATGGACGGCGAACCCGTGCCCGATGCGACTCTGCACGCAACGGCCAGCTATATTTCTATCTATTTTGCATTGATCGTGGTGGTGACACTTTTGATCTCGCTTGACGGCTTCAGTATCGAAACCAATCTTGCCGCGACGTTGGCCACCATCAACAATGTCGGCCCCGGCCTTGGCGCCGTTGGTCCTGCGGGCAATTACGCCGCCTTTTCTCCGCTTTCCAAGATCGTGCTGACGCTCACAATGCTGATCGGCCGACTTGAAATTATGCCCATGCTGATTTTGTTCTCCCCTGCCACGTGGCGCAAGGGATAATACAAAAGCCCGACACAAGGTCGGGCTACAGCGCTCCCACAAACACAAATGTGTTTGGTACCACGCTCCCCTCGCCGGTGCGACCACACATCAGGTCCACGCCCTAAAAGCCTGCCACCGGCAGCCTTTTGTGCCCTGAACGGTGGCACACGGGCTTCCGAATCCACGTTTAATGCTCCACAAACACAAAAGCCCGACACAAGGTCGGGCTACGGCGCTCCCACAAACACAAATGTATTTGGTACCACGCTCCCCTCGCCGGTGTGACCACACATCAGGTCCACGCCCTAAAAGCCTGCCACCGGCAGCCTTTTGTGCCCTGAACGGTGGCACACGGGCTTCCGAATCCACGTTTAATGCTCCACAAACACAAAAGCCCGACACAAGGTCGGGCTTTTGTGTTTGGTGGGAGCGGGTGGATTCGGACCACCGAAGGCATTGCCAGCAGATTTACAGTCTGTCCCCTTTGGCCACTCGGGAACGCTCCCATATAAGCTTGTATATCTCGGCGGCGATGCCGCCGCCGAATATCACTGGAGCTGGTGATCGGAGTCGAACCAACAACCTGCTGATTACAAATCAGCTGCTCTGCCATTGAGCCACACCAGCGAAATCGGAACGGATAGATTATATCACACTTGCCACTTGTTGTCAATACCTTTTTCAAAAATAAATCAAATTATTTTTTGCTTTTACCGAACCTCTCATCTACCCCTATATAATTTTCAATTTCATCTTTATTTTATCACATTTTTATGCTATAATACTTACAAACCAAAAAGGAGAAGGGCATGGAAAAGATCAAAAATATCACAGTTATCGGATGCGGACGATGGGGTACCTTTATTGCATCACATCTCTCAAATGCCGGCTTCACAGTTACACTTTACGGACGCGAGAGCTCTAAAAACATGCAGGAATTGATCGCCACACGAAAAAATGCACTCATGCGCTTGCCCGACACCCTGCACCTGAGTACCGATCTCAAGGCAGCGTTGAAGGATTGCGACGTACTGGTGATATCCATTGCCTCGCAGCAGCTTCGCGCACTTTGCGGCGAGCTCCGTGCGGCAGGCTTTACAAAGGGCACAGTGGTGTTGTGCATGAAGGGCCTTGAGATCGGCACCGGAAAGCGTCTATCCACCATTGTTGAAGAGGAGCTGAGCGAGGATATCAATACAGCCGTATGGTTAGGGCCCGGACACGTACAGGATTTTTGCCGCGGTATTCCCAACTGTATGGTGATCGACAGCACAAACGAGCAAACAAAGCGCTTATTGGTAGATGCCTTTTCGGGAAGGCTGATCCGCTTTTATTACGGTCAGGATATGATCGGAAACGAGATCGGTGCGGCAGCAAAAAATGTCGTTGGCATTGCGGCAGGCCTGCTTGACGGTATTTCCCTCTCACCCCTGAAGGGCGCACTGATGTCGCGCGGCACACGAGAGATCGCAAGGCTTATTGCGGCCCTTGGCGGCAATGAGCAATCCGCGTGGGGACTCTGTCATCTCGGCGATTACGAGGCAACGGTATTTTCCCCCCACAGCCACAATCGCGCATTTGGCGAGGCCTTTGCCAAAGGAGAAGCTTTTGACGCCCTGGCCGAGGGCTATTACACCGTAAGAGCCCTGAACATCTTAGCGGAAAAATACCTTGTTGAATTACCGATCTGCCACACGGTAGAGGCTGTGCTTTATCACGGTGCACACGTGCGTGAGGCACTGTTCTCGCTTTTTGAGCGCAGCATTAAAAACGAATTTTAACCGATGCCACAGGGAGCGCGGCATCAGGCGCTACGGCATTTGCCGTAGCGCCCTTTTTTATTTTACCGTGCGTACCCACGCACCGTTTATAAGCGAATATGTGACTGTTGCCACGTCAACCTCTCCTTCGCCCTCAAGCAGCTCGGCCTCGGATCCCTCAGGAGCAAGCTCCTCTTTTATAGGATAATACCCGTGTGCAGCAGCAAAGACCGCATCGCGCGCAATGCGCCCTGCAAAATTTGATACCACACGTCCGTCAACCGTAACAGCGCCACACGGCGGTAAGATCGGTATGCCGTTTTCAATACGATAACGTTTCATCAGGAGCCCTCCTCCAGCACCAAGCGTCCGCCAAAGTTCTCCATGGTGTCTGATGCCATAATTTCATAAGTGGCATGATTGATGCCGTTTGTGCTCAATATATCTCCGCCAACGCACAACCGCCCCACGCCCTTATGAGTGATCGGCATATGCCGCGTATAGGTCGCCCAATAATATTCAGGATGCTTGGTTTGAAGTTCAGACGGCACCAGCAAATGCGGCTTACCGTAAACGCCAAAGCTGATGACGTAGCCATAGCTCTGAGTACGTGACATATAGGGCTTACCGTAATCGTACTCAACATAATACTCATTGAGTGTGCCGTCATATTTTGACATATCCTCCAAATAGCACACGCTCATGCCCGTAGGATGATCGTTGTTGAACAGCACGTCACAGATCATTGAGGTGGCGTTCCCCCACGCGTTTTCCTTGCCACGCCAAACAAACGGACACTCGCGCATATTGCCCACAGTCCCCGAGCTTGCTTTGGTCACGCGAGAAAGTGCCTCACCCGACGGCTGCCTTACATACACAAGCTTGCAGCTTTCCTTATCCGAAAAAAACGCCTCAGGGTCATCAAGATCAATCAAAATAGGGTACCCCAACTCAGTTTCCTCACCAACGCCCAAAATTTTGACATTGTATTTGCCGCTCTCCTTACCGCTATAATTGATAGCGGCAAGAGCGCCTACGCCGATCTTATCGGGCTCGGTAGTATAGAAGCCCGCGGCAAGTGTGCCGCTTGACACCTTTTGCCACGTGGTATTCAGAGTACACCTTATTACGCCACACATCACGCTTTGCAGGCTTCTTGTAGCAAATTCAACCAGCAAAAGCAGATAATCTGAAAACCAATCGGCCATCCTTTCGGTATGGGCAGCAGGATCATACAGGCGCGCTATTGGCATGATATCAACAAAAGTGCCTGTGTAGGGCAGCAGCCCCGCACGCGAATGCGGCTTGCCATCCTCTCCTATGCCCATTTCAAAGCAGGGGCGATATTCATACGTGGTGCCGTTTTTAAACATTGGCGCAAGCGTATAGCCACGCAGTGGCTTATCACTGACCGACACATAGGAGGGCGCTTGCGCACCGCTCATATCGATGCGGTACCAAAACGGCTTACAGCGATAGATGACCTCGCGGTTCTCTTCTGTAGGGCTTAGCGTAAAGCCCTCCTCACCGCGTGCTACAAAATCACGCCAGGTGCGTGTTTGCGCATCCCACGTAGCATTGAAAATAGGGCGCTGAAAAATACTGATATAGTCAAAATCATTGCGCACGGCCTGATCGCCCGCAGCGACGTTTGCCACCATGCCAAGCGCGAGATCGCAGCGCTCTCCCTGCGGCGAGATCCCGTCCTGCGGGAAACGTACCGACCAGGCATGCGGCACGCGCTCAGGCAGGAAAAATTTGCGCTGTCTTACGTGCTCGGTCATTGTGTCTCACCTACCGATTTGTATTGCACCGTACCGATCTGCCACTTGCCCGCTGCACGCGAATAGGTACACACGATATCAAAATCACCGTGCACGATGTCGGGGATCTGACCGTCAACAAACAGCACGTCAGCAGCATTTCCCCAATCGATCGACACTGCCACCATATCGCGCTTGGGTGCATGACAGTAGATCAGGATCCAGCTATCATCACCTACGTCATCGGGTCGAGGCAACACCATGGTAATGTTCTTCCAGCCGCCCTCCTCGCCGTAGATCTCAGAGGAAAGATCAAGAGCATACTTACGGTTGGATAACGGATGCAATTCATACCCGTTGGCCGACAGAATGGGCTCAAGCGTGAAAACGCGCTCCTCGCTCAGCAGCCGCGCGGTGATGCTTCCCTCATCGTCGCTATCGCCCGGCAAGATCTCATCGGCCGCCACAGACGGTGCTACGTCCACCTCAAAGGGCGGTGTTGTCAGCTTGCCGCCGTCAGCATCAACGACCGTAACGTCGCATTGCAGGATCCCGACGTTACGCAGCATCCAGCTGTTAAAGGGCAGTGTCAGCGTGCCGTCGCAATTCACCTCACCCGCAAAGGCACGCAGCTCGCCTGCGGCATTTCTGGCATTTAAAAGCACCACCGCATTTTCCTCTACGCGAAGCGGCTCGCCAAAGGCAAAAAGCGCAAGACGCACGAAGCGCGTAGCATTATCACCCTGTCTTGCCACAACGGTTTGCAGCGTGTCACGCTCAGCTACGTCAAGCATCATTTTACACATACATTGTGTCATAAAAAACCTCCTGTTTTTGGTTTGCGGGGCCGCCCTCCCGGTTTGTCGCAATGACAAGAGCTGCCCGGCAGAGCCTATTATAACACAGGAGGTAGTGATTTGTCGTCAACTGCTGCGCAAAAAAATTTGGCCTGCCCAAGACACCTTGGACAGGCCGTTTTTTTACCCCGTTTTACGGGGTAAATTCAAAAATCGCACGATGCCTTTCAAGCGCCAAAAGCAACAAGGTCCCCAGCGCTCCCACCGAAAGGATCTCACCGAGCCCTACCGTAAAAAACAAAAACGGCAGGCTTTCGGTCACGTCAACGTAGGCGTAACGAATAACAAAGGGAATGATAAGCGTATTGGCTATGATAGGTGGCAGCGAGGCAAGATGGCGCCATCGACGCAAGAGATACGTGCCGAGCGCGCCGATCAGCGTTGCAAGCGTCCCAAAGAGTATATCGGGCACGGCAGCGCCCGTGAGCAGATTGGCAAGCAAGCACCCGACACTAACGCCCGGTATTGCTGCGGCCGTAAAATACGGCAGCACGCAAAGCGCCTCGGCAAGACGAAGCTGAACAGCCCCCATACCCGAAAGCCCAAAGATGGCCGAAAACCACGTGAGCACCACGTACAACGCGGCAATGACAGCCGCGTGTGTGAGATACCGCATACGGCGGTAAGACTTTTTTTGCATAGCTTTTCTCCTTAGTTTTTATTAAGGTGAGGATGGTTGCGAACTCACCGTATTTTATAAATCCAGTATCCCGATCCTTTCAAGCACGTCGGTCACCTCAGCATACATGTAAAGCGAGCCGAGAGAAAACAGGGGCAGCCCCCTTTGGGCAGCCGCTGACACGGCGGCTCTGACCGCTGCCTCCACACTGTCAAAGCCCGTGGCCTTAACCCCGTGTGCGCGCCATACCGCAGCAAAATCAGCGGCGGGGAGGGCGCGCGGATTGTCAGGTGTCAGAGTAAAGACCTCCTCAGCCAGCGGCGCCAATTCCCCCACCATACCGTGATAATCCTTATCGGCCATCACCGCACAGAGCATCAGTACCCTTTTATCCCCAAAATACAAACGTATGCCTGATGCGGCCGCCGCGATCCCCTCGGGATTATGGGCGCCATCGGATATGATCAGGGGAGAGGTGCACAGCCTTTCAAAGCGACCGCGCCAGCGCACAACAGCGATCCCCTGCCGTATCACCGACTCACTGATCCGCATGCCCTTATCTGCCAAGGCCTCAAAAAGCGTGAGGACGGTGGCGAGATTTTGCGGCTGATAGGCACCAAGCAGGGGCAAATGCAGGCCTTTATATTTTCCGTACTGCACGGTGGTGCCCGACAAGTCGGCGCGAAGCACCGTCATGGGCGTATCCTCAGCGGCATAAAAGGAAACCCCTACCCTATCGCACGCCGCCTTTATCACGCCACGGGCGGCAGCGTTGTGCCCGCCATAGACCATCGGCGCACCCTTCTTGATAATACCTGCCTTTTCGGCAGCGATCTGCTCGACCGTATCGCCAAGATATTCGGTATGATCAAGCGCTATGCCGGTGATCACGGTAGCCAAGGGAGCTTTGATCACATTGGTGGAATCAAGCCGCCCCCCCATACCTGTTTCCAGCACCACCACGTCACACCCGACGTTTTTGAAATACAAAAGCCCGATAGCAGTGATCAGCTCAAACTCAGTCGGGGCGTCTGCCATGCTGTCGGCAAAGGGCTTGACTGCGGCAGTGACCTCTGCCAACGCCTGATCCGAGATCGGCGTACCGCAAAAGCAGATCCGTTCGTTAAAATGCTTGATATAGGGCGACACAAACAGCCCGGTTTTATAGCCTGCGGCACGCAGGATCGACTCGGTCATCGCAGAGGTCGAGCCCTTGCCGTTGGTGCCTGCAATATGAATGAATCGCAGGCTATCCTGGGGGTCACCGAGCAACGAAAGCAATTCGGTAATGCGGGAAAGCCCCGGGCGGCTACCCTTCCAAACGACAGAATGGATATAATCAATAGCATCCTTGTACGTCATTGACCGATCTCCTCCATATGCTTTGCAAACGCGCGGTTACGTAACAGAAGGTAGAGCACAACACCCTCCGCTACACCGACCATCACATAATTGACAATGCGCCAACCGAGAAACTGTATATACCCCAGCTCATATTTTGCAAGATACCATGCGGCAAGCCCTGCCGATTTCAAAAGCACTGAGCCAAGCAGATGCGCCACTGCCACCGCAGCTGCCACACGGGCGCCAAGCGGTTTTTTTATCACGTAATGGGACATCACACCCGCCGTAAGACCTACAACCGCCGCACCCAGTGTCACAATGGGATTGATGGGATAACCGTAAAGCAGGCATCCGAGCAGATCGGCCACCACGCCGACAAGCAGTGCGTGCACAGGCCCCAGCGCAATGCCGGCCAGCAGAATAGGCAGATTTTCAAAGCTGATGCGGATAAATTCCTGAAACGGGTGCGGAATTTGCAAAAACTTGCCCAGCACCAGACTCATAGCAGCAAGCGCCGCCGCAAAGCAAAGACGCCTGAGGCTACCAACACCCGAAGCACGCCTTTTTGCAGCACGTTTGGGGGTGTTTTGAGTAGTATTTTCTTCACCTGACAATGTTTTTTTCATATCCTTCATAAAAAAACCTCCTTCCCCGAAATCATTCGAAAAAAGGAGGCGACAAGCATCGCTCTTATTCAAACGAAGCGGGATGCAGAAAGGCAGCCGCGGAAATCCTTCGTCCAACCGGCAACTCCCCGTCCCGTCGGCACTTAACGCTGCTTTTCTTACTCTTCTGATGTCATTATTATAATCCCGCAAAATGAAAAAGTCAATACTTGGCTGAAAATTCTTGACAAAACTTATAACCGATGCTAAAATTTTGATGATAACATTGGAAGGAGTCAGTTATGCTTTACGAAACGATACAGCTGGGTGATTTTAAGAAGGCCACGCTTACTGCGATCTGTCTCACCCAAACAAACGTCCTTAAGCAAACGCCGCGCCGTGCCATTATCATCTGCCCCGGTGGCGGTTATCATTTTCTCTCCGACCGTGAGGCGGAGCCGATCGCTATACGGTTTTTAGCCGCCGGCTTTGCCACCTTTGTTTTGCGCTACGGCATTGGGGAAAATGCAGCCGATTATCGCCCCTTAAAGCACGCAGCACTGGCTATCCGTTACGTGCGTGAGCATGCTGCCGACTATAATGTCGACCCCGATTACGTGTTTACCTGCGGCTTTTCGGCAGGTGGACACCTTGCAGCCTCAGCAGGTGTTTTGTGGGACAGTCCCGTGCTTGACGACCTCCTTGAGGGCGCACCGCGCGACATTGCAAGACCTACGGGCATGATCCTTTCCTACCCCGTGATCACCGCTGACAGCACCTTTGGCCACATGGGCTCCTTTAGGTACCTATGCGGCACCGATGTACCGACCGACGAGCAGCGCGACGTATTCTCGCTTGAAAAGCACGTAAAACCCACCACGCCCCCCGCCTTTTTGTGGCATACCTTCAACGATACCTGCGTACCCGTCCAAAACAGCCTCATGCTTGCCGAGGCAATGGCGAAGGCAGGCGTACCGTTTGAAATGCATATTTTCCCCGCAGGCATCCACGGCTTGGCACTCTGCAATGAGCAGACGGCAAGCGATAACCCCGCGTTCATCCTGCCCAACGTCGAGCCTTGGGCAGAGCTCGCCATCACGTGGGCGCGTCATTTGACGGTATAGGCGAAGAGCTTATGTATTCAGTTCTCTTCGGCTATAACCGAAAAGCACCGAAATGCGTTGCATTTCGGTGCTTTTATTTATTCTTCGGTAATGAGGCCGTAGTTGCCGTCCTTGCGGCGGTACACGACCGAGGGCTTTTCGGTTTGGGCGTCACGGAACACAAAGAACTGATGCTCAAGCAGATTCATCTGCAAAATGGCCTCCTCAACCGACATGGGCTTGACGGGGATGTATTTCGTGCGGATCTGAAATTCACCCTCCTCCGCCTCCTCTATATCGCCGGGAATCGGCTCAAAGGCCGCAGGACGCAGGCGCTTTTCAAGACGCGTCTTGTTTTTTCTGATCTGACGCTCGAGCGCCTCAAGTGCTTCATCTATAGCATTCTGGAAGGTATCTGCCCCCTCCTCACAGCGAAAAATAGTGCCACTGTAGTATATAGTGATCTCAACGTACTGCAAGCCGTGACGGCAGGAAAACACCACCGTCGCCTCAGCATCCTCGCCGAAAAAGCGATCAAAGCGCGTCAGCTTCTTTTCGGTAAGCTCCCTCAGGGAAGAACGTACACTCATCTGTTTGCCACTCATGGTAATCTTCATATAAGAGTCCGCCTTTCTGCACCTCTCTTGGTACAGCTTTATTATAGCACAGATTTTGTGAAAAATAAATAGGTTTTTTGAAAAAAATATAAGTTTTTTGTGAATAATTGCAACAAATTACGGGAAAATTTGCAAAAAAGCCTTATTCCGATATGATAAATGTCGCCTCATCACTGCCGTCGGCATCATCCCGGTCGTCAGCATCATCCCGGTCGTCGCCGTCATCAGCGGTATGACTGTCAGCGTCGCTATCGTCATCAAAGGAAAACAGATCAAGCCCTACCTCCCTTGAGCGGTGGCGCAGCACGACGCTCAGCACTGCGACACAGATCAGCACGACGAAGGCCACAAGCAAAACGGGATTAAAGCGCACGTAAAACGACTGGGCGCCGCTCACGGCCAAAAAGCGACTGCACACAAGAGAAAAAAGCTCAGGGAAAAGTGCCAACGGTAACACCGCCGCTTGCAACACAAAAAGCAGCACGCGATTCGGCACAAAGGCACAAAACAAAATCTTGGCCTGCTTTGCCGCCTCACTGTCCCCTGCTGCCCCAGCAGCACGCACGCGCCACAGCGTACACACCGCGAAGATCGACACAGCAAGAGAGATCAGAAAGAACAGCATCAGTAACACCGCGCCTACCGCCAAAAGCAAGTAAAAATTCCGCACGCCTTCACTGATCACATCACCGAGCAGATAAGTGCGCGCACTTTTTAAGGTGTTGAACAACAGCCGCAAAACCGAAACCTGCATGGGGCGTCCCAGCTGTATGGCAGACACGTTATAAAATGCCCCCATGAGAAGCAGCACGGCTGCCGCCACTAAGGGCAGTGCATACTGTAGCCATACGAAAAGCACTGTGCGGCGACAAGGATCCCGCCAGAGATCGACAAGAGCCCCCCACAAGGTCTGCTTTTGATTTTTCATTTCTCATTTCCCTCCAGGAAGTAGGCCGCCTCCATGTCGGCGGTAGCAAGCGCCATAGCAAGGGGGAATTTAGCAAAAGCAGCACCTACGGTATTATTATCCTCGGTGCCCGAAAAGCCCATATGATAACGAATGGCAAAGGCCTCATCACGCGTTAAGCGCATAAAGCCCGAAACGATGTAAACCGATTTTTCGCCGTGCCCGTAGGGAAGCTCATCCTCGATGGTATAAAAGGGCACAGTCTTCCACACACCGTTTTCCTTGACGTTGCGTGTGCTTTCCTTATAGAAATTGATCTTGCAAAGGTCATGCAAGAGTGCCGCAATGGCAACGCTCTCCTCGGAATAGTCAACGCCGTAGATCTCACGCACGCGCGGGCGTGCCAGATAGTCGCAAAGACAATCGTATACGTTGAGGCTATGCTCAAGCAACCCCCCCGGATAAGCGCCGTGATAACGGGTGCTGGCAGGTGCTGTGAAAAAATCACAATTATCCGAGCAAAGATAGTCAAGCAGCTTCTGGGCTCCATCGCGATGGATTTTCTCCTTAAAGATCGAAATAAAGCGTTCTTCGTTTGAAAGCGCAGCGCCGCCCGAAGCGGCACCGTTGTCAAAAAACATTTCCATTCAGTTCCCTCTTTCTAAATTTTAAGTATAATTTTCCAATTTTTGTTTATCTAATTCCAAAAAGTGAGGAGCAAGTAGGCTTTCTTTTCCACGATCCATCAAAGACAGCGGCGTGGAATGCCTTGCATTCATTATACCACGCAAAGGCACCAAAGGCAATAACTTTTTGTCAACTTGAAAATTCTTTTGCACATACCCATAGACAAGCATTGAAATTTATGTTATAATGTATTTTGTATATTTATATCTCACGTGAAAGGACTCCGACATGGAAATCAAACTCTCCACGCAGCCCTACAAGGGCACGCGCGACTTTTACCCCCGTGAAATGAAAATGCGAAACTGGTTTTTTAGCAAAATCAAAAAATCGCTTGAAGCTGCTTGCTTTGATGAGTACGACGGCCCCATGCTTGAAAGCCTTGACCTCTACGCCGCCAAAAGCGGTGAGGAGCTTGCCAAGGAGCAGACCTATAACTTTTCTGACCGCGGCGGCCGCAATCTTGCCATCCGTCCCGAAATGACACCCACGGTTGCCCGTATGGTGGCAGCCAAAATGGGTGAGCTCAATTACCCCTTAAAGTGGTTCTGCATTTCAAACATGTATCGCTATGAGCGTCCCCAGCGCGGCCGCTTGCGCGAGTTCTGGCAATTAAACGTTGATATTTTCGGCTGTGATACCTTTGAGGCGGACCTCGACGTTATCAAAAGCGCCATTTCGCTTTTGCGCGCCTTTGGTGCTGACCAGAGCATGTTCCGTGTGCACATCAACAACCGCCGCTTCTTCAACGATGCCATTGCCGCGATCGCAGGCACTGACGTTGAGGGCAGCCGCCGTGTTTCCAAGGTCGTCGATCGCAAAAACAAGGTGCCGCGCGAGGCTTACGAGGCAGACCTCAAGGCCCTGGGGCTTGATGACGCGCAGATCGCCGAAATTGACGAGCTTTACACAATGAGCGTCAAAGAAGCCACCGCCCTTTGCCCCGACTCCGAGGGTGCGCGCGAGCTTAACGCCCTCTTTGAGGCGCTGGAGAAAACCGACCTCTTAAAATACTGCATGTTTGACTTTGGCATTATTCGCGGTCTTGATTACTACACCGGCACCGTCTTTGAGGTCTTTGACGAGGCGCCCGAGAACAACCGCGCCATGTTTGGCGGCGGTCGCTACGATAACCTTGTAGGGCTTTTTGTCAAAAACGCCAAGATCTCAGGTGTTGGCTACGGCATGGGCGACGTAACGCTTGAAAACTTTTTAACCACCCACCACCTCGTGCCCGACCTCGACAACGACGGTACCAAGGTGCTGGTCACGCGCTTTGACGACGTACCGCTCGAGGCCTACAACACACTGGTAGACATTTTGCAAGAAAGCGGTGTGCGCGCCGCGCTCTATCTTGGCAACAAAAAATTCGGCAAGCAGATCGACTTTGCCGCCAAGGAGCATTACAGCCACGTGGTGATCATGGGCGGTAACGAGCTGGCCGCAGGTGAGGTCAAGATCAAGAACCTGCAAACGCGAGAGGAAGTAACCGTTGCACACGAGGCACTGGGCAAATTCTTTCACTGATTTTTAGGAGCAGCACCTATGATCTATATGTTTTTAGCCAACGGCTTTGAGGAAATTGAAGCGCTTTGCCCCCTTGATCTGTTGCGCCGCGCAGGGCTTCAGGTCACCACCGTCGGTATTGGCGGCGATATGCTTTGCGGCTCGCACGGTATCACAGTCGCCGCCGATATCCCCGAGGGTCTTTATAAGGACGCCGCCCCCGATATGCTGATCTTCCCCGGCGGCATGCCCGGTGCCAAGCATCTGGACGAAAGCCGCGTAGTAGATACCGCCCTGAAGGCGGCGGCAAGGCACGGCAGCTATCTTGCCGCCATTTGTGCCGCCCCCATGATCCTGGGGCATCGCGGTCTGCTTGATGGTAAAGAGGCTATTTGCTTTCCCGGCTTTGAGGGGCATCTGACGGGGGCTACCCTTTCGCAAAAGCGTGTGGTACGTGACGGCAATATCATCACCGCCGCAGGCATGGGCGTAGCGCTTGAATTCGGTCTTGAGCTGGTGGCCACCCTGAAGGGGCGCGAGGCGGCCGAAGACCTGCGCCGCGCCGTACTGGCAGACTGATGAGCGCAAACGAAAAAAAAGCCCTGCGCCGCACCTTGCTTGATGCGCGCATGGCAATTTCCAAGGAGGAAAAGCACATGCTTGATGCGGCGCTTTGCGAGGCGATCGCCGCACATGAACGCTTTTTAACCGCCGATGCTCTGCTTTCTTACCTCCCCATACGCGGCGAGCCTGACCTCGAAACACTTTTCGCACTGGCCGAGGCGCGCAACATTCCGATCTTTTTACCCCGTTGTGAGGCTGACGGTATGCGCTTTTTACGGTATACCGCAAAAAGCGCCCTCACCCCCGACCGCTACGGTATCGCGGCGCCGCCAAGCACCGCCGACGAGGCTGTGCCTACCGCGAGCACGCTTTGCCTGGTCCCGGGCCTTGCCGCAGGAAGAGACGGCACCCGTCTTGGCTATGGCGGTGGATTTTACGACCGTTTTTTGCCCCGTTTTGAGGGATATTCTCTGTTTGCCGTATACGAACGCTTTGTGCTTGACACCCTGCCACACGAGCCGCACGATTACCCCTTAACGCACGTCATTACCGAGAAAGGAGAGCTGTAGCTATGCCAAAATGGATACCCGACCGCCCTGCTTATAAGAAAGAGCACCGCACAGTTGGCTTTATGCTGCTGGCCGTTTTTCTGCTTTTGCTTGGCGCGCGTATGTTTACACATCTCTTTTCATTTGGTGATATCCCTTGGTTAATGGCACCCGTTGCGGCCCTTATTGCTTTTTTGCCCCCCATTGCAGCGTATCTTTTCTATCGCGGACGCGGCTATACGAGATCCCTGCGCCTGCAAGTGCCGCGCCACGTTCATCTGCCGCTGATGATCTTTGCCTTTGTTGCACTGTTTTTTGGTTCATTTTTATTATCCGTGCTCACGGGCGGCCTTGATACACTCGGTAACAGCGTAGCGCCATTTTCACAAAATACCCCCGAAACGGTATGGGAATTGCTGCTTTCGCTCATCACCATAGGCATCATACCCGCCCTTCTTGAAGCATTTTGCTTTTTTGGCATCACTGCGCTTGAATACGAGCGACGGGGTACTGCACGTGCCCTCCTTTTGTGTACGGTGCTATTTGCGTTGGTGCATTTTGATACCGCCAATCTCCCGGCTTACCTGTTTGCAGGTATCCTCTACACGCTGGTGCTTTACGCCACAGGCTCGCTTTTAGCCGTTGGCATCATGCATGCTCTTTACGCGGTATGTGCCCTTCCGATACATCGCTATCTTGTGGCGCTGTATCATTTTACGGGTACCGTACAGCTGTTTTTGTTCCTTTTTATTCTGTTCACTTTGGGGGCGCTGATCTTATTTTGCCGCAGTGCCGCGCGCATTTACCGCCAGCGCGACGAAAAGGGCCTGCGAAGCCCGCGGCGCGACGTACCCTATGAAGTGCAATTCTACACGCTTCTTGATGCTGTTTGTGACCCTGCCGTGATCTTGTGCCTGGGTGCCGCCATTGCAGGCTTTATTCTGCTTTAACTCTATTTGAAAGACCATAAAAAAAGACGGGGTTACCCCGTCTTTTTTAGTTAAATATCTTGCCGGCTACCTCTAAAATCTTAAAGCGCAGACGGTATTTGCCGCCATTGCTGTCTGTGATAATACGGTACTGCTCTTCCGTGAGCCCTGCGGCAAGAAACGCCTCCTCGGCCTCGGCCTTCGTGGTCGCTGCGGAAAGGCACAGGGGCGGGAAAAGCACACACCACCAATTTGCCCCCTCAGCTTCGCCGATCATGACGCGCAGCGACAGATATTCCCCGGCGGGAAATGCCAGCTGCTCATACTCTCGCGTGGGATAGCTCTCCTGCCCGAGCGATACCGACACAGCATCATCACACCCCTGCTTTTTCAGCGTGTTCTGCGCCACGGTACGAATTTCGCCAAGGCTTTCACGCAGCACCACCGCTGCCTCGTCGCGTGTTTGCACGTCCCTTAAAAGTAACTGCGTGGTATGCAGCACCTCGTCACGCACCAGGAGCTTGAGCTGCTGATCCTTGTCGCTGTCTGAATTTGCCAGCACGTGCAGACGGATCACACTGTCATAGATCTCACTCTCCCCGTGCACGGGCAAAAGCACAAATGCCCCCAAAAGAAGCATGATAGCACAAAAAAATCCAAGCATTCGTTTCATAAAAGCGCCTCCTGTTTTTGCTTGATACGACAAGGATACCCATTTTTAAAGCACTTTATACGTGTCGTACAAACAAAAATGCCCCGACAGATCACTCGCTCTGTCGGGGCTGATTTTATCTTCACCTAAATCTGATCCTCTTTTACGGCGATCAGATCGGCTGCGTAGGGCAAGGACAGGATCCAATCGCAAAGCGTATGCCACTCGGCAAGCTTATGCGTGCGCCGTGCGTAATAGATGTTAATGAGATTTTCGTAATTTAAGGTCACAGTACGCATCTGATTGAACGAAGAGGGTAAAAGCTGGATCATGTTGTGCCAAGCCTGCTTATCCGACTTATCTGCCACAAACCTCACGCGCTCACCCTCAAGATAGTTGATCAGTGCGTCAAGTGCCGCAAGACCGCCTTCATCCAGCCTGTCGCAGGAAAAATCCTCACGCGAAAAGGCCTTGACGTGAATTTTATGCATCGTGGAGGTGGAATTTGCCACCGTGCCGACCTTATATGTGTCAAATTCCTTCCACCAGTAAAGCGGAGCTGTAATATCCACCGACACAAAGATCTGACGCAGAAATTTACGGTGATCGGAGCCTGCACGTGCAAGGCGCTTGGCAAGATCAAGATCGTTTTGGCCAAACACAAATGCACCGTTTTCATCAAAGCTGCTGTCCATACGCGCCCAGCTGTTCATCGGATTGCGCGCGCCACGAATGGCATTATCAAAATTCATTACAGAGGTGCGTTCGATCAAAATCATAATTTCACATTCTCCTTTTTGCTTTTCATCATAAGGTCACGCGCGGCATTTGCAAGCGCGATAGCATCTACTCCCGCTGCCTGCCACACGTTCTCGGTCTTACTCGGACACGCAAAGGGATCCTCGGCGCCCAAAACGCGCGCACTACGCGAGCCAAGCAATTCAGCATGCAAAAGCGCAGCCCGCAAATTTTCACCGAAGCCTCCCGCACGGATCTCCTCCTCATAAAACAGCACCGTCTCCCCCGCCAAAAGTGGCGCTACCTCGCGGGCAAGTATCGTGTACGGTGCCAGATACTCACAAAGCAGTATGCGCAGCGAAATGCCTTCCTGCATCAGCGCATCTGCCGCACGTAGCGCCTCAGCGGCAATGCGGCCATGCGTAACGACGGTAAGGCAGGGTGCCGTGCCGCTATCATATACACGCACCGTGGGTGCACTATCCGCAGCACCGCAAGGATAAAAGGCGGCAAGTAGCCGTGCGCTTTCACCGCCGCTGGGATAACGGAGCGCGGCCACCCCTTCGTGTTGCAAAGCGGCAGTCAGTGCCCTCTCAACGCCCTTCACGGTAACGGGGGCATAAATGGCTACGCCCGGCAGAGCGCTTAGCATTGCGACGTCAAAAACGCCGTGATGCGTCGGGCCGTCAGCAGTATTGAAGCCAGCACGGTCAATGGCAAGCGTCACAGGAAGATGCTGGAGCGCCGCATCGTGCACCAGCATATCAAACGCGCGCTGTAAAAAGGTAGAATAAACCGCCACCACAGGCCGCTTGCCACCTGCGGCAAGGCCTGCGGCAAAGGTTACGGCATGCCCCTCGGCAATGCCGACGTCAAAAAAGCGATTGGGATATTGCGCGCGAAAGGGCTCAAGACCTGTGCCATAGCTCATCGCTGCTGTAATGGCACAAATGCGCGCATCTGCGGCAGCGGCACGGCAAGCAGCATTACCAAATGCCGCAGAAAAGGTTTCAGCGGACGAAATTACCTCGCGCGGCGCTACGCCGTGGTAAAGATCCGGGCTGGCCTCGGCGGCAGCATCCCCCCTGCCTTTTTGGGTCTTAACGTGCAGGATCACGCTGGATTTTAGCTGCTTTGCATATTCAAGTGAAGCGATCAGGCCCTCAAGATCATTACCATCGATCGGTCCGCGATAACGGACATTCATATGCTCAAACAGATTCTCGCGATAAAAAAGATGCTTCACACGACGCTTCAAGGCGCCCATAGCGCGGTATAAGGGCTTGCCGACAAACGGCAAGCGCGAAAGGGCATTTGCCGTGAAGGCCTTGGCACGCAGGTATTTTTTTGAGCTGCGGATACGCGACAAATGCTCGCAAAGGTGTCCCGTGTTAGGGGATATCGACATTTCGTTTTCGTTGATGATGATCACAAGGCGAAGATCCCGACGGCAATTATTAAGCCCCTCGTAAGCAAGCCCGCCCGTCAGCGCGCCGTCACCGACGACCGCAACAGTAAAGGCATCACTGCCCGAAAGCACGTCTGCCTCAGCCATGCCAATGGCCGCGGAAATCGCCGTTGAGCTATGCCCTGCACCAAATGCGTCGTGAGCGCTTTCCCCGCGCTTAGTGAAGCCCGAGAGGCCACCCGGCATGCGCAAGGTATCAAATTGCTCCTTACGCCCCGTTAAAAGCTTATGCACGTAGCTTTGGTGTCCCACGTCAAAGATCACGTGGTCACAGGGCGTTTCAAACACGCGATGGATGGCAAGCGTTAGCTCCACCACACCGAGATTTGAGGCCAGATGCCCACCGTTTTCGCGCACACGGTAGGAAAGATATTCACGTATTTCTGCGGCAAGATGCGGGAGTCGATCCGCGGACAAGGCCTTGAGATCCGTGGGGCTGTTGATGCCCTGTAGCAATTCGTAGGCTTCAAAATTTTCCACCGCAGCGCCCCCCTTTGATACTCTCATAATAGTATACCATAAAAACTGCTTTTTGCAAAGCCCTTTTTTCAAAGTTTAAAAATTACTTGACACGGGGGGCGTGCCATGCTATAATCAAGTCATATAAAACAACTGCCACCGGGTAGTGTGACGCAAGGCGTCCGTTTGTACATCATTAGGTCTTAGAAGATGTGCAACGGGGGCTTTTCTTTTTGGAGGTAACAAAATGCACAATCCCTTTAGATCCCTCACCGGATTTGAGCTTTTTCTCTGGCTTTTCTCGTTGCTGCTGGGCACGGTGTGTTTTTTCTTTCCCCAACCAAGGACCCACTCACCCTAATGGTCTCACTTGTTGGCTTTACCGCCCTGATCTTCACAGCAAAGGGCCTCGTGCTGGGACAGATCTTGATCGTGATATTTGCCACGCTTTACGGGATCATCTCATACCGTTTTGCCTATTACGGTGAAATGATCACCTACCTCGGCATGAGTGCGCCAGTGGCAATCGTTGCCATTGCTTTTTGGCTGCGCCACCCTTACAAAAAAAGCAAGCAGGTCGCCGTGCATCGCATGCGCGGCAAGGAATGGGCTCTGCTCTCCCTCTTGACGGTAATCGTTACTGTACTCTTTTATTTCGTGCTGAGGGCGCTCGGAACGGCAAGCTTGATCGTCAGCACCGTTTCGGTGGCTACCAGCTTTTTTGCGGCATCCCTCACGGTCCTGCGCAGCCCCTTTTACGCGCTTGCCTATACCGCCAACGACGCCGTACTGATCGTGCTTTGGATCGCGGCATCTATGAAGGATATTTCCAGCCTACCCATGGTAATCTGCTTTGTTATGTTTCTTGCAAATGACCTCTACGGCCTTTACAGCTGGCTGCGTATGCAAAAGGAGCAAGCAGAAGACGGCTTAACAACCTGAACGGTGTGCTTTGAATGACAAGCAATCCCATGTAGCGGTTCTAGTCCGCGCCGTCGGCGCGAACAAAAAGAAAACGCCCCCGATCGGGGGCGTTTTCTTTTTGTTGGTGCAGTAGCAGGGAGAATATACGAACTTATATTATTAAAGCACGTCTTAATACAATCTTAATACCGCAAGGTAGAGTGCTAACGTCGTCTTTATCTGTTTTTTGGTAAACTATATATAGTAGAAACAATATAAGGAGATGTATATGCGACCTTTGCATAGATTTAAGCTGTCATCATTTCAAGTCATTTTACTTGGCTTTGCGGCAGTCATACTGATCGGGGCGTTTCTGCTGATGCTCCCCATATCAAGCAAGGAAGGCGTTGTAACACCGTTTTCGGATGCTCTGTTCACATCAACCTCAGCAGTATGCGTAACGGGACTTATCGTACAAGATACGGCAACCTATTGGTCGTACTTTGGGCAAGCGATCATTCTCATACTCATTCAGATCGGCGGCTTGGGTGTCGTAACGGTTGCGGCTTCGGTATCACTTCTCGCAGGCAGAAAGATCGGTCTTGGACAGCGAAGCACGATGCAGGAGGCAATGTCAGCCCCAAGCGTTGGCGGCATCGTCCGTCTGACTTGGTTTATTCTCAAGGGCGTGCTTATTATTGAAGTGATCGGTATGCTCGCTATGCTTCCTGTGTTTTGCATCGACCACGGAGCAAAAGGAATATGGATGGCGCTGTTCCACTCCATATCGGCGTTCTGCAACGCAG
>SVSV01000078.1 GCA_015064125.1 Oscillospiraceae bacterium
TGAAGATCAAGTTGGGCATGCCGTTAAAGCTATATTTGCGCAAGAAAAAATCAAATAAAATTATCATTTATGTTTGAATGATATATTTCCGAAAACTGCTAAAAACTCAGGGACAAATGTTACTTTCCACCTATGGTTTGAGGACTTTTTGCTTTCACAACCCCTATTTTTCGACTATTTTGAGACCTTTTGTCGTCTTGACCCACGTGGAAAGTTTAGTTTGTCTGACGAAACAGACAAACTAAAGCGATATAAATCCCTTATGGGATTTGCGATATACGCTGCATTTCATTCGCGTGCGATATGCCTCCGGCGCGAGATGTGCCTTCGGCACGTGAGCGCACTGCGTGTGCATAGGGGCGCGGGGATTTATGTTCGCGTACTTTCCACCACGTTCGCCATAGGCGAACATATCGCTGTTTTGCAACGCAAAACAATATCGCGCTTGCAAAGCAAGCATATCGCGCACCGAAGGTGCATATCGCGTGAGCGAAGCGAACCAAAAGGAGAATGAAATGAATAAAACTATTCTATTAAGGAACTCGCAGTCGAGCTTACCATAGAGATAACCGCTGTTTGTGATACCATCAAAGGCAGAGCAGTATTTGTCAATCAATTTTTGCGTTCCTGCTCATCAATTGGCGCAAACAGCTATGAATCTAAATATGCACAAAGTGCGGCAGACTTTATAAACAAGCTTGAGATTGCTTTCAAAGAATGTTACGAAACCGACTATTGGCTTGAAATTCTTTTCAAGGTCGGTTCAATGGACGAAAATACATATAAAACGCTTGCAAACAAATGCGGTGCTGTTCGCAGAAAGCTCATCGCCTCCATCACCACCGCAAAAGGGAACGGTTAAGGACAAATCTTACTTTTGAGCAAACCTCAGAAGTTCATTTTGCAGCAGTACGTTATAACAATGAAAAGAAAAATATTTTAAGGAGATTAAGGGATTATTGTGATACAAGATCTTCATTCTCACACATACTATTCGTTTTGCGGAAGGGATAACCCCGAAGCGATCGTCGAAGCGGCGATCAATGGGGGGATAGAGCTTTTTGGCATTTGCGACCACAACTATGGTGTGGAATTCGGCAAAAAAATTGCCTTCAAGGCGCCTGAGGATATTGTTCCAAATGAATATGACGGGGTGTCAATGCGCAGATATTTCGACCATATCAATCTCATTAAGGAAAAATATGCTGACCGCATCCGTGTTTTGTGCGGTATCGAGATCGCAACGGATTCGTGCCGTGCAAAGGCGACTCTTCCGGACACGGCAGACATATCCTTTTTCGATTACTGTTTGATCGAAGGCTTGGACCGTGAAGATTCTGTAACGGGGGGAGATTTATTCAAATTTGCAAAGCGATGTGGCTGCGCTCACATTGGCGTGGCTCATACTGATATGTTTTCCTTTATCGCATCTCGCGCAGAAGATCCCTACCGTTATTTTAAGCGCATGGCTGAGCAAAACATCTTTTGGGAAATGAACGTCAGCTATGACAGTATACACAAATACAGGGAGCATCCCTATATGCTTGAATTCTTCAAAAACGAAGAGCAGCAGGCGATCGTCAGAGAATTGGGCGTGCGTTTGAGCGTAGGCTTTGACGGCCATCGGGTCGAGGATTATCTTCCTGCGCGTGTGGCAGATTATTGTCGCCGTATTACTGACCTCGGAATAAAAATGGTCTTTGAGGATTAACCAGGTTTATCTTTGATATGTTTTCGAGTTAGATTTTTCATTTTTAAAAGGGAAGATTACCTTAGAGTAAATTAACCGTTTGTTATATTAAGGTGTGTTTTACACAATTTGTTTGATAAGGAGGACAATATGATGAAACTGAAATGCGGCGCTGCTGAGCGCGTGGTAACCCCTGCGCTTGGCCTTAACATTCCCCAGTGTATGTCGTTTAACCCCGCAACGGGTGTAAAGGATGAGCTTTACACACACGCCATTGCATTGGAGCAGGGTGGAAAGACCGTTATTCTGATTTCCGTTGATACCAGCGGTCTTGGCGCTACCTTCACCCGCCGTGTGCGTGAAGCGCTTCAGCGCGAGATCGGTGTTGACCCCCGTGCGGTGATGGTCAGTGCCATTCACATTCATACGGGAGGCCCGCAGCTGCTGGAGGTCTTTTGGGGCCAAAAGGAGGACAAGGAGGTCACCGAATTCTTTTTGCGTGAAACGGTTGCTACCGCTGTGGAGGCCTACCGTAATCGCGTGCCGGCCACGGCACGTTTTGCTGTGGGATGTGAGGATCGCATCAGCTTTTGCCGCAACTATCAAATGGCTGACGGCAGCGTGCGCACAAATCCCGGCCGCAAGCATGCGGCTGAGATCGTATGCCCCGCGTCGGAGATCGATTGCACGCTTTCAACCATGCGATTTGATGATGAAAACGGCAAGCCGATCTGTGAGATCGTAAACTTTGCCTGCCATCCCGATACCGTCGGCGGTCAGAAATATTGTGCCGATTTCCCCGGTGAGATGCGCAGAAAATTGAAGGACGTATACGGAAAATCACACAAGGTGCTCTTTTTGAACGGCTGTAGCGGTAACGTCAATCACGTGGACGCTGTTCGTTATCTCGATCCCGAATTCCACTATTCGGGGGACCATTACAAATACATGGGCGGTATCCTTGCTGAGGACGTGCTGGCACTTCACGATGCACTTGAGGTGGTTGAGGATGAAACGATCGGCTTTGCAGGAAAGCGTTTCCGCGCCCCTCGCAGACAGCCTACCCCCGAGGATATGGCCTGGGCAAACGAAGCCCTGAACGACCCTTGCCGTAACGCGGTAGATAGGCGATCGGCAGAGGAGCTTTCGCGTCTGCACAAGCACCCCAAGCGCTATGAGCTGGTGGAAATGCAGGTTTTGCGTATTGGTGATATTTTTGTGGTTGGCTTCCCCGGTGAGCCCTTTGCGGATATCGGTATCCGTTTGCGCGAGCGCGCAATGCCGCATCAGCTCATCATTTCCGAGCTTGCCAATAATGCGCTTGGTTATTTTGCTACCGAGCCTGCCTTCAGTGAAAACGTATATGAGGCGCGCTTGCCGAGTGACCCCTTTGAGCTTGACGTCATAGACCGTATGATCGACACTGCCGAGGAGCTGATCAAGCGGTGTAAGGGGTGATAAGCAAGCAACGGATATAGTTGCACAAATTGAAAAAGGCGTGGTATGGGTATGGAAAAAATAATAGAGGATATGAAAATCAGGCGCCTTGTCCCACAGGACCTTGATCGGGTCTGCGCGTTTTTTCGCGCGTTGGGGGAGGAGGGCACCGCCTTCTTCAATATCAACGGCGGTAATGAACGGCAAGCATACGCTTATTTGAGAGGTGAACGCGAGGATCATATCTACTGGGCAGCCGTGGCCGACACGTCTGAGGGTGAGGAGATCGCAGGACTTGTGTTTCTTTTCAGGATCAACACAGGGGTGCCGTGGCTTGGCATTGCTATTGCGGAAAAATGGAAGGGCAGGCATCTTGGCAAGCGCCTTATGACCACTGCGAGGGAGTGGGCAGAGACAACGGGGGCGGGCGGTATTATGCTGACGACCGCTCGTGAAAACGTCAGAGCCCAAAAGCTTTACGAGCACATGGGCTATAAAAATATCGGGCGCTATTGCAACGGTGAGTGGCTGTATCTGCTTGCTTTTCCTAAATAAAGATGACAAACAAAAAGGCCTTAAGCTCACTTGGTGCTGACAGGAGCTTTGCCTGATTTTGACAAGGAATAAGAAAGGCCCGGTGCACAAATATTGAAAAAAGTTTCAGCGAAGTATTGCGAAAAAGATATCTTGTCTGACCTTATGTGTTCGATTTCAGTGCAACTAAGGCTATGCTTCAAAGCTAACCTTACCAGATAGGGAGGAGTAAATAATCATGCTGATCGATATGCACGCTCACACCAGGGGCATCAGCCGCTGCTGCCGTATTTATGCGCCCGAGATGCTACGGGCCGCAAAGGAAGCGGGGCTTGACGGGGTGGTGCTCACTAATCACTACCAAAAAGATTATGTAGGTGAGGGCGGCCCAAACGAATTTGCTGCCGCTTACGTGGCCGAATATCGCCAAACCGCCGCCAAGGGCGCCGAAATGGGAATTTTGGTATTTTGTGGCATCGAGCTTACTATGGCACAGCATCGTAACGTTCACGTGCTGATCTATGGCGTCGGGGAGGATTTTGTGCTTCGCTATCCTACGGTATACGATCTGACGCTTGAGGAGCTGAAGGACTTAGTAGACAAGGAGGGTGGCGTGCTGGTGCAGGCACATCCCCTGCGCTACGACAAAAATGACCTGCTTGACAACAGGTATCTTACGGGTGTTGAGATCAGCTGTCACCCCCTTTATGACGCGACGTATCTTGATGAGCTGAGCGCCGTTGCACGGCAAACAGGGCTGATCTTAACCTGCGGAGGCGACTATCACGCTGATACGCGTCGCCCGCGCTGCGGTATGTATTTGCCCGATAGCATTATGGATAGCACCGCTATCGGAGCTTATTTGAAGGCCGCCGCCGAGGTGCGGCTTTTGGTGGACGAGATTAACGATGAGCCACCCTTTGAAGTTGTATATTTACGCTCAACAAAAGCTGACCGTGCGTAACGCTGAGTAAACGTCTGCCCGTATTTTGCAGTGTGCGCAGGGCTACAGCCTTAAAACCATCTGCGCGGCCGATCACAATTGGGATAGTACGGTGCCCGGTGCTTCGCGCGGGTATCAGTTGCAGAATTTTCAGTATATTATCAAGGCTCCTGTCTGATGCTTAACAGGTGCTGTGTAGTTGGATATAATAATGAGTAATATCAAAAAGAGAGGTAGCTTATGTATCGTATCGGTATTGACCTCGGTGGCACCAATATTGCCGTGGGTCTTGTGAATGAAAAATATGAGATTGTGTGCAAGGACAGCACGCCGACCGAGGCGCAAGCGCGCACGGGCGAGGAAATTGCCCTTGTTATTGCAGAGCTTTGCAAAGGGGTGTGCGCGGCAAAGGGTGTGTCGCTTGCTGACGTAGAAGCCATTGGCGTTGCCAGCCCCGGCATTGTTGATCATACCAACGGCGTGGTAGAATACTCAAACAATCTGCCCTTTCGCCACTTTATGATCGCCGATCTGCTTCGCAAGCATACGGGTGTGCAGAACGTGCACGCTGAAAATGATGCGAATGCCGCCGCTTGGGGCGAGGCTGTGGCGGGGGTCGCACGCGGCACCTCAAATTCGGTGATGATCACACTCGGTACGGGTGTTGGCGGCGGTGTGATCATCGGTAACAAGGTGATGTCCGGCTTTAATTATGCAGGCGGTGAGCTTGGTCATATCGTGATCGAAAAGGGCGGTGTGCCCTGCTCGTGCGGCCGACGGGGCTGCTGGGAGGCGTATAGCTCCGCTACGGGTCTGATCCGCATGACGGAGGAAAAGCTTAAGGAGTGCCGCGCTATGGGTCGTGGGACCGTGATGGAGGCGCTGGTTGCCGCTAAGGGCAAGGCCACGGGTCGTACTGCGTTTGATGCCATGCGTGCAGGTGATGAGGCCGGGCGCGAGGTAGTGGATCAATATATTTCTTATCTTGCAACGGGCCTGGCGGATATCATCAATATTTTCCAGCCAGAGGTGCTTTCCATCGGTGGTGGTCTGTCGGGTGAGCGCGATACACTTCTTGCCCCGCTCCTGCCACTGGTCAATAAAGAAAAATACGGCGGTGGGATCGCGTCGGTGCCGCAGACCAGGATCTGCATTGCAGAGCTTGGTAATGATGCCGGTATTATTGGCGCCGCGTTTCTTGGAATTTGATTGAAAAAAATGAAACCGCCGCACCTATAGCGTGATGCTCTTAACGGAGCATTCACGCTAAACGATGTTTGCCCTCACGGGCAAATGATGTTGCCTACGGCAGTGATGTTCACTGCGTGAATGATGTTGTGCCTTCGGCACAGTGGGCAAACATCACATCATTGCGAGCTTGTATTTGCGTAGCAAATGGCGAGCAACATCATTATGCGGAGCATAACATCACTTTTGCGTCAGCAAAAACATCACTAACAGAAAAAAGAGAGGACATTTCGGGATTTGAGCCGTGAACAAGTCCGTTAAAAACGGACAATAGAAAAAAAGAGCCTCCTATGGTAGAATTAAAGTACTACCATAGGAGGTTTTATTATGCCAAGAAAATATGAAAAAGTAAGCGAACTGTTACCGATC
>SVSV01000003.1 GCA_015064125.1 Oscillospiraceae bacterium
TGTAGCAGGCGTTTGCTGTGCGCGGGCCTCGGCGGGCTTCGCTAAGAATCTGCGCCACGATCTGTATGAAAAGATCGGTGCGTTTTCCTTTGAAAACGTTGATAAATTCTCCACCTCCTCGCTGGTCACGCGTATGACCACCGACGTGCAAAACGTCCAGATGTCTTACATGATGATCATTCGTACCGCCATTCGTTCACCCTTGATGCTGATCTTTTCGGTGGTGATGTCGTTTGTGATGGGCGGGCCCCTTGCCATGACCTTTGTGGTCGTGATCCCCGTGCTTGCCTTTGGGCTTTTCACCATTGGCCGCAAGGCTATGCCTGCGTTTCGCCGCGTGTTCCGCAAATACGACCGACTCAACGAGTCGATCGAGGAAAATGTGCGCGGCATGCGCGTGGTAAAGGGCTTTTCGCGCGAGGAGCATGAAAAGGAAAAGTTCGGTGCGGCGGCTGATAACATTCGCGCTGATTTTACCTATGCTGAGCGCATCGTGGCTTGGAACAGACCCGTGATGCAGATCTGCATGTATTTTAATATGATCTTTGTGCTGCTTGTCGGCTCCCGCATGGCCATTGACGGGCTGTGGGGCGTTGACGTGGGGCAGATCTCCGCGATGCTCACCTACGGTATGCAGGTGCTGATGTCGCTGATGATGCTTTCTATGATCTACGTGATCCTGACGATCTCTACCGAGTCGATGAAGCGTATTTGCGAGGTGCTGGACGAGACGCCCACGCTGGCGGCCCCCGAAAAGCCTGTTATGTGTGTTAAAAACGGTGACATTGATTTTAACGGTGTCAGCTTTAAATACTCTGCCGCAGCCAAGCGCAATTCGCTCTCGGACGTGGAGCTGCACATCAAGTCAGGCATGACGGTGGGCATTATCGGCGGTACGGGGTCGGGAAAAACCTCTCTTGTGCAGCTGATCCCACGCCTTTACGACGTGAGCGAGGGCAGTGTTTGTGTCGGCGGTGTTGACGTGCGCTGCTACGACGTGCAGGTGCTGCGCGATGCTGTTGCGATGGTGCTGCAAAAAAATCTGCTCTTCTCGGGAACGATCAAGGAAAACCTGCGTTGGGGCAATCCGAGCGCGACCGATGAGGAAATGATCACCGCTTGCCGTCTTGCGCAGGCGCACGACTTTGTGGCAAGCTTCCCCGATGGGTACGATACCTATATCGAGCAGGGCGGTACCAACGTGTCGGGCGGTCAGAAGCAGCGTCTTTGCATTGCGAGAGCGCTTCTTAAAAAACCGAAGATCCTGATTCTTGACGATTCTACCAGCGCGGTCGATACCAAGACCGATGCGCTGATCCGCGCAGGGTTCAGTGATTTTATCCCCGAAACTACCAAGATCATTATCGCACAGCGTGTGGCGTCAGTAGAAGGGGCAGATCTCATTCTTGTGATGGAAAACGGCGCGGTCGTTGCCGCAGGCAGGCATGATGAGCTGCTTGCTTGCTGTGAGATCTATCGCGAGATCTACCGTCAGCAGACCAAGGGGGGTGAGGATGTTGAGTAAGAAAACCGAAATGCCAAAGCGCCCCGGGGCAAATCCCCGTGTGCTTGGGCGTGTGCTGAGGCTGCTGTTTGGCTACTACCCCGTATTGGTGCCCTTGGCGATCGTTTGTATTCTTGTTTCGGCCGTTACGGCCGCCCTGCCTGCAATTTTTATGCAGCAGGTCATCGCCGCCATTGAATCGGCACAGCAGGTGGGTCTGACGTGGCGCGCCGCTGCTGATGAGATCGTTCCTAAGGTCATTTTGCTTGGCGTATTCTACGTGATCTCCCTTTGTGCCATTATTCTGCAAACGCAGCTGATGGCGGTCATCACGCAGGGCTTTTTGTATAAGCTGCGTCGTACGATGTTTGATAAGATGCAAGACCTGCCCATTCGCTATTTTGACACCCACAAGCACGGCGACATTATGAGCCATTACACCAACGATATCGACGCATTGCGCGAGCTGGTGTCGCAGGCATTGCCCGCGCTCCTAAACTCGGTCGTCATTCTTGTGTCCGTGCTGTTCGTGATGCTTTATTACAGCCTTTGGATGACGCTGGTGCTGCTTGTCGGCGTGGTGGCAATGGTGCTGGTATCCAAAAAGATCGGCGGCGGCTCGGCAAAATATTTCATGCGCCAGCAGCGCACCGTGGGGCGCGCCGAGGGCTTTGTGCAGGAGATGATGAACGGCCAGAAGGTGATCAAGGTCTTTAACCATGAAAGGGCCTCTGCCGAGGATTTTGAAAAGATCAACCACGCGCTTTTTGAGGATAGCGCACGCGCTCACGCGTATGCCAACACCTTAGGGCCGATCATCGGCAATATCGGTAATATTCTCTACGTGCTTATGGCAGTCGCGGGGGGTGTGTTTTTGCTCCTGAAGCTTCCAAACCTCGGTCTTTCGATGCTCGCATCGGGCGGTGGCTTTGCTGTGTTCAGCATCAGCATTATCGTGCCGTTCCTCGGTATGGCGAAGCAGTTTACCGCCAACGTGAACCAGGCCTCTCAGCAGATCAATGCCGTAGTAATGGGTATGGCCGGTGGCTCGCGCCTGTTTGAAATGATGGACGAGGCGCCCGAGGCCGATGACGGGTACGTGACGCTGGTGAACGCCGTGGTGGATGAAAGCGGCAACGTGTCGGAAAGCACCGCGCGCACGGGCAAGTGGGCGTGGCGTCATCCCCACGCGGCAGACGGTACGGTCACTTATACGCTGCTGCAGGGCGACGTGCGCCTTACGGAGGTGGATTTTGCCTATGAGGAGGGCAAGCCCGTTTTGCATGACGTGAGCGTTTATGCCGAGCCCGGGCAAAAGGTGGCCTTTGTTGGCGCCACGGGTGCGGGAAAAACCACCATTACCAACCTGATCAATCGCTTTTACGATATCGCTGACGGTAAGATCCGCTATGACGGCATCAACATCAATAAGATCCGCAAATCCGATCTGCGCCGCTCTCTTGGTATCGTTTTGCAGGAGACCAACCTCTTTACCGGCACCGTGATGGAAAATATCCGCTACGGTCGCCTTGATGCTACCGACGAGGCGTGCCGTGAGGCAGCAAGGCTGGTGGGCGCTGACGATTTTATTTCACGCTTGCCGCAGGGGTACGATACCGAGCTTTCGGGCAACGGAGCCAACCTTTCGCAGGGACAGCGTCAGATGATCGCCATTGCGCGTGCCGCAGTGGCTGACCCGCCCGTCATGATCCTTGATGAGGCGACCTCCTCGATCGACACCCGTACGGAGGCGATCGTGCAGCGCGGCATGGATAAGCTGATGGAGGGCAGGACCGTATTTGTGATCGCACACCGCCTGTCAACCGTTATGAATTCCGACGTCATTATGGTGCTTGACCATGGCCGTATCATCGAGCGTGGCAATCACGATAAGCTGATCGCCGAAAAGGGCGTTTACTATCAGCTTTATACAGGCGCATTTGAGCTTGAATAAGATAAAAAGGCCGCGGTACGCCGCGGCCTTTTGTATGAAAAAATCGCACATTCTCTTGCATTATGTCAAAATTATGCTATAATAAGATTAATAAGCAGTTATTACACTGTGACTGCCGATGGAAGGAATGGGAAAGACTATGAATAAGGACGTATTCGTCAGCTATACGACACCCGACCGCCGCGTGGCGGAGGATATTGTTGCTTTTCTTGAAAAGCAGGGCGTGGATTGCTTTATTGCACCGCGTGACGTTGACCCCGGGCAGGCCTATGCCGCCAATCTCATGCAGGCCATCAACAATTGCCGTGTGATCATTTTGGTGGCGTCTGACGCAATGAATCGCTCCAACCACGTGCTCAACGAGATCGAGGCGATCATCAACAAGCAAAAGCCGTTGGTGCCGTTCTTTATCGAGGATTTCCAGATGAACGATGAGTTTTGCTATTATCTGAGCAGGACCCAGCGCATTGTGGCATATCCCGACCCCGTTTCCTCGTATTATCATAAGCTTTTAAACGCCATTATGCCGATGCTTCCGCAAAGACAGGCGCCCGCCCCCGCACCTCAGCCCGTGCAGGCGACACCCGTTAATCAAAGCACCACTACGGTGTTTGAATACATCCCCTCGCGCGGTATTATGATCAATCCCGAGGATCATCAGCGCAACGTCAGCTTCCGCACGGATACCTTTATCAATATGTTTGGCGGTATCTTTGATAACGTGGTGTCGCTGGCAGGTCTTGATCGGGCGTGCAGCATCTTCCACGAGTCGGGCTATCATTGTGGGCAGAACTTTGCCCAGCGCCTGAATTCCAGCTGGGAGTTTGGCGAAAACGGTAATGTCACCATCGAAAGCAAGCTGCAAAAATGGTGTGAGTTTGACTCTCAGGTCGGCTGGGGTAAGTTTGACGTTAACGTTGAGGTGAATGAAGAAACCGGCGACTTTAAGGGAGAGCTTACGATCAACGAGTCCTTTATCGTTGACCGCAAGGAGCGCAAGCAGATCTGCGAGTTTGTGCGCGGCTACTGTGAGGGTGTGATCGAGACCCTGCTTTGCGTGAAGGTGCACCTTGAATGCCTTGAGTGCCCCATGAAAAACCGCTTTAAATCGGTTTGCAGGTTCCGCATTGAATTGGAGGATTGAACTTCGTGAAGGTTTTGTTTGTATTTACCGGGGGCACCATCGGCAGCACCGTGCAGGGGGATTTTATCGGCACCGACCGAAAAAAGCCTTATTTGCTGCTGGAAAGCTATCGCCGCACCTACGGTATTGATTTTGAATACGACACGGCTTCCCCCTATACCAATTTAAGTGAAAACAACACGGGTAGCACGTTGTGCAGGCTGATGGATAGTGTATGCGAGTCTGCCAAGGGAGATTACGACGGTATTATCGTCACACACGGCACTGATACCATGCAGTATTCTGCCGCGGCTCTCTCTTATGCACTTGCCGACGTAAGGATCCCCGTGCTGCTTGTCAGCAGTAATCAGCCCATTGAGCACCCGCTTGCCAACGGTCTTGTTAATCTGCGTGGGGCCTTACGCTTTATTGCCGAGGTTGGCACTCCAGGGGTGTTTGTCGCCTACCAAAACGAGGGCGAGCCTGTGACGGTGCACCGTGGCACGCGCCTTTGCGAGAGCCTTGCCTTCACCGATGCGGTCTATAGTATCTATCATAGCTTTTACGGCACCTTTGAGGAGGGAAAGCCCTTTCTTAAAAATCCCGCTTATCGGGAGCTCGCAAATGAGATGCCTGCCATCGGTGTGCAAGCGCTGGGCGAGGACTGCAAGCAGATCCTGCGTGTGGCGCCTTATCCCGGTAACCCTTATCGTGCGCTGACACCCGACGTGCGCTATATCCTGCATACCTCCTATCATTCGGGCACGGTGAATACTGAAGGTGAGCAGGTAAGGGCCTATTTTGCTGCAGCAAAGAAGGCCGCGATCACAACGTTTTTGACGGGTGTGACACCCGGTGCTGCCTATGATAGCACGCGCCTGTTTGAGGAATTGGGGATCGTGCCGCTTTATAATATCGCACCCATTGCCGCGTTTATCAAGCTGTGGCTGTTAACGGTGAAGTATCCCGACACGTCGATCACGTGTGATATGATGCAGCGATCACTTGCCGCCGACGTGGTGCCACAGGCATAAAAATGCCGACGCTCAGCTGATGCTCTTAAATGGAGCAGTTACGCTAAGCGTCGGCATTTTTTGCTCTTAAAAGGGGATGAGCTCCACGAGAAATACCGTCAGGCACGCAAAGGCGGCTACGGTGGGGAGCTTGCAGCCGCGTAGCCCCAGCACCGTGGCAACGGCAAGGGCAGCAAGGCCTGACCACATGACAGCTGTGGCACTGAGAATGGCGGGGAAGGTCATTACCGTTAAGGTAACGTAGGGCACGTAGTGCAAAAACGAGCGTACGGTCTTGTTTTTGATCTCGCGGCGGATCAGGACCAGGGGCAGTACACGAATGAGATACGTGACTGCGGCCATGACGAGGATCGCCAGTAAAATATTAGTTACCATCAGCGTTCACCTCATCTTTCTCGGCTTCCTTTAAGGGGAATAGAAGCGCCGCGCCAAGGGAAATGACAACGGTCAGGACGATAATGCGAAAGCCCTCGGTAAAGAAGGTCAGTGAAAATGCGGTGCAGATCCACGAGAGGGCAGCGCTTGCCATAGCGGAAATCGCAACAAGACCTGCAATGACGCGACTTTTTCGCGCAGGCGGCAGAATGATGGCAAGGAACATGGCGTAGAGCGCTACTCCTAAGGCGCTGACAGCGCGCGCGGGCAATACGTTGCCCATTACCGCACCAAGCAGAGTGCCGAGGGTCCAGCCGGGTACAGCCACGGTAATGGCACCGTAGCTGTAATAGGGGGATAAGGGGCCCTCGGTTGCAGCACTGATGCCAAAGATCTCGTCAGTCACGCCGTAGCCAACGGCAAGGCGGTGCAGCAGTCCTGTCCTTGGGGAAAGCTTTTGAGAGAGCGCGCAGGACATCAGCAAATAGCGGATATTGATGACGAGCTGTGTCAGTGCCAGCTCAACGTAGGTGGTGCCGACGCCCAAAAGGGCAATGCCTGCGGCCTCACCCGCAGAGGTGACGTTTAAGAGCGAGAGCAGGGCGGATTGCCAGGGTGTGAGCCCCGCAGCCGTTGCCTTGATGCCAAGGGCAAATGCCACGGCAAAATAGCCGATGGCGATCGGCATGCCGTCACGCATGCCGCGCCCAAACCATAATTTTCGTGTCATGGGAGGAGCCTTTCTTTATAGTCGTCTAAAAGCCTGACGAGTAGAATAACCGTTGTTTATTGTACCGCTTTTTGGGGGATAAGTCAAGCCCTTTTATAAAAGAACCGCGCGGCAGTTGCCGCGCGGCCTCAGGGGTTATGGGGTGATAAAGTTACTGTGGGGAAGGATCAGCTTGCCATTGTGGCAGATGTATTCCGTGACCCTTGCCGTGATACTGCCGTTTTGCAGGGTGATGGTGCCAAGCAGCTCCTCGGTGATCGGGGTGCCGTCATTGAGGGTGATCACCAACGCCGCCCCGCCCCAGTATTCAATGTCGGCAATGGCTTTCCATATTTCATCAGTTTCGTCATTCCAGGCGGAATTTTTGAATTGCACGGTGTACTCGCTGAAATATGCCTTATACTCATCAGGCAGCTTCTTCTTGCTTGGTGTGCCCGAGTCAAACAGGAGCAGGAGCGGTACTGTAGCAAGGTCGTTCAGGCAGGCCTGCTCATTAGCCGTATAGGGTGAGAACCGATCGCCTGCGGCGTAAGGGTGCGTGTCGGTTTGTGTGTCACTGAGATCGTTCTTGGCGTTGTCAGCCATCTGCTGCACGGAAAGCAAGGGGCGCTCGCCCTCGTGCATCGCGTAAACATAGATGTAGCTTTGATCGGGATAGGTGATCTTCAGGTAGCCCACTGCGGAGTGCTTCTGTAAGCGCGCGTACGGCTTGATATTGTTTAGTATTCCTTTAAAATAGAGCTTGCCCTCCTCCTGCCGACACCAGTCCTGGGCGGGGATATCTGTGGGCGTGCAGCCGGCTGCGATCAGCGCTGCGTGCGTGAGGATCCCGTCAGTCTGCTCAAGCTCCTCTGCCGTGGCAAACAGGGTGCCGCGATCAAGGGTAAGGATCTGCGGGAACAGTGCCTGCCATTTATCGGCGGGAATGGAGGTGATGACGTGAATGGCGCCCGTTTCAGGGTCCAGCATAAAATTCGTGTCGGTGATAAGGGAAAGCGTGCTTTGCATGGGGGTAAAGCTGAGCAGAGAAGCATTTGGCGCCCGATCGTTTTCATAGGCGGCGTAAGCATAACGCGTCGTGCCGTCTGAGTAGGTGATCTTAGCATAGCCCACGGCAGTGTATTTGGTGGTAAGGTGCTGCACCTCCGTTAAGGCAAGAGCCCCGCTGAAGGTATGCGCCTCGCTTTCAAAGGCGGCGGCAACGTCGGCGGCAGTCTTTTCGTTTGCAGCGAGCGCATCGTGTGTGAGCACGCCGTCAAGGACTGCAATGTCGGCAACGGGTAAGATCAACGTACCGCATGCGGCGGTGCTGTCAAGCGCTTGCAGGCTTTCCCACTCTGTTTGATGGAACGAGGTGGTGAAAACAAGACTTGTGGTGTCCGTGTCGACTGCTGCATCGGTCCTTGTGGTCAAATGCAGGTAGACCGGCGCAAAGGTCAGGTCCTCCTCAGCCTTGTATTGATACGTAGCGCCGATCGGCAAAAAAACGGTACCGTTTTCCGTGGTGGCTTGCCAGCCTACACAAAAGGCTGCATGCATGCCTGCGGGGGCGGGTAACGTTAAGGAGCCTGCTTCTTTGGTGCTTTGACGAAGGGTCAATATACCGCTTTCGGCAAAGGTGATGCAGGGCCCGTCCTCGATAAAGCTGCATGCGACCGCGCTCAGGCAAAGCAACAGCACAAGCAAAAAAAGAGCAACACTTTTCATAAAAAAATACTCCCTTTTTAAAATGGGGGCAGGGTATCTATATTTTATTATATCAGATATTAATGAAAAGTCAAGGGCTGTTAAAAATCAAAAAACGCAACCCCGTATCCGAGATTGCGTTTTTTATGATAATTATTTAGCAGCCTTGATCGCAGCCTTGGTGCCAAAGTAAACGATCGACCCGGAGCGAGTGGGCTCTACCCAGCTCTCCTTGGTTTCTTCCTTCTTTTCCTTGGCGTTCTTCTCTACCTCTTCCAAAGCCTTCTTGGCGTTATCCTTATCGGCAAAGTAGTAAATAACAACGATGTCAGTTACCTTGTTGCCGTCCTCGTTTGTGGAGACCTTGGTGGCGGTTACAACGTTTTTGAGGTCGTAGCCCAGAGCCTTGAATGCGATCGGAACAGCGATATCGTCGTTGATAACAAGGTACTCAGCCTCCTTGAGGGCAGTCACTGCATCGGCGGGGTCCTTGGCAGGTGCGCAGGCAACCAGCGCTGTGCACAGCATCAGGGCAACAAGTACGAGCGACAAAGTGCGAGCGAACATTTTCATAGTGATCATCCTCCATAAGATCAAATATTGGCGCGGCTTTGCCGCGCGTGTTTCTATTATATCATGCATTTTCGTTGAAAACAAGTCTTTTTTGCTTTTCTCTTGGCCTTTTTTTAATATAACGCAAAAAAGGCCTCTGCTTTGGCAGAGGCCTTTTTCAGTAAGAGGGTCTTAAATTAGTTCTCAAACCAGTTGTACTGCAGATCGCCGATCCAAAGAATGCCCTGCATATCGTCGATCTCAATGGGCTCCTTGCGCTCAACAGCCGTGCCTGCGGCATCCGTGTAATAGAACGTGATAAAGCCATAGCGCTTCATGTTTTCCTCATCAGCAGCCTGCTCCTCTTTGTCTTCCTTTTCGACGATCTCAAGCGAGTAGGTGCCGGAATAAGAAGCGGCCTCGTCCTTTACGTAGCCAAGATATTCGCCGTAGGTAAAGGTATCCTCTTCAAAGATGTAGCCGTAGTAGTAACCGTTCAAGGCTTTATCACCACGGATGTACTCGCCGGCATCGATCAGTTGTTCTTTATTGCAGGCAGCGAAGCACAGACAAAGCATAACTGCTACTAATGTAATAGACAAGACACGTGCAAAGAGTTTCATATACGATGTCCTCCGTTATAGTTTTATGGATAATAGAATTATAGCACAAACTTCAAAAAAATGCAAGGGCTTTTTTTGTTTTTGTGCAATGCTACAAAAAAAGATGGTGTAATATGGTAACTTCGCAAAGAGAAGATCAGGATTTTGCCCAGGTCGTGCCCGCTGCGGTGTCAGTGAGCGTGATTCCCTTGGCCAGAAGCTCGGCGCGAATACGGTCGGCCTCGGCATAGTTTTTTGCTTTTTTGGCGGCGGTGCGGGCATCGATGGCTTCTTCGATCGCACGGATCTCAGGATCGTCCGAATAGACACGGATGGCAGCCTTTGCGGCCTCCTCCTCGCGCTTTTTGGAAAGCTCGTCAGCCTTTGCAAGCAGGTCAAGGGCAAGGACAGTATCAAAATCGGCAATGGCGGCGCGCTTGGTGGCGGCGTTGGTCGCGGATTTCAGCACGTCGTAAAGCGCGGTGATGGCAAGCGAGGTGTTCAGATCGTTGTCAAGCGCCTTTTTGAATTTGTCGCGCAGCGCCTCCAGTGCCACGGTGTCGATCTCCTCGCCTTCGGTTACCTTCAGGGCCGAAATGCGTGTTAAAAGCTTTCCGAAGGACAGCGCGGCATTGTCGAGATTTTCATATGAAAATACCAGCGAGCGACGGTAGTGCGAGCCAAGGCAGAAGAAACGGTATGCCAGCGGGTCATAGCCCTTGCTTTCCAGCAGAGAAACCGTTAAAAATTCGCCCTTGGATTTGGACATCTTGCCGTCGTCGGTATTGAGGTGCAGCACGTGCATCCAATAATTGCACCATTTGTGGCCAAGGTAAGCCTCGCTTTGGGCAATTTCGTTGGTGTGATGGGGGAAGGCGTTGTCAATGCCGCCGCAGTGGATATCCAGCCGCTCTCCGAGATGCTTCATTGCAATGCAGGAGCATTCGATGTGCCAGCCGGGATAGCCAAGTCCCCACGGGCTTTGCCATTTCAGCTCCTGGTCGTCAAACTTCGATTTGGTGAACCACAAAACGAAGTCGGCCTTGTTCCTTTTATTGCCGTCCTCCTCTACGCCCTCTCGCACGCCAACGGCCAGGTCCTCCTCCTTGAAGTCGTTGAAAATGTAATATTCCTTCAGCTTAGAGGTATCAAAGTAGATGTTGCCGCCTGCCTCGTAGGCATAGCCCTTTTCTAAAAGAGAGGTGATGACCTCAATAAACGAGTCGATGCAGGCGGTCGCGGGCTCAACTACGTCAGGGCGGCGGATATTGAGCTTTTTGCAATCGTCAAAAAAGCAATCGGTATAAAATTCAGCGATCTCAAGCACAGATTTCTTTTCGCGCTTGGCACCCTTGAGCATTTTGTCCTCACCCGTATCACCGTCGCTTGACAGATGTCCGACGTCGGTGATATTCATCACACGCTTCACGTCATAGCCCTGATAGCGCATGTAACGGTCAAGGATATCCTCCATAATGTAGGTGCGCAGATTGCCGATATGGGCAAAATGATAGACCGTCGGGCCGCAGGTGTAGATGCTGACCTTGCCGGGCTCGTTGGGTACAAATTCTTCTCTTTTTCTGGTTGCGGTGTTATAAAGAATCATGGCTTGCTCCTCACGTTACTTCCTTTTTGGCGTTTTTTTCAAGCTTGAGAATACGGCGACGCAGCTTGTCGCTCTCGGCGCGCAGTGCGGCGATCTCCTCCTTGATGGGGTCGGGAATGTGGATCTGGTCAAGGTCGTTGGCAATGCGCACGCCGCCAACGCTTACCACGCGTGCGGGAATACCGACGGCGGTGGAGTCGTGGGGGATATCGTGCAGGGCCACGGCGCCTGCGGCAATTTTAACGTTGTTACCGATCGTTAAGGGACCCAGCACCTTGGCACCTGCGCCCACCATTACGTTGTTGCCGAGCGTGGGGTGGCGCTTGCCTGTGTTTTTGCCCGTACCGCCCAGCGTAACGCCCTGGTAGATCGTGCAGTTGTCACCGATCTCGGCGGTTTCACCAATGACAACACCCGTGCCGTGGTCGATGACCAGTCCGCGCCCGATGGTGGCACCGGGATGGATCTCAATGCCTGTGATAAATTTTGTCCCCTGGCTGATCATACGCGCTGAGAAGGTGTGTCCCTTTTGATAAAGCTTGTGGGACAGACGATGCGCGGTGCGCGCGTGAAGCCCCGAGTACAGCAGTAAAATTTCTACAGTACCCGTGGCGGCAGGGTCGCGTTGGCGAAAGGCCTCGACGTCGTATTGAATTTCACTTAAAAGCTCGCGCGTGTCGCGGCGGAGCTCCTTGGCCGTTTTGCGCAGGGCCTGCCCCAGCATAACGGCACCGTCAATCAATTTCTCGTAATCCATATACCTACCTCACAAATAAAAAACACCTCTGCACCCATCGGGCACAGAGGCGGCATGAACCGCGGTTCCACTCTGCTTTGGAGGACACGCCCCCCTCACCGTCAGAAAACGGTTATCCTTAACGCGGAAAACGGCAGGGGCTAACGACAACCGTTGACGGTTGAGGCTCACCGCTGCATCTCACGGGTGCACATCTCCTGTCCGTTGCGTGTGCGGCTCACAGCCAAGGCCGCATTCTCTGAACGCTGTTACAGGCATTTTCCCGTTCATAGATGTTCTTAATTATATTATACACGATCAAGCGGTGTTTGTAAACCCCTTTTGCAAAAAAGCTTGCGCGATTTGCATGAGCAAGATCAGCCGCACCGACAAATTGATGTTTGTCGGTGCGGCTGCGGCTTTTTGCTTTGAAAAAGTGAGATTATTCCAGTACGTCTGCGGTGCAGATCAGCGTCACGTTTGGATGAAGATTGAGGATCGTAGCGGGGAAGGCGGTGTCCACCGTGCGCTCAAGCATGGCGCGGACAGCATCCTTTTTGTTGGCGCCCGAGGCCATTATAATGATGCGCCTTGCCTTGAAGATCGAGCCTATGCCCATGGTAAGCGCCTGACGGGGTACGTCGTTTGGGCTGGCAAAGAAGCGCGAGTTTGCTTCAATGGTGCTCTTTGTGAGGTCTGTGATATGCGTGTCGAGCATCAGCCTTTGGGCGGGCTCGTTGAAGCCCACATGACCGTTGCGGCCGATGCCGAGGATCTGCAGATCGATGCCGCCAAGGTCGGTGATCCGCTCCTCGTAACGGCGTGCCTCAGCCGCGGGATCCGCGGCGGTGCCGTCGGGAACGTGGGTGTTGGCCTTATCAATATCCAAGTGGTCAAAGAGATGGTGATCCATGAAGTAGCGATAGCTTTGATCGTTGGCGGGGGCGATGGGGTAATATTCGTCAAGGTTTATCGTAGTGACACCCTTGAAGCTGATCTCACCGCTTTTGTACATATTTACAAGCTGTCTATAAAGCCCCTCGGGTGTGGAGCCCGTAGCAAGGCCGATCACACTGCACGGCTTTTCTTTCATTTGCGCTGCTACCATTTGTGCAGCGCGCAGGGACATCTCATCGTAGCTTTTACAAACGATAATATTCATCACAGATCCCTCCGTTCGTGATAATTGCGACACAGTCGCACTCTTTTTTATTATAGCATAATGCCCACGTGGATACAATATATAAATAGACATGGAAATTATGAAATATGACACGGATAAAAAATCACCTGCCGATAGTGAGATCGTTCGTTAAGGACATCACGCTATCGGCAGGCGATCTTCATTATTTGGTACGCACCCAGTAGCAATTGGCGTAATCCTCTACCAGATACGTGGCGTTTTTCTCTTTCATAAACAAGAAAAGCTTTTCGCCCTTGGTATCGGTGCGTGAGAGGAGCACCTGCCAGTGGAATTTGCCCTTGAAGGTGATCTTTTCAAGTGCATCGCAGCTCTTAAAGGCGCGGTCGCCGATAAAGCGCAGGGATCTGGGAAGGACGATCTCAGTCAGGCTGCTACAGCCACGCAGGCAGGAGCTTTCTAAGATCTCAAGATTTTGGGGGAGTGTGAGATCGGTCAATTTGCTGCAATTTTCAAATGCCGAGCTCTTGATCTCGATGACGCCCTTGCCAAATTCCACGGTGGTGAGGTCCTTGCAGTTTTTAAAGCAGTCGTCGCCCAGCACCGTGACCGAATCGGGTATGACCACCTTTTCGATGCCGAGCGTGTTCATAAAGGCAAAGGTGTTGATGGAGGTCACCCCGTCGGGGATCTGTAGCTCTCTCACGCGTGTTCCGTTCAGATAAAGCTTACCGGGGTAGGTAAACGGCGAGGAGGTGGAGGTATCCATCACGACGTTGCACCAGGCTGCCACGTCGCTGATATGGACGGCGGAAAGCCTTTTTGTGAAGAAGAAGGCGCCCTCACCAATGTGCTCAAGAGAGGCGGGGAGAGTGATGCTTTCAATGTATTCGCAGTCGCTGAAGGCGGCACTGCCGATCGTCTTGCCACCGGTGACGATGACGGTGTGCAGGGCCTTGGGCACACGGGTAACGTGGTGATCCAGTGTGGTAGCACCGAAAATGGAGCCAAACAGTACGTTGCCGCCCTCGGGGGAGGTGCCGACAAAGGGGATCTTGATGGTTGCTATGCCGGTGCAGCCGTAAAGCGCACCTACACCGATATACGTTACGCTGTCGGGGATCACGATGCTCTGCAATCGTGTGCAGTTTCGAAAGGCGGAGGCCTCAATGGTCTGAAGGGTGTTTGGCAATGATACGTAGTCAAGATCAGAGCAGCCCCTGAAGGCGCCCGAGCTCAGCTTAAACACGCCGTCGGGAATGAGGATGGAGGTGATCTGTATGCAGTATTGGAAGGCGTTCTCGTAAATGATCTTGGTATCGGGATGGATGGTATAGCTTTTTGTGGAGGAGGGGTTCAGTGCGCGAATGGCGATCAGATAGGGGTTTGTGCTGTTGCCGAGATAAGTAACGTCCTTGTCAGTGGTGCACTTGAGGGCGGCGACTGAGGGGAAAACGCTGGAGCCGATCGCCTTCAGCGTGCTGCTGATGCTGATCTCAAAGGAATTTGAGGCAGAGGAGCAGCCTAAAAAGGCGTAGTCGCCGATCTCCTCAATGAAGTTCATGCCCGTGACCTTTTTTAATTTTCGGCAGCCACGGAAGGCGCCCTCGCCAAGCACGGTGACCTTGTCAGGGATGTGAACGGCAGTCAGCTCCTCGCAGTAATAGAAGGCGTAAGCGGAAATGCCGGTGACGTCGGCGTGTATCAAAACCTGTGTGATGGCGGAGGAGTGAAATGCATAGCTGTAGATGATGCGTGTGTCGGTGGGGATGGCGTACTGGGTGATGCTTTTATCACCGAGCTCTACCAGCACAAGGCGAGGATTTTGTGCGTTGCCGAGATATTTGTTGCCGTCAAGGGTGTAATATTCTAAGTCATGGGGTTTATCCAGCGTATCATCGCCAATGATGGCAAAGGCCATATACCCTACGGTCTTCAGGGTGCTCGGCAGGGAAAAGGATTTGATGTTGAGGCATCCCCAGAAGGCCTGTGCGCCGATCTCGGTCACGCCCTCGGGGACGGTAACGCTCGTCAGGCTCGTGCAGCCCATAAAAGCATTATGGCCAATGCGCGTCACGCTTGCGGGAATGTTGATCGCCTCAAGATAAATACAGCTCTTAAAGGTGCTGTCGCCGATCTCCTTCAGCCCTTCGGGCAGGACGATCTCCTTAAAGTAGGTGCAGCCGCTGAAGGCCTCAGCGCCGATCACCTGGATGCTGGCGGGAATCGTGATTTTTTCAAAGCCCGCGTTGAGAAAGCCCTTCGCTGCGATCTGCGTGACGGGCTTATCGTTGTGTGTGGCGGGAATAACGATCTCACGGGCATAGCCCAGCCCACCCTTGGACACACTGTAGGTGCCGTCATCCAGCAGGGTGAAGCTCAATGTGGGGGTGTCAGTGCCTTCGGTGATGCTGCCTTCACCGTTATCGCCGGGCTCCTCGTCAGGGCCGCAGGCAGTGAGCAGCAGGCAGGGCAGCAAAAGACAAAGCGTCAGTAAAAGGCAGAACAATCGTTTCATAATTTTCCTCACGTGTATCTAAAAACTATCATAACAATGTCAGGGATGGCTTTATTTTAACATATAATACGATATTTGGCAATAGTGAAATATGCCAAAAAGTGCAAGCAGCAGTATGCATGCTGCCTAAAGAGGCGTATATGCCTTGGATCCCGCCGCTTGATGCCGTGTGAATGTTATGCGTGCATAGCGGCAACACTGCTTTGAGGGAGACCTTTTGACGAAGTATATAACGTGCAGCAAGAGAACAGGTTGAAAAAATACAGAATGCTACTTGTCAACTACATAGAAATATGTTAAAATAGGCTTAAATCAGTTGCTGATGGAGGAAAGGCTATGGAAAAATTTATACCCGTCGTCGTTATCAAGGAGTTATCGGAGACCGATAAAATTTTAACTGCGCTGAAAAGCAGTGGTATTATGTGCGCTGAGATCACGTTCCGTACGGCCTGTGCCGCCGAGGCGATCGCGTATGCCGTGAAGCAATATCCCGATATGGAGATCGGTGCGGGTACTGTCATCAATGCCACACAGTGTCATGCAGCGCTTGAGGCAGGCGCTACCTTTATTGTGTCCCCCGGGCTTTCTGCCGAGGTGGCGGCGGTGTGCCGCAAGGCGGGCGTTCCCTATTATCCGGGGTGTGTAACGCCCACTGAAATCATGCAGGCTCTTGATCTTGGCATCAGCACGGTGAAGTTTTTTCCTGCCAATATTTACGGCGGTCTTGCCGCACTCAAGGCGCTTTCCGCCCCGTTCCCGCAGGTGAGATTTATCCCTACGGGGGGCGTTGACCGCGGCAATATTGATGAATTTCTGGCCTTTGACAAGGTTGCTGCCATTGGCGGTAGCTTTTTCGTCAAGGAAGCACTTGCAAAAATGGAGGAAAAGAAATGAAACGCGTTGTTACCTTTGGTGAATTGATGCTCAGATTGGCTCCCAACGGCTATTACCGCTTTTTCCAGAATGATCAGATGCAGGCCACCTTTGGCGGCGGCGAGGCTAACGTGGCCGTGTCGCTTGCCAACTACGGGCTTGATAGCGTGTACGTCACCAAGCTTCCCAAGCACGCCATTGGCGAGGCGGCAGTGAATTCGCTGCGCTATTTCGGTGTCGACACCTCTAAGATCGTGCGCGGCGGTGATCGCGTGGGCATTTATTATCTCGAGAAGGGCGCCTCTCAGCGTGGCTCGGTCTGCATTTACGACCGTGCGCATTCCGCCATTCAGGAGGCAAGCCCTGCTGACTTTAACTGGGATGCGATCTTTGAGGGGGCTGACTGGTTCCATTTTACGGGCATTACGCCCGCGCTTGGCGCCAATCTTGTTGAAATTTGTAAGCAGGCCTGCATAGCAGCCAAGGCACACGGTGTGAAGATCTCCTGTGACCTCAATTACCGCGGCAAGCTCTGGACGCGCGCCGAGGCGCGTGCCGCGATGACTGAGCTTTGCCAATACGTTGACGTGTGCATCTCCAACGAGGAGGATGCCAAGGACGTGTTCGGCATTGAGGCTGAGAATACCGATATCTACGGCGGCAAGCTTGATCACGAGGGCTACAAGTCGGTAGCGAAGCAGTTGGCGGATAAGTTTGGCTTTGAGAAGGTGGCTATTACCCTGCGCACCTCGATCTCTGCCAGCGATAACGACTGGGCAGGTATGCTTTATGACGGTGGGGATTATTATTTTTCCAAGAGCTATCATCTGCATATCGTTGACCGCGTTGGCGGCGGCGACAGCTTTGGCGGCGGCCTGATTTATGCACTGCTGTCGGGCAAGTCGGCAAAGGAAGCCATTGAATTTGCAGTGGCAGCCTCTGCGCTTAAGCACAGCGTGGAGGGTGACTACAATCGCGTGAGCGTAGCCGAGGTCGAAAAGCTGGCAGGCGGCGACGGCTCGGGCCGTGTGCAAAGATAATTTGACAAAAATTTACGGGACTGATTCATTCGCGCCCACCAAAAACACACAGAAATAAATAAAAAAAGAAACCGCTTTCTAAACGCCATCGTGCGTAAATAAGGAAAGCGGTTTCGTTTTTTTTAGGCAAGAGTGAATAATGTGAACTCGCCCTAAAGCCTTGCTTCTTGGTACTTAAGTCACTTGCCACTCTTACCTAAGAAAGAAATTGCTTGTGTAATTTCAGATTTTAATGTGAGTTTTTTAGACGCGCTCGCTCCTCTTGACGTATCATATACGCCTTCGGGTCGCGATCGCGCCTTGTGCATCAAATGACTCAGTCCCGTTTTGATTGTATCAGCGTCCGCCGCGTCTGCCGCCACCGCCGCCACCGCCGCTGCCACCTCTGCCACCGTGACTGCCGCTGTTTCTTTGGATACGTGTGCGGGTGACAAAGCTGCCGACAAAGCGGTCCTCACGTGCTGTCAGCCGTAAGCGAGCATAGCGATCCAAGGGATAGGTCTCGCCGTGGCGCTTTTTGCGGTAGTACAAAACAACGCCAAGAACACTGCCGCCGCCTACCGTTACGGCAGCGATCACGCCTACGATCACGGCAACCAGTGGCGCCCGTGCCTCGCGTGCGGCGAGCTTTTCATAATGCTCCTGCAGCACATCGGCACACAGGGAGAAAAAGCTTTGGGCGCCTGCCTCAAAGCGACCGCCCTTGAGGTTGCTGTATACGCCCGTGTCGTCTAATACGGCATCAACGTCGGCATCGCTGAAGATCTCGTCGGCCTCACCGTACAGATAGATGTCATAATAGTACGTGTCCCCCAAGAGGCGCAGGACCAGGATCACCGCGCTTTCTTGCGCTGTGATGTCAAACCTGCTTCTCACCGATGAATTGGAGGGATAATCGTCGCGGTATAGCGACATGGTCGTGAGTATACCAAAGCGTGTGTCTTGCAGCATTTCTGAGGCTTCGGCATCGCGATCGATCGCCAGCGCATCAAAATCAAGTATGCCGATGTCGTCTCTCACCTCCACGGTAAAAGCGGAGGCCGAAAGCGTCAGCAGGGCGAAAAGAGCAATGAGAAGGATTATTAAAAACAGTGATTTTTTCATACCCGTCCCCCTTTAACCAAGCAAGAAAAGCTTTACAAGCGCGGCAGCTATACCTGCCGCCAGTCCCGTGATGATGCCTAAGAGTGAAAGTCGCTTGGGACACACGGGCAGGCGGCCGAAAACCTTACCTGTGTAGCCGTTGAGGGCGTAGGTGTAGACCTTGCCGCGATGGTGATAGGTTAAAAGCCAGATCGGCATAAGTGTGTAGTCCCAATGCATGGCGCGCGTGAGCAGACGCGGGGCCGAGGGAGTCACTGTGGTGTAGGGGCCGATGGTGTTTTGCAGGAGCGTGGCGGCGTATTGCTGCATACGCGCACGTACGGCCTCACGCACGCTCTCCTTTTCAATATCGCGCTTTTTGGCAATGAAGCCCGACAAATAGGGCATGGAAAAGGGCTGCAACGAGCTGGGGGGATAGGGGAGGATCCCGTCTAACATTTCACGGTCCTCCTCGGTGATGGCAGGGGTCACGATATCCTCAAAATGGATCTCGCCTGCGCGGAGGATGTGAAATTTGGAGGTTTCCGTATAGCGATAATCGCCCGAATGCCAGGTGCGCACGCGCGTAGCGCGCGCCGACATAGAGGCGCCGGTGTCAGCATCGGTCACCCAGAAGGGGTAGTAGATGCCCTGCATTTTTTCGACCTGTGCCTCTGATATAAATGTGCGCGGTACAAACCATTTTTTGCCGGCAAAATCAAGAAAGCGCTTTTTTGCTTCCTCCTTGTCGATCTGAAAGGGGATGATCTTGTGCGGCTGCATTTGTCCTGTAAGGCGCCCTGTCAGCAAAACGGGATTGTGGCAATAGGGGCAGATGGTGGCCGCGGTGTTGTCGTCGGCCATGATCTCAGCGCCGCAGGCATTGCAGGCGTAGATATTGAGCTGCGCACAAAATTCCTCGTTGGGCACCTCGCTTTCCTCGGCTGCGCGCTCAGCGGCGGCCGAGGCGGCTTCCTCCGCTTCCCGTTGGCCGGCGGCTTGCGCCAATTCCTGCTCGGTGAATTCAGACAGGCAGTATTCACAGCAAAGCTTGCCCTTTTCGGGATCAAAGGAGAGTCCTGCCGCACAGTTTGGGCAATGATATGTAAGGGCGGTTCCGTTCATGGATCAGTCCTTCTTTTTGCCGCAGTTCTGGCAGAACTTGCCGCTGTTTTCGGTGCCGCAATCAGGGCAGAACCATTTATCCTTTGCAGGGGCTCGCTCGCCGCACTCGCTGCAGAATTTGCCCGTATTTGTCTTGCCGCACTTGGGGCAGACCCAGCCGCCCGCGCCGGGCTGCTTTTCGCCACATTCGCGGCAGAATTTGCCGTCGTTCACGGTGCTGCATTTCGGGCAGGTCCAGCCCTCCTTTTGGGCGGCTGTGCGTGCTGCCGCATCGCGCTCCATTGCGGCGCGGTTGGTTTCGGAAAAGGCGCCGAAGCCACCGGCGGCCCCCATGCCCATGCCCATACCCATGAAGGCGGTGGTGCCGCCTGCGGGGTTACTGCCCGCATTTTCAAAGCCGCGTGCCATGGCGCCCTGCACGTAGCCCTCACGTACCGCTGCGTCACTGAGCATGGCACCCTGGTTGCGCATATTGATAAGCTTCTTGGATTCCTCGTCGTAGGAAACGCTGGCAAGACCGACCGAGAGCACCTCCATGCCGCGCAGTGCATGCCATTTGGCGTCAAGCTCGCGCGACATATAGTCCGAAAGCTCGCGCGATTTGGAGGCAACGTAGGAAATGCGGATGCCGTCAGCCGACATGGCGTTGATGGCGGCGGTCAGCGCCTCCAAAAATTCGTCTAAGTACTGCTCGTTGATATCGGCAATATCTACGTGTGTTGCGTTGCGTGCTACGGCCTCAGCGTAGAATTTCAGGGGGTCGGTGATCTTGATGGAATAGGTGCCGAAGGCGCGCAGGAAAAGCTCGGAATTGTAGAAGCTGTCAAAGTAGTTTACAGGCGTGCGCGTGCCGAATTTGATGCCCTTGATCTCCTGAAGATTGATAAAGTAGGCACGCTGTGCCGAGGAGGGCGTGCCGCCGAATTTGATGCGGCTGAAGCTCTCTAAGATCGCCTTGCCGAACTGTCCTGCAAACAACGACGGCATGGCGCTGTTGTCGACCTTGTAATAACCGGGCTCGGCGGTGAAATCCACCACCTTGCCGCCGTCAACGAGCAGCATGAACTGATTGTCGTATACGTGAATGACCGAGCCGTTTGAAATGGTGTCCTCTGTGCCGCGCTTGTTGGCGCTGCGCTTATCGCTTTTGCGAACCTTTACACCCTTTGTAAAAACAGTGGTGTCGCTCATTTCGCCGGCTTCGATAACCTCAAGCCAGCTGTCTGCAAGGCTTCCGCCAATGGCGGAGAGTGTAGCTTTGATAATGCCCATGATATGTTCTCCGATCTATGAATTTCAAAAAAGTTTAAAATAAAGCGGCGACCTTGCCAGAGCGCAAGGCCGCCGCCGCGGCCTCTCGCGCTATGCGCGAAAGAAAGACCCGCCAAGCCGTGTAGCCGATATCAAGGAACCCTGTTTTCACAAGGCGGTGCCCTGCCCACGGCATTACTGCTCCCAACGTCCGCTTCCCCCGCCGAGACAAGTCAATCGGCTATGAGGAACGGGAGGTCTGCAAACCGCAGTGGGACGGTTTCGGGCTCCAATTCGTATGCGTCGGCTCCACCAATCGGCTATCACGCACAAGGCAGGCGTATTATCGAAGCGGATTATTTGTCGTAGTCGATCTCAGTGGCAAATTTGTCGTCAAAATAGTCTGCCACGTCGTCAAACTCATCGTCATCCTCGATGGTCACCAGGCATTCCTCGCCGTTTTCCATGACGGCCTTCAGAATGGTGTATTCACACATGTCGTCATTTTTTTCGGCATCCTCTACGGCAACCATGGCGTAATATTTTACGCCGTTTTTCTCGCAGGTGTCGATGAGCTCGAACTCGTGCTCGACGCCCTCCTCATCCTGCAGAATGTAAATGTCGACCTCTTGCATATCCTTTTCGCTCATAAGTATTACCTCTCTTTATATTTTTTATCCGAACGTCGGAAGGGTGATCGTGCTTAGTGTGTGCCGCGTGGGATCTCGGGGCCGTCGGTCAGTGAGCGCGGCAGGACGAACAAGTAGCCCGCCTCGTTAATATCCCCGTTTTTGCTGAAAATATGATAAGTGCTCTCGCCCGTTGTGGCATCCACGCGGACGGCCAGCATGTAGCCATCTGACATAAAATCGCTCACGTGCAGATAATCGGCATCAAGGCGCAGCACGGTCGTGCCCTTCTTGTCGATAAAGGCGTAGGAGCCGTCCTTTTTCGTGGCGGCGTAGCCGTTTTTGAAGGTGTGGGCCTCGGTGTATTGCGCGGCAATGACGACCTCGCCCTTTTTGTTGATATAGCCCCACAGATCGGCGTTTGCCGCACTCTGCACGGCAGCAAGACCGTTTTCGGCAAAGGATCCGGCCATGGTGTAGGTTGGGGCAATGACGACCACGCCGTTTTTATCGATAAAGCCGTATTTTCCGTCCTTTTTCACCAATGCCAGCCCCTCACTGAAGGATTCGGCGTATTCATAGGTGGGGGCCACGGTGTACATGCCGTCGCGGTTGATAAAGCCGTACTTGCCCTCCTTCATCACCAGCGCGAGATCGTTGTCGGCGAAGGATTCGATGGCTTCGAATTGGGGATTGATCACCCAATCGCCGTGCTTGTCGATCATGCCCCAGTGTGAAAGGGCCAGCACAGCGGCGTAGCCGTTATCGTCAAAGGGACGGGCGGCATCAAAGCGGGGCTCGATCACGTAAACGCCCTCGGTGTTGATGTAGCCGTACTTGCCGCCAATGGAAACCAGCGCAAGGCCGTTTCTGGCAAAGGGATAGGCGCTGTCAAACTGCGGATTGATGACCACGCTGCCGCGGCGGTTGATATATCCCCAGGAGCCGTTTTGCTTGATGCAGGCAAAGCCGCTTGAGGTAAAGGGCTCAGCCTCCTCAAACTGCACGGCGACTGTAAAATCGCCCTTTTTGTTGATATAGCCCCACAAGCCGTTTTGCTTGACGGGGGCAAGACCGTTTGACGCAAATTCGCGCGCCATTTCAAATTTGGTGTCGATCACTGTTTTTCCGTTCTTGTCAGCATACCCCCATTTGACTACTGTTGTGCCGTTTTCGGTCACGGCGGTAGCTATGGGCACCAGCTTTTTGTTAAACAGCGGTATGCGCTCGGGCAGGATAAAATCGCCCACCGAAAGCAGGATGATCAGAAGTGCCACCAGGGCAACGATCAAAATAACGGGAATGGCTGCTAACGGAAAGCGGTGATGCGTGCTCGCGTTGTCAGGCGGGCTTTGTTGGCTCGTGCAGGGGCAAGGACTGCCGTCCTCGGGCAGGGCACCGCCGCACTCTTTACAAAAGGCCATATAGTCGGACTCCTTTTTTGATATTCTTGCGAGGGCGCACGTGCGCCCGAAATGACAGTATACATATAGAGTATAACATAAAAAACGCGCGTTGTCAATCGACAACGCGCATTATCCAAATGGAAGAATTTTTCAAAGGTGAGCCGTGGCAAACGGCAGTGCAGATCCGCTGTCTTGGCCTGCTTCAGGCTAATTTTTGGAAAAACTGAAATATTTAAAACTAAAAAATGGAAAATTATATCTGAATTTTGGAATTATTGGCGATCGAAGTCCTCAAGCACGAGCGAGGGATTGTTGTCAAGCGCCCATTTGATACTCCACTGTCCTGTGAAAAGCAGATAATTTTTCCCGCGCACGTCCGTGACGCGCCTGGTGTCAGAGGCAAGATTCAGGCGTGCAAGGTCCCCCTCGTAGGCGGCGATGCGCTGGATATATTGGAACGGCAATTCGCGTTTGATATATTCCACGCCGTATTCCGATCTCATACGGAATTGCAGCACGTCGTATTGCAGGGTGCCGATGACGCCGACGAATACGCGCTCGTAGCCGGCATCGGGCTCAAAGAAGATGCGAATGGCGCCCTCCTGTGCGATCTGGTTCATGCCCTTGGCGAATTGCTTGCGCTTCATGGAGTCGATCTGCTCTACCATGGCAAAATGCTCGGGCGCAAAGGTGGGGATGCCCTCGAAGGCGATTTTGCGGTCCTTGGTGCAAACGGTATCGCCGATCGAAAATACACCCGGGTCAAACACGCCGATGATGTCACCTGCAAATGCCTCCTCGATTCCCTCGCGCTCCTCTGCCATCATTTGCTGGGGCTGTGCCAGCTTGATGGGCTTACCTGTCTGCATATGATAGTATTCCTTGCCGCGCTCAAATCTGCCCGAGCAGATGCGCAAAAAGGCAATGCGGTCGCGGTGGGCCTTGTTCATATTGGCCTGAATTTTGAAAACAAATGCAGAGAAGCGGTCGTCAAACGGATCGACGGTGTCGGTCCCGGTGGTACGGGGCAGGGGCGTCGGGGTCAGCTGCAGGAAGTAACGCAGAAAATCCTCTACGCCGAAATTGTTGAGGGCCGAGCCGAAAAACACGGGCGAGAGCTTTCCCTTGGCAATGGCCTCCAGATCAAAATCAAACGAGGCGCCATCAAGCAGCTCGACCTGCTCCACCAATTCGGTGCGCAGATTTTCGCCAATCAGCTTATCAAGCTTTTCGGTGTCGGAAATGTCGCAGGCGATGGCGTCGAGGCGGCTTCTGCCGCGGTGCGCATCGTCAAAGGCGTGAATGGCACGCTCACGACGGTCGTATACGCCCTTGAAGGTTACGCCGCAGCTGATCGGCCAGTTCATCGGGTAGGTGCCGATGCCAAACTCGCGCTCAAGCTCGTCAAGCAGGTCAAAGGGGTCGCGCGCCTCGTGGTCAAGCTTGTTGATAAAGGTGAAGATCGGAATGCCGCGCTTGGCGCAAACGTGAAAGAGCTTGCGTGTCTGGGGCTCGATGCCCTTGGCGGCATCAATGACCATAACGGCGCTATCCGCGGCCATCAGCGTGCGGTAGGTGTCCTCGGAGAAATCCTGGTGCCCGGGGGTGTCGAGAATGTTGATGCAATAGCCGTCGTATTCAAACTGCAGCACCGAGGAGGTAACAGAAATGCCGCGCTGCTTTTCAAGCTCCATCCAGTCGGAAACGGCGTGGCGGTCGCTTTGCTTGCCCTTCACGGACCCGGCCGATTGAATGGCACCGCCGTAGAGCAAAAGCTTTTCGGTCAGAGTGGTCTTGCCTGCGTCGGGGTGTGAGATGATCGCAAAGGTGCGTCGGCGCTGTATTTCTTTTCTTGTTCTTTCGTCCATAGCAGATATCCTTTATTTTTTAACAATCGCTTTATATTTTACCGCATTTTTTGTAAGAATGCAAGAGGAAAGCAAAAAATATATACGCACACAAAGGAGGCAGGCCCCTTGCTTATGGGATAGGGGTCAGGGGAGAAAAGGCGGCTTGTTTTCTACATTTATATTGTATAGGTGCCCGGCAAAGCACGTCAGCCTTCAAGGGGGGACGAAAAAAATGATGCCGTCAAGGCTGTTTTTTAACCCCCTGTGGGCGCTTTTTTCACCTATTGAAAAAAGATGACAAAGGCACCAAAAACGAGGGGTTATTTTTGTGTATTATTTTCTTTAAAAAGTGCTTGCCTTTTTCGCTCGTTCATGGTATACTATTTTCTGCCTGACACAAGATATAGTGTTGTGATTTCAAAACGGTGTCTAAATATAGTGGGCGACGTGAACGCCCGAAGGGAGAGGGAAAGATGAAGATCATTAAGAGAAACGGCTCTGAGGTTACCTTTGACCGCACGAAGATCGTGCGTGCGATTGAGAAGGCAAACGAGAGCGGCGAGGGCAAGCCCGAGCTGACCGCGCGCCAAATTGACTATATTTCCTTTGTCATTGAGGACTACTGCACGGACGTGGGACGTGCACTTTCCGTGGAGGAGATCCAGGAGCTGGTGGAAACGCTGATCATCCAGCAAAACGCCCCCGAAACGGCAAAGCGCTATATTCGTTATCGCTTCACGCGCAACCTTGCACGTCGCGCAAACACCACCGATGAGAATATACTTTCCTTGATCGAATGCAACAACGAGGAAGTGAAGCAGGAAAACTCCAACAAGAACCCTACCGTCAATAGCGTGCAGCGCGACTATATGGCAGGCGAGGTGTCCAAGGACCTTACGCGCCGCGTTTTGCTGCCTGAGGATATCGTGGCTGCACACGAGGAGGGCATCATCCACTTCCACGACAGTGATTACTTTGCACAGCACATGCACAACTGCGACCTGGTCAATCTTGAGGATATGCTGCAAAACGGCACGGTGATCAGCGGTACGCTGATCGAAAAGCCCCACAGCTTTTCCACCGCCTGCAACATCGCCACGCAAATCATTGCACAGGTGGCCTCAAATCAGTACGGTGGCCAGAGCATTTCCCTGACGCACCTTGCGCCCTTCGTGCAGGTATCACGCGAGAAGATCGCCCGTCAGGTCAAGAGCGAGCTTGAGGCGTTGGGTGTGACCCCCGGTGCTGAAAAGACCGCTGAGATCGTGGAGAAGCGTCTGCGCGATGAGATCCGACGCGGTGTGCAGACCATTCAGTATCAGGTGGTCACCTTACTCACCACCAACGGCCAGGCACCCTTTATCACGGTGTTCATGTATCTTGGCGAGGCCAAGGATGCGCAGACCAAGAGGGACCTTGCCATGATCATCGAGGAAATGCTTGAGCAGCGCATCATGGGTGTGAAAAACGAGGCAGGCGTTTACGTGACGCCGGCATTCCCTAAGCTTATTTACGTGCTTGAGGAGGATAACATCAGTGAGGATGCTCCTTACTGGTACCTCACCAAGCTTGCCGCAAAATGCACCGCTAAGCGCATGGTGCCCGATTATATCTCCGAAAAGGTGATGAAGAAGCTGAAGATCGATGACAACGGTGACGGCAACTGCTACACCTGCATGGGCTGCCGCTCATTCCTCACGCCCTGGGTCGATGAAAACGGCAAGGCGAAATACTATGGCCGCTTCAATCAGGGTGTGGTGACCATCAATCTGGTTGACGCCGCCTGCACCGCTATGCTTGAGGGCAGAGACACAGAAAAATTCTGGCAGATCCTTGACGAGCGCCTTGAGCTGTGCCATCGCGCCCTGCAATGCCGTCATGAGCGTCTTGAGGGCACGCTGTCTGATGCCGCCCCCATTTTGTGGCAGTACGGTGCACTGGCACGCCTTGAAAAGGGTGAGCCCATCACCAAGCTTTTGCACGGTGGCTATTCCACCATTTCTCTTGGCTATGCGGGCCTTTGGGAGTGCGTATATGCCATGACGGGTAAGAAATTGACTGATCCCGAGGGTGAAAGGTTCGGCCTTGAGGTCATGCAGTATCTCAACGATGCCTGCAAGAAATGGAAAGAGGCGGAGAATATTCACTATTCACTGTACGGCACGCCCCTTGAATCCACCACCTATAAGTTTGCTAAGTGCTTGCAAAAGCGCTTTGGTAAGATCCCGGGCGTTACTGACAAGAGCTATATCACCAATTCCTATCACGTGCACGTGACGCAGGAGATCGATGCCTTTGATAAGCTTGCCTTTGAGTCTAAGTTCCAGGAGCTTTCTCCCGGCGGTGCGATCAGCTACGTTGAGGTGCCTAATATGCAGGACAACCTTGATGCAGTGCTTGAGGTGATGAAGTTTATTTACAATAACATTATGTACGCTGAGCTGAATACCAAGAGTGACTATTGTCAGGTCTGCGGCTATGACGGTGAAATTCAAATTGTTGAGGATGACGGTAAGCTGATTTGGGAATGCCCGCATTGCCACAACCGCGATCAGAACAAGATGAACGTGGCGCGCCGTACGTGCGGCTATATCGGCACGCAGTATTGGAACCAGGGCAGGACCAAGGAAATTCAAGAGCGCGTGCTGCACCTTTGATAGATGAATTACGGTGCAATTAAAGGGCGTGACATTGCCAACGGCCCGGGCGTGCGTGTGTCGCTTTTTGTGTCGGGCTGTACGCATCACTGCCCGGGGTGCTTCAATCCCGACACGTGGGATTTTGACTACGGCGTGCCATTTACCCCAGAAACGGTACAGGAAATCCTTGATTTGATGTCCCCTGATTTTATTACAGGCTTCACTTTGCTCGGCGGTGAGCCGATGGAGGTGCAAAACCAAGTGGCGATCTTGCCGCTTTTGCGCAGGATCAAAGCACAGTATCCCACTAAATCGATCTGGATGTATTCGGGCTACGTGCTGGAGGAGCTGCTTTCCGACAGCTCAGCGCGATGCGACGTGACCGATGAGATCCTATCGCTGATCGACGTGCTGGTTGACGGGGAGTTTGTATTGGCGCAAAAGGATATCCGATTGCGCTTCCGCGGCTCTGCCAATCAGCGTCTCATTGATATGCGCAAAACGCGCGCCGCAGGCAACGTCGTTTTATGGGACGACGGTAGCGGCAGAAGATAATAAGCTGCTCTTTCCCGACTGATGCCCAAGATGGGTATCGCGTCGGGGAAGGGCACTTTTTGTTTATAAGGGCGTGGCCTATCTTTTGTGACAAAATGTGTGTGTGCTCTTGACTTTATGTTTAAGAAAGGGTATAATATAATAAGTGTATTTTTGCATTGCTGTGCAAAAGCTGTCGAAAGGAGGGGATGGGATGAATGAAAGGGAGCTTGCGTCACTGATCGCACGCGCGGTAAGCGATGCGGATCTGGCCGATACCGATATCCCTGCCATTGATCTGTACCTGGACCAGATACTCAGCCTGGTGGCTGATAAAAACGCGGTCGCCTCGGCGCGTTACCGCGAGCGTGCACTGACTAAAACGATGATCAATAACTATTCAAAGGACGGCCTCATCAGCCCGATCGAGGGCAAAAAGTATACCAAGGAGCATATCATTGAAATGCTGCTTGTATACGCGCTGAAAAATACGCTTTCGATCAGTGAGATCAAGCGTGTGCTGATAGGTGCGCGTAATGATTGCGGCTTTACGGGTAAGGATCTCACCGCCTGCTACCACCGTTTCCTCTCTATCAAGGAGGGCAACCGTGCCCGCACAGCCGATACGGTCTTTTCTCTTTTAAAGGAGGACGGGCTTGATATGACAAACGACAGTGATTTCTTAGTCGCCCTGCTTGATATCTTATCGCTTTCCGCTTATTTGAAGACGGTGGCGCAGGAGATGCTGGAATCACGCTATACTGACCCTGATAAGGCCGAGCGCGAGCGCCGCGAGCGCGAAAAGGCCGAAAAGCGAGAGCGCGAGGAGGCCGAAAAGGCCGAAAAGCGTGAACGTGAAAAGGCCGAAAAGGCCGAAAAACGGGAGAAAAACGAGCGCGAGCGTGAGGAAAAGCGCCGCGAAAAGGAAGGGGCTACCATCGACCAAGGTTGAAATTTCCATTGACTGCTGAGCGTAAATACATTAAAATAGACGTGGAATAAAAATCCCCGTCAAAAAGGAGAGTTTTGACTTTATGAAAAATATTTGCTGGGTAAAGGTGCGCAAAATAGCCCTGCTTGTTGCGGCTGACTGGCTTGCACTTTTACTGTCATTGTTCATAACACGTGTGTTGCTGACAAGCAGCATACGGTTTAGCACGGATGAGTTACCCGCACTGCTGGCGACGAGTGCCGCTTCACTTGCCGTGTTTGCGGTGCTTGGATATTACAAAATGTCCTTGCAAAATGCAGGCTTTGAGGAAATGCTGCGATTGTGCTTCGGCACACTGATCGCCACGCCGCTTTGTATTTTGATCAACGTGGTCCTGGATGGCGGTTACGGTGTGCGTGAGGTCATCGTTACCTTTTTGATCCTGTTCAATTTTACCTGCCTGACGCGCTACGCCTATCGCTTTTCACGTGCTTGGCGCTATCGCTTCAAGGGACGCAGCCGACGCACGCCTGTGATGGTAGTCGGTGCGGGTGACGCGGGCACGATGATCGTGCGTGAGATCAAAGCCTCTGATAAGATCAAGCTTCTGCCTGTTTGTATCATCGATGACGATCCTCAAAAATTACATACCAATATTTGCGGTGTGCCCGTGGTCGGTAACCGTAATACCATAGAACAAATGGTGCAAAAGCACGGCATTGAGCAGATCTTTATCGCCATTCCCTCGGCGCGCAAGGCCGATATCAGTGCCATTTGTGAGATCTGCGCACGTACGCGCTGCCGCGTGCAGATCCTGCCCGGCGTGTATCAGATGCTTTCGGGCACGGCTGTGACCAACTATATGCGCGATATCAACATCAACGACCTGCTCGGCCGTGAGCCCATTACGATAAATACCCGCGAGGTATTTGCTTATATCGAAGGCAAGCATATCCTGGTGACGGGCGGCGGTGGCTCTATCGGCAGCGAGCTGTGCCGTCAGATCGCCGCACACAATCCCGCATCGTTGACGATCTTTGATATTTATGAAAATAACGCCTACGATATTGAGATGGAGCTCAGGCGCACGTATCCGTACCTGACACTGCGCGTGTTGATCGGCAGTGTGCGGGATGAGCGGCGTGTAGCTGACGTGTTTGCCCAAGTGGCGCCCCACGTCGTATTTCATGCGGCAGCCCATAAGCATGTGCCTTTGATGGAGAACAGCCCTGCTGAGGCAGTGAAGAATAACGTGTTCGGCACGTATAACGTGGCAAAGGCCGCCAGTGATTTTGGCGTTGAGCGCTTTGTGATGATATCCACCGATAAGGCGGTGAACCCCACCAACGTAATGGGCGCCACCAAGCGCATATGCGAGATGATCGTGCAGAATTTTGCGGCACAGTCAAAGACTACCGATTACGTGGCTGTGCGCTTCGGTAACGTTTTGGGCAGTAACGGCAGCGTGATCCCCTTGTTCAAGCGTCAGATCAGCGAGGGCGGCCCCGTAACCGTTACGCATAAGGACATTATCCGCTATTTTATGACGATCCCCGAGGCTGTTTCGCTGGTTTTACAGGCAGGTGCTTACGCCGCGGACGGCGAGGTCTTCGTGCTGGATATGGGTGAGCCTGTTAAGATCGTGACGCTGGCAGAAAATCTGATCCGCCTTTCCGGCTACATTCCCTATAAGGATATTGACATTACCTTCACGGGCTTACGTCCCGGAGAGAAGCTGTTTGAGGAGCTGCTGCTCGACGAGGAGGGCATGCGCAAGACCCCCAACAAAAAAATTTTTATCGGTAATCCTGTGCCCGTTGACAATGAAACGTTGATGCTGGCGCTGGCAGATATGCGAGAGGCCGCCGCGCAAAATGACGTTGGCGCTATTCTTGCAAAGATCAAAGACCTGGTCCCCACATACCGTGCGGATACGCGTACGGTAGCAGGGGCGCGACCCAAAAAGGAGTAATCAAAGCGATGAACGAACAACAAAAGACCACAGAAATTACATTCGGATTCCTATTGGCGGTACTGCGTCGCCGCGTGATCTGGCTGGTGCTTGCACTGGTCATTGGCGCCGGTGGGGCGTTTGCCTTTACGAAATTGCTGCTTACCCCGACCTATTCCTCCACAGCCAAGTTTAAGGTGGAGAGTATAGTCGAGAACGGTAGTATGATAAACAGCGGTTATCAGGTCGGTGCCGCCCTGTTTGCCGCCAACTACGCCGATGAGATCAATGGCAACGTATTTCTTGGAGAGGTATTAAGAGCATATAACGAGCGCTTTGGTAAGGCACTTACCTCGAAGCAGCTTTCCAAAAAGCTCAATGCCACCGCTGACGGTGACCTTGCTCAATTTACCGTGAAGGTCACCTCGACCGATGCGCAGGAGGCCTATGATATTTTGTCTGTGGTGCAGGAGCTGGCACCGCAAATGCTGTTAAGCGACAGTGCGCGCACCTATATAAATATCAAGATGATCAACTACGGTTCGCTTGATACTGTGCCTGATTCTCCCAACGTGCTTTTGAATACGGCTGTTGGCGGTGTGCTGCTGGTGGTATTGACCTACGCATACTTTTTCCTGCGCACCTTCCTTGATAAAACGGTTTATGACGCACAAAATCTGAAAGCCATCTGCAAGGACGTGCCTATTATCGGCTCGATCCCACAATGGTCTGCCAAAAAGCAGGAGGGTGGAAAGCGCCATATGCGTGAGACCTTTGACAACGCCCGTGACCCCAATCGTATTCAGCGTAATTATGAGGGTAGATTGCTGTCGGCTGATACTCCGTTTTCGCTTGCGGAGTCCTTCAGGACCCTGCGCACCAATCTGAGGTACGTGGGGCACGGGGATGATACGAGTCCCGTCTTTGGCATAACCTCAGGCTTTGCGGGTGCAGGCAAGAGCGTGGTGATCGCCAATGTGGCGATCAGCTTTGCTCAGCTTGGTAAGAAGGTATTGCTGATCGACGGCGACATGCGTTGCCCCGTGCAGCATAAGATCTTTTCGCTTAGCGCCGACCGTCACGGCCTTTCTGAGGTGCTGGCCGGTATCGAGCAAAAGCCCTTTGAAAATGCTGTCGTCAAGAATGCATATGAAAATCTTGACGTGCTTTCCTGCGGACATATCCCTCCTAACCCCTCCGAGCTGCTTTCGTCCGAGCGTATGCAGCAGCTTATTGCCGAGGCAAAGGCACAGTACGATTATGTATTTATCGATCTGCCTCCCATTCTGGAAACCTCTGACGCAAGCGTGGTGACCTCTGTCGTATCCACTTATATTCTGGTGGTGCGTGTAGGCTATTCTAAGATCCCCGCCGTTCAGGAGGTGGTGGAAACGATGCAGACGATGCATGCCAATATTGCGGGCTTTGTTTTGAATGATGTTGATGTAAAGGGTGCGCTTGGCTATTATCATTCCGGCTCACGTTACGGGTATTCAAGCCGATATGGTAAATACGCATACCGCGCCAAGGATACCAACAAGAATTAAACTCCGTTGGAGGACAATATATGAAAACCCTGCTTTTCAAATACGGTGAGGTGCTGTATCGCGCAGGTCTTAGCCTTGCGGTGTTTTTCGTGGCGGTTTTCACCGGGGGCGAGACCAAAAAGCTCGTCCCCTTTGTCGTGGCGCTTTTGCTGCTGCTTTGCGTGGGGCTCTTTACGCAAAAAAACGTAAAGCTGCTGACCTTGCCGTTCTTACAGCTGACGCTGCTGCTTATTTTTTGTTACGATTCCTTTTCGGTGTTCATTGACTATATCTGGTTAGCACCGATCGTCGTGGTGGCGCTGGGCTTTTATTTGTGGCGCACCAAGCCGCGCTTTGTGCGAGGACCAAGCCTTTGGCCCTTGATAGCGGTAAGTGTGGCAACGCTGCTTGGCGGTGTCGGTATGATCCCTGCGGCAGATTATTTCCGCCCTGCCTCGATCATCTTTATGATGGGTCTTGGCCCGGGGCTGGTGCTGTCGTATCTGATCATGAAGAATGAATATCGCGACGTTGCCGTGCGGGAGGGCTTTGCGCGCGATCTTCTATGGTGGGGCCTTACGGGTGCCGCTATCACGATGGCATTTATAGCACCGAAATTTTTGGCAGTACGGGTGCTGCTTTTTGAGGATACGGTGCAGTGGAGCAACAATATATCCACGATGCTGATGATCGCCATGCCTGCCGCATTGATGCAAAAAAAACGTCACGTGGGGCATTATCTGCTGGCCGCCGTTATGTTTGGTGCGGTAGTGATGGTTGGCTCGCGCGGTGGCGTGGTGTTTATCGGCATTGAGCTGATCGCATGCTGCTTTTTTGCGTGGCGGCAGGAGACCAACCGCATCCTGCGCTTTTGCAACTGCTTTTATTTTGTTATGGCGTTGGCTGTGGCAGGATATCTTTCTTGGTTTATGCTTTCCAATGCCGAGGCGCTCGCTCTCGTGCGCCCGGGTGAGGCGCGTATATTACTGCTGCGGCGTGGCTTTGAGGATTTTTTGAAAAATCCACTGTTCGGCAGCGGCTTTGGTTACCGTGGCAATGTCGATCTGTATAACGGCACGCAGGGAACGATCGGCTGGTATCACCTGTTTGTGGCACAGGTCGTCGGCGGTCTTGGTGTGTGTGGCGTGCTCGCGTGGGGGTATCAGCTTTACGTGCGCTTTTGTCTGGCCTGGCGCGCGCGCCGCGACAGAGAATGCGGCTTTGCGTTTTGCTATCTCGGGCTTTTCCTGATGTCAATGGTAAACCCCGGGGAATTTTGCCCCGTGCCGTATGCCTTCTTAGCGGTGTGCTTTTTTGCGTTGCTTGAGTGTCACCTTGAGGACAAGGGGGATGCGCTGCGTCACGATTTTTACACCCCGTGGAGGGGATTTTTCAAAAGAAAACAACAAAAAGCCGATTCCGCTTGATCGCGGACTCGGCTTTTTTAACAGAACGCTCAGGTTTCCAATTGACGCCCAAGAAAGCTGGCGGCGGTTTGGATCAGCTTGCTTTCAGCCTCGCTGACGGCGGCGGTGCGGCCTTGCTTGTCGGGCATTGCCAGAGAAATAACACATCCTACGATATCGCCCTCAGCCAGGATCGGCATCGCACAGTTCACTGTATGGCTGTCGCCCTCTGCCAGAACGGGCAGGCGCTCCATGCCCTCACGCCACACGTATAGCGTACGGCCCTCAATAATTTTTTCAAGGGCAGGGGAGAGCGTTTTTTCGTTATATTCCTTGCGCGGCACACCCGCTGCAGCGATCACGGCATCGCGATCGGAGATCACCACTGAGAGCGAGCAGGTCTTGTAAAGTGTTTCGGCATATTCGTCAGCAAACGAGGCAAGCTCCCCGATGGGGGAATATTTTTTCAAAATAATTTCCCCCTCTCGATTTGTAAATATTTCAAGCGGGTCGCCCTCGCGGATACGCATCGTGCGTCGGATCTCCTTGGGCAGCACCAAACGTCCCAGCTCGTCGCAGCGTCTGGTCACACCCGTAGAGCGTCTTGCAAATTCGGTTGATTTCATATTAACTCCTTGTTTAGCCCCCAAACGGGGGGGCTTTTTGGTATTTTTGATCTCACGTCAAAGATATTGTTTGTAACAATGTGGGAAAATATCCATAGAAAACAATGGAAAAACCTGTGCCCACGTGAAAATTGCTGTTTGGCGATTTATACGAACGAAATGTGCTTGCAAGGGATGCTTTTTGTGAGATGTTTTTTTATGGGAATCCTTGACTTCAATTTTAAAAAGGTGTATAATAAATTAAAATTTTATTTTGCGCTGACGCCTGTCAGCCATATATTCAGGAGGTTTGGTATGAACAGAGTTTACAACTTTTCCGCAGGTCCCTCGATGCTTCCTCTGCCTGTGCTTGAAAAAGCGGCGGCTGAGCTGATCGCTTACGGCGATTCAGGCATGTCAGTAATGGAAATGTCACACCGATCTCCCGACTATGAAGCCATTATTGCAGATGCGGAAAAAATGCTGCGTGAGCTGATGAATATTCCCGATAATTACAAGGTGCTGTTTTTACAGGGTGGTGCCTCGTTGCAGTTTGCCGCTGTGCCGATGAATCTGATCGGTCGCACGGGCAAGGCGGATTACGTGGTGTCAGGCCAGTTTTCCGGCAAGGCCTATAAGGAGGCAGTGAAGATGGGCTACGACGTGGCTTGCGCTGCCAGCAGCAAGGAGGATAACTTCGACCATATTCCGGCGCTGACGCGTGATATGTTCCGCCCCGATGCCTCTTACGTGCATATTTGTTATAACAATACGATCTACGGTACCAAATATGCCGACATTCCCGATACGGGTGATATCCCGCTGGTTACTGATATGTCCTCTTGCATTTTGTCTGAGCCTGTTGACGTCAGCCGCTTTGGCGTTATTTATGCAGGTGCGCAAAAGAATATGGCACCCGCAGGCCTTACTGTAGTGATCGTTCGCGAGGATCTGCTCGAATATGCCGATCCCAAGATGCCTACGGTCATGGAATGGAAGACGATGGCTGAAAACGGATCGATGTATAACACGCCCCCCTGCTATACGATCTATGTGGCTAAGCTTGTATATGAGTGGTTGCTCTCGATCGGCGGCCTTGAGGCTATGAAAAAGCATAACGTGGAGAAGGCCGGTATGCTTTATGATTATCTTGACAGCCAAAATTATTATCTTGCTCCTGTGAAAAAGGAAAGCCGTTCCATGATGAACGTGACCTTTGTGACGGGTGATGCAGAGCTTGACAAAAAGTTTGCCAAGGAGGCTGCCGCTGCCGGCTTGAAGAACCTCAAGGGTCATCGCTCGGTGGGCGGTATGCGTGCCTCTATTTACAATGCAATGCCCACAGAGGGCGTTATGGCACTGGTGGCATTTATGAAAAAATTTGCCGCCGAAAACCCCAAGGCCTGAAAGGAACTGATATGAACAATATTCTTTTGATGAATAAGATCGCAAAGGTCGGCACTGACCGCCTTGATAAGGATCTTTATGTTTGCGGTGCCGACGTGGAAAGCCCTGTTGGCATCATGGTGCGCTCTGCGAAGCTGCACGACATGACCTTTAACCCCGAGCTTCTGGCAATCGCCCGCGCAGGGGCAGGTGTCAATAATATTCCTGTGGCACGCTGCGCCGAGGAGGGCATTGTGGTCTTTAATACGCCCGGTGCGAATGCAAACGGCGTCAAGGAGCTGGCTATTTGCGCGATGCTCCTTGCCTCGCGTGATATTATCGGGGGTGTAAGCTGGGCAAGATCCCTGGCAGGCACGGCTGACGTTGCCAAGCAGGTCGAGGCGGGCAAGGCAAAATTTGCAGGCACAGAGCTGCGCGGCAAGACCCTTGGCGTGATCGGCCTTGGCGCGATCGGCGGTCTGGTGGCAAATGCTGCGGTCAAGCTTGGGATGAGGGTGGTCGGCTGTGACCCGTACCTGTCGGTTGCGGGTGCTTGGAATCTTGACCATCATATCGTAAAGGCCGCTACCTATGAAGAGGTGTATGCCGTTGCTGATTATATCACGTTGCACGTGCCCGCTACCGAAACCACAACGGGTATGATCAATGCCCAAACGATCGTCTCGATGAAAAAGGGTGTGAAGATCATTAACCTGGCGCGCGCGGAGCTGGTGAATGCCGCTGATCTTGCCGTGGCGCTTGAGAGCGGTGCCGTATCTGCGTACGTGACTGATTTTCCGACCGAGGAAACTGTGGCTATGCCACAGGTCGTGGTGATCCCTCACCTTGGTGGCTCGACCGAGGAGGCCGAGGAAAACTGCGCCGTGATGGCTGCTGATGAGCTTGACGAGTATATCCGCTACGGCAATATCCGCAACAGCGTGAATTATCCCGCAGCCACTATGCCCGTATCTGCTACCTCGCGTGTTTGCGTGCTGCACGCAAACGTGCCTGCTGTGCTTGCCAATATCTCTTCGGTGATGGCAAAGGACGGCATCAACATTGAAAATCTGCTCAATAAGTCTAAGGGTGAAAACGCATATACCATTCTTGAGGTCAACGGTCCCGTGACCGAGAAGGTGGAGTGCGATATTGCTGCGCTTGAGGGTGTACGCCGTGTGCGTACCATTCGCTTTTCCTGATAAAATGTAAAAGCCGGAAAACCGCAAAACGGGGTACCCGTTTTGCGGTTTTTGACATAAAAAAGCCGATGGCAGAGCCATCGGCTTTTTTATGTCTTCATGATGAATGGGAGGATCAGTCAAGAGCGTCCTTGATCGAGAACTCCATGCGGTTCTTCTTCTGATCAAAGCCCATATATTTTACCTTTACGGTATCGCCCATCTTCAAAACGTCCTCAACCTTGTCGATGCGGGTCTTGGCGATCTTGGAGATGTGTACCATGCACTCCTTGCCGGGCAGATATTCCACAAAGCAGCCGAACTCCTTGATGCCCGTAACCTTACCGGTGAATACGGTGCCGACCTCGGGGTCGTAAGCGATGGCGGCAATGGCAGCACGTGCCTTGTCAGCGCTTTCGCCGTTGATGGCGGCAATGCGAATGGTGCCGTCGTCCTCAATGTCGATCTTGGCGCCCGACTCAGCGGTGATCTTCTGAATGACAGCGCCACCCTTGCCGATGACCTCGCGGATCTTGTCGGGGTCGATCTTCATGGTGGTCATCTTGGGTGCGTACTTGGAAACCTCGGTGCGCGGACCGGGAATTGCCTTAAGAAGGACCTCGTCAATGATATAGTCACGGCCCTTGTGGGTCATAGCAAGTGCAGCCTTGATGATCTCGGGCGTCAGACCGTCGACCTTCAGGTCCATCTGGATAGAGGTGATACCCTTGTGGGTGCCTGCTACCTTGAAGTCCATATCGCCGTAAAAGTCTTCAAGACCCTGAATGTCCATCATAACGTCCCAAGAGCCGTCCTCAGCGGTGATCAGGCCGCAGGAAATACCGGCAACGGGAGCCTTGATCGGCACGCCTGCGTCCATGAGTGCGAGCGTAGAGCCGCAAACAGAGCCCTGCGAGGTAGAGCCGTTGGAGGATACCACGTCGGATACAAGGCGAATGGCGTAGGGGAATTCCTCCTCGGAGGGAAGAACGGGCACCAAGGAGCGCTCAGCCAGTGCACCGTGACCGATCTCACGACGGCCGGGGCTACGGGTGGACTTTGCCTCACCGGTAGAGAAGCCGGGCATGTTATAGTGGTGCATATAGCGCTTGCTGGTCTCGCTGTCGATGCCGTCAAGCATCTGTGCCTCACCCAGGGTGCCGAGGGTAGCGGCGGTCATGACCTGCGTTTGGCCACGGGTGAAAAGGCCCGAGCCGTGTACGCGGGGCAGAAGCGAAACCTCAGCGGCAAGGGGACGGATCTCGTCCATACGGCGACCGTCAACACGCTTCTTGTCAACGAGGAGCCAACGGCGAACGATCTTCTTTTGCATCTTGTAAAGAAGCTCCTCCATCATGCCGGAAAGGCCCTCGTACTTCTCGGAGAACTTCTCGACGATGGCGTCGTAGATGGGGGCGATGCGCGCATCACGCACGGTCTTGTCGTCGGTGTCAAGAGCGACCATAAGGTCCTTCTCGCAGAAGGCAAAGATCTCATCGAACATGTCGTGATCAAGCTCGCAGGAGGGATATTCAAACTTAGGCTTGCCGATCTCGTCAACGATGGCGTTGATGAATACCAGCAGGTCCTTGATCTCACGGTGTGCCAGCATAATAGCATCGTACATCGTGTCGTCGTCAACCTGATTGGCGCCTGCCTCGATCATAACCACCTTCTTCATAGAAGCGGCAACGGTCAGCTGCATATCGCTTACCTTCTGCTGCTCCTCGGTGGGGTTGATGATCAGCTTGCCGTCAAGGAGACCTACGTGCACGCCGCCGATCGGGCCGTTCCACGGAATATCCGAGATCGAAAGGGCGATGGAAGCGCCGATCATAGCGGTTACCTCGGGTGCGCACTCGGGGTCAACCGACATCACGGTGAGGGTCAGAGCTACGTCGTTGCGCAGATCCTTGGGGAACAGGGGGCGAATGGGGCGGTCGATCACACGGGAGGTGAGAACGGCCTTTTCAGAGGGCTTACCCTCGCGCTTGAGGTAGCCACCGGGGATCTTGCCTGCGGCGTACATTCTCTCGTCATAGTCAACCGAGAGGGGCAGGAAATCGATGCCGTCACGAGGACGAACCGATGCGGTAGCACAGCAAAGGATAGCGGTTTCGCCGTAGCGAATAAGGCAAGAGCCGTTAGCGAGCCCTGCCATTTTGCCGGTCTCAACAACCAGCGGACGACCTGCCAGCGTGTAGCGGAAGGTTTTGTAGTTTTTGAACACCATAGGGGTGCTCACTGCATTTTCGGACATTTTGTTTTCCTCCGTTTTAATATTTTCACCTGCGCAGGTTTAACAATTAGCTGCACGTCCGAGCGCCCCTCGGGCGCATAGCTAACTGTTAAAACGTAACGCAGGAGAATGTTTTTTGTGTGGTGAAAAGCGCAAACGGGAGCGTGGAGTGAGGCAAGGGCCCCACTCCGCACTCCCGTAAAGATTACTTGCGCAGGTTCAGCTTCTCGATGATCGCGCGGTAACGCTCGATATCGTTCTTCTGCAGGTAGCCGAGAAGATTACGTCTGTGACCGATCATCTTCAGCATGCCGCGGCGGCTGTGGTGGTCTTTGTGGTTGGCCTTGAGGTGCTCGGTAAGAGCATTGATGCGATGGGTAAGGATCGCGATCTGGACCTCGGGGGAACCGGTGTCACCCTCGTGGGTGGCGTACTGCGCAATAATAGCTTGCTTTTCGTCTTGCTTCAACATGGTATTTTCACCTTTCTTTTATTACAGCGCGATCCCAGCAACAGGCTGGTGAATGCCGATGACGGCGTTATCCTGTGACCGAGAAGGCGTCATGCGGAGGATATTATACCACAATCCCTTCCATTTGTAAAGGCTTTTTGGAAATTTTTTTATTTTATTTATATATAAACGTGCTTTTCCCGCAGTCGGGGGAATCGGTGAGGGTGTTATTTATGCCGCAAAAGCCCGGTGCTGCCTATTAAGATCAGCGCCCATCCAAACAGCCGTCGCAGCAGCTCCTCGGGTAACCGTAGGGCAAGCCGCGCCCCAAGCAAGCTGCCCAAAATGCCTGCTGGGAGTAGAAAAAGAAGGCATTTCCATAATAACGGGGTGCGAAAAACGTGCAAAACAAGTGCGGCACCTGCCGAAAAAATGAAGTAGATCAGGTTGATCCCCTGTGCCATCAGCTGCGGCGCATCACAGGCAACGGTCAGCCACGTAACAAGCAGCCCTGCACTTCCCACGCCCATGCCCGACAGCACGGACAGAAAAAATATTACGATAGCGGTCAACATCTCTTATACCGCCAGTAAAATGCCCGAAATCAGAATGAGCACCGCAAAAATACGGTGCAGCAGCACGGGCTTCAGATAGGGTAAAAGCCACGCACCGAGCGCGCCGCCCAGCACTGCGGGAAATACCACTACCTCAGGGGGGAGTGCTCCCAGGTGGCCTGCGCGAGCGTATTGCACGGCCGTGAGTATGGAGAGCGGCAGCATCACAGCCAGCGCCGTGGTGTAAAAACTGCGCCCGTTTGCCACTCTTTTTCCTAAAAACGCGCGTAGGCACATTACGATAACAATACCGCCCGCAGCCCCCAGCAAGCCGTTGGTGAGGCCTGCCAAAAACCCAATTAGCAGCAAAACGGGGTAGGTTTTTTTGCTGTTCTTCATACAACACCTCATAAAATTCGCGTAATTATGTCTTAAAAATATTAAAATATGTTCTTGTATATAAGAATAAAAAGTGTTATACTATATTATGGAATTTTATCGGTGTCGCTTTCACTCAATAGTATGAATGAGAGGGCGCGACATCATGCAAGGCAGAAAATACGAGTTTTTGGAAAGGATGCTACTATGCGGGAGGATAAGCAAAAGCAAAGCACTGCGCGCGGTCGGGTCACGCGCCGCAGCGGCACGAAATTATTTGCTGCCGCGCCTCGGGAAAAGCGTGCCGAGCGTATTCGTGCTTTTGATGAAGATAATTTGCAAAACGAACGCGACGATCGCCGTGACTACCGCGACGATCGCCGTGACTACCGCGATGACCGCCGTGACTACCGCGATGACCGCCGTGACTACCGTGACGACCATCGCGACTACCGTGACGACCGTCGTGACTACCGCGATGATCGCCGTGACTACCGTGACGACCGTCGTGACTACCGTGACGATCGCCGCGATTATCGCGACGATCGCCGCGACTACCGCGATGACCGTCGTGACTACCGTGACGATCGCCGCGATTACCGCGATGACCGTCGCGACTACCGTGACGATCGCCGCAACTACCGTGATGATCGCCGTGACTACCGTGATGAGCGAGAGGAGCGGGACGAGGAGCGTAATGGCCGCCGCAGCACTCGCGAAAACGTGAGCGCCAAAGCGCGTGCATCGCGCCGTGAGGGCAAGGCCTCCACGCGTGTGGCCGCACCTGCGAACGGGCAAACCGAGCTGTTTGCACATCAGGTGATCCCTTACGTGATGTTTTGGGTGGCTCTTTTTGCTGCGGTCAGCTTTATTTTGCGTGATCTCGCGGGCCTTTCTGCTTCAGCGGGTGCCTTCGGCAACTGGTTGGCGGATTTCCTTTGTCGCTTGCTTGGTATCGGCGCTTATGCGCTGCCGCTGTTCCTGTGTGTGCTGGCACTGCGCTGGAAGCGCTTTGTGCGTGAAGGGATCCTTGGCAAAAAGATCTTTTTGTCGACTGTGTTTTTGCTGTTGCTTTCGGGCATTATTCACGTCTTTCAGGATCTTGACCGTGCGCGGTGTATCACCGAGCCCGCAGCACTGCTCTCATCGGGTCAGGAGCTGGTGGGCGGCGGTCTGTTCGGGGGCTTTGTCGGTGAATGGCTTGGCTTCTGCCTGCGTCTGCCGGGCACCTGCTTGCTGGCTATTCCGCTTTTGGTGATCGTTGGCATCTATCTTGTCGGTCTCACTCCCGGTGTTTTGTATCAGCGTATCAATGCCAAAATGCAGATGAGCCGTGCGCGCCGCCGAGAGGAGCGCGGCGCAAGCGTTGCGGGTCTTGCCGGCGCGCCTGCAGGCGCTGCACTCGGCAAGGGCAGGGAGGGCGCCGAGCCGGAATGGAAAAAGCCTCAGCCCCTTTCTCGCGGTGCCGTATATGATTTCGGCGAGGGCGAGGAGGGCGAGATCATTGACGATGCCGACCCGTTGCCCGCACAAAAGGAGGTCGCCGCTGCCGAGGAGGATACGCTTGATATCCCCGAAAAGCCGCATAAGCGTCGCAATGCCGACGTGCTGGAAATATTGGATATTCCCGACGACGAGCCTGAGATCGTAGAAATGAGTGCGCCTGCGGCGCCCGTTGCTGCCAACCCTGCCACGCATGCTGCTGCCAATCGCGCAGTGGACGAGCTGCTGCAGGATATGGCGGCAGGGTCGTATGCTGCGGCACCTGATATGTCCGCCGCGCCCAAGCAGACCTCGCAGGGATCGGGCCCGTCGGCTACCGATCAGGCAAGCTATTACGCGCCCTTCGCCCTGCCTGTACGTCCCGAGCCGAAGCGCGAACGGGCCGATGCCTCCGACCGCAGTCGTATCGTGATCGCGCCCCACGCGCAAGGCGATGCACCTGCTGTCAGTGAGGTGCGTGACGCTGTGACCACAGCGGCAGCCTCTTTTGCAAGCACGGCAACACCAACGGCGCCCGTGACCGAGGAGGAAACACTTGGTAACGTTCGCCAAACGCCCTATGTGCCAACGCCTGCTGCACCCCCCTCATACCGCACTGCGGCCGCAACGGTGTCATCGGCGCAGGCTACCGCTTACGTGGCATCAGCGCCTGCGGCGTCCCCTGCTTCTCCTGTGGCGGAGCCCGTTGCTCCCGTGACGCATGCAAGCGTCCGCGGCGAGATCGGCAGCCTTGCCGATCTGTTTGAGCAGGAGCCTGCAGCTCTTGAGACCGAAGACACACAAAGCATGCTGGATGAACTGTTTGGTGCGCCCGATCTCGATTGTAATATAAGCGCTGACGAAGAAGACACCGTGGACGGTCACCATGATATGATAACGCCCGTGAGTGCTGCAAGTGCGCCGCTGCAAGCGGCCACCGGCTCTGCCGCTTTATCCGTTGCCGATGTTTTTGCGGATGCTGATATGCTGCGATCCGCGTCGGATGCGTCTGAGGATGATCCTGCTGATCTCGAGCCCTTGCGTGTGGCACCCGTGTCACCTGCTACGGCACCTGCCGTGACGGTAACGCGTGAGCCCGTAGCACAGCAGGCCATACCCGCGGCACCGGTCCCCGCACAGTCCGCACCGCACGTTGAGGTGCCGCGTGCGGCACGTCCTGTTGTACAGCAGGCCCCCGTGCAGGATGCACCGCCCCCCGCGCCCGTGGCGCCGCCGCGTGAGTATATGCGCCCGCCGATCTCCCTGCTCAACGAGGATAAAAACCTTCGCAACGACGATTTCTATGAGGAGATCGAGGAAACCAAGGATATCCTGCGCAATACCCTGGAAAGCTTCAATATCCATATTCAGGATGAGATCGCCTATTCACACGGGCCCTCGATCACACGCTACGAGCTGCGCCCTGTGGCCGGCACCAGCGTGCGGTCGGTGACGAACCGTCAGGATGATATTTCACTGAATCTGGCCTCGTCTGTGCGTATTGAGGCACCGATCCCCGGCAAGCCCGCCATTGGTGTGGAGGTGCCCAACAAGGTGCGAGAGACCGTGTATATGCGCACGATGCTGGAATCGGCAGAATATAAAAGCTCTACCGATCCGCTGGAGGTGCCGCTTGGCCTTGATGTCGGCGGTGCTGTGCGGATGTGCAATCTTGTTAAAATGCCGCACCTTTTGGTGGCAGGCACGACGGGCTCGGGCAAATCGGTATGCATCAACTCGATTCTGGTGAGCCTGATCTATAAGACGTCCCCAAGGGATCTGCGATTGATCCTGATAGATCCCAAGCAGATCGAATTTGCGCCCTACGAGCACGTGCCGCATCTGTATATGCCGATCGTGACCGATATGCAGCGCGCGGCAGGTGCACTGGCCTGTGCCGTGCAGGAGATGGAGCGTCGCTTCCAGCTCATCAAGGACGTGGGTGTCCGTAATATCGAGTCTTATAATGAGGCAGTGGCAAACGACCCCGACCGTGAGCATCTGCCGTATATGATCATCGTGATCGACGAGTTTGCAGATCTTAAAATGAGCTGCTCCAACAACGACCCTGAAAACTTTACCTGTCGCTTAGCCCAAAAGGCGCGCGCCGCGGGCATCCATCTGATCATCGGTACGCAGCGTCCCTCGGTCGACGTTATTACGGGTAAGCTGAAGACCAATATCCCCTCGCGTATTGCCTTTATGGTCAAGCAGCAGGTCGACTCGCGTACCATTCTTGACGTGAACGGTGCTGAGGCACTGACAGGACGTGGTGATATGCTGTATATGGCGACCAATTCGCAGGATAAGGCCCCCGTGCGCATCCAGGGTGCGTTCGTGTCGGACGGAGAGCTTGACCGTGTGATCTCCTTCGTGCGCAAAAACAATGACCCCGTGCAGTATAATCAGGCCTTTATGGATCAGATCGAGGTCGAAATGGCCAAGGCACAAAGCAACGGCAAGAAGGCAGACTTTGATGACTTTGGTGACGATGACGACAGCGGCGAGGATCCTAAGTTCGTTGAGGCTGTCAAGCTCGCGATCGACACGCAGAAGGTGGCCACCTCTCTCCTGCAGCGCCGTCTTGGCATTGGCTATGGCCGTGCCGCTAAGATCATTGACCGCATGGAGGAATTGGGGCTTGTCAGTGCCTCTGAGGGCAATAAGCCGCGTCAGATCCTACCTGCGGCACAGGGGTATCTCAATCACCTCGCCGCTGAGGACGATGGCGGCACTGATGACTTTAACGATTACGGCTAAAAACAAACAACCGCAAGGCAAGCGCCTTGCGGTTGTAAAGGGGACTCCACCGATAAGCCGGGTTCTGTCGTGAACGGCCATCTATCTGCGATTTGCGTCGCCGCAAACCTTCGGGATCTCTCCCGTGCCACCAAGGGGACAACGTCGGGCCAACGTCCCCGTGCGGTGTTGCTTCGGATAGGGTTTACAGCAAACCTATGTTACCATAGGAGTGGGTGAGCTCTTACCTCGCCTTTCCATCCTTAC
>SVSV01000004.1 GCA_015064125.1 Oscillospiraceae bacterium
GGAAAAGCTTTTCATAAAAGGTTGGCTCACTCTCACCGATCAGCTGCTCAGATACGTTCGCTACGGCCGCCTTCTCGCCGTCGAACAGAAAATGCGAGCCGTTGTAAAGAGGGGTTTTGAAGGAGGGCTCTTGCTGCCAAGGCTCGGTGACGCAGTCAACGCGTACGTTTTCAAACGCAAACGCTGCGCGCCATTCCTCCTCGGTCAGCTTTTTTTGACAGGAAAACAGGCAAAGGCATGCGCAAAAGCAAAGCAGCAGCGCCAATAAAGCTGGAAGAATTCTTTTCATCATAGCCTCTCCTTTAATTTTTGGAAAGATAATGGATATCTTTATCGGGAATCAGCACCGTGGGAGATACGCTTACAGTATTCAGCTTGGCGTTGACAGCTGCCTGCGTGATAACGGCTGCGTTGGTCGGCAGCGTGGGTGCCGCCTCGCCAAACAGCGCCTCATATACCAGCGCGGCGCCGACGTAACCGGCAAGGGCATTGCTATGGCTGTATTGGTCGTCTACGCAAAGATCCTCTTTGGCAAGTCCGGCGTCGATCAGCGCATCGATCCGCCCCTTCCAATTGAGTATCGGCAGCTGTGGGTATGCCGCCTTGGCAGCTTCAATGCGTGCGGCGCTTTCGTTGTGAGCAGGGAACAGCACCAGCTGTGCGTTACCCGTGCGGCAGGCTGCCAAAATGGTGTCAAGGGCAGCTACGTCCGCATCGCTGTAAAGACCGCACATCAATACTATGCCGTATTGGCCCGCCTTGATATTGTCAATATACGATTTATAATTGTTGCCGGTTTCGGTAGCATAAGCAGAAACCGAGGCATAGCCATTGCCCTTTACGGTAACGCTGCAGGATCTGTTACCTGCCGTGATCAGGTCGCGCAGTGTAGGTCCAATGCCGGAAAAGCCGTCATATACAAAGCTATTGCCAAGGATCAGCACGCTTTCCTTTCCGTTGCCCGCACTCAGTGAAATGTGCGGCGGTGTGTGATAATCCTTGATTGGCATCACCACAGGCTTCAATAGCCATTTGTAGGCGGTGGTGTCCATTTGTGCGTCATCTATTTCAAGGGATATGGTGTGATCGTTTTTTGCATCGTCGGTGTAGGTGTAGGTCACGCGGTAAACAGCCACCTTTTTGCCATCACGCTTGTAAATGCCCGTGTTAACCGTCAGGTTAGTTCCTTTGTAAGTGGTGCTTTCCACCTCGTTCATGTCGTCGGCGTTTTCCTCAATGGAGCCAAGCATCACCGTGCCTACACTTACCTCACCGTCGCTGATCTCGTAGCCGTCCTCGTTTTTAAGCAGCTTCCAATCGTTTGGCCAACGAATACGTAGCGCGGTATTGCTTTTTTGTGTGGCAAAATAGGTGTATTCACCTGCCGTGCCGGGACGAAAGGTGTCAAGCTCATCGGGTGGGGTTGACTTTACGCTTGTGCATGCCACCAGCCCTATAGGTAGGCTAAACGTAAGACAAAGCAGCAAAATAAAAAGAAGAAGATGCTTGACAGCTGCGTTGCATACGTTGAGCGTTGATTTTGATCGTGTTTTCATATAGAAGCGCTCCTTTTGAGTGATCATACACAGTATAACATACTTGTGCCTTGCTTGCAAGGTTTTTGAGACAAAAAGGAATAACAGCTTCCTTTGGTGGAATTTTTTGCAAGAAAGCGAAAAAAACACTTGACAAACACCCCGTACTCTGCTATAATAGCAACGTTGAAACGGGGCATTAGCGCAGTTGGGAGCGCACAACACTGGCAGTGTTGGGGTCAGGGGTTCGAATCCCCTATGCTCCACCAAAATAAAACAAGTCGAACTTCGGTTCGACTTGTTTTATTTTATCCAAGCCGCAGGCTTGGCATGGCATTAATGCGCTTGCGCATTGCATGGAATCGCCAAAGGCGTATGGCATCACGCGCAAGCGTGCATAACTTTTCCCCGCGGCTTGATTCCATACCGCAACAAGTTTCGGATTCCATACACGGCTTTGCCGTGATTGGGTACGAAGGAGAACGCTGATGAAACGTAATTTGCTTTTGGAATACAGCGAAGAATTGGCTGTTAAAATTGTCAAGCTTTGCACCGAATATAAAATCGATTCCAATACCGTTTTTTGGCAGAGTATTGTGTTCTCTGCCGATTTGTGATATAATAAAGGTAACCAAAAGCCCCCTCCGAGGGGGAGGCGGCACGGCGCAGCCGTGACGGAAGGGGCCTGCATAGCTTTAAGTGTGTGCTAACTTTATTGTAACGCGCTCCCCCCACCTGACTCCGTCGGGAGCTTTCTCCCAGAGGGAGTCTTTGGATGCGAGAACTTCAGGGGTACGGGCTATGTGTGCCTTTGTAATACCAGGGCAAAATCGGCGATAAATAAGAATTACGGAGCGATGCTATGCAACACAAAGGAACCATTACAATAGAAACAAAGCGGCTGCGCTTAAGAGCTTTTGAGTTAAGTGACACAGAAGCGGCATACAAGAATTGGACTTCTGATGAAAAAGTCACGGAATTTCTTCGTTGGCCAACACATACCGACATCTCAACAACAGAAAAAGTCATTCGTAATTGGGTTGAAGAAAGCAAAAAAACAGATTTTTATCAATGGGCAATTGTGTTGAAGGAAATCAATGAACCGATTGGTACAATCAGTGTCGTAGGCAAAAATGATGATTTGAATATTCTGCATATCGGGTATTGCATCGGCAGTAAATGGTGGCACCAGGGTATAACAAGCGAAGCTTTTTCTTCGATTATTCCATATTTGTTTGATGAGGTTGGAGCAAACAGAATCGAATCACAACATGATCCAAATAATCCGCATTCGGGAAACGTCATGAAAAAATGCGGATTGCTATACGAAGGGACTTTAAGGCAAGCTGATTTCAGCAATAAAGGAATCGTGGATGCTTGTATGTACAGTTTGCTGAAAAGCGAATGGAAAAAACGGCAAGAGAAATAATTTTCAGCTTATAGATGCGATGATCCCCCGACAGACATAAAAATCTGTCGGGGGATTTATCATCCTTATGAGGAGTGATCCTTCGGTGCCCTTTTTCAATTCATTTTCCGTGCGGCTCCCAAAGTTTTTATCACAAGCCTTGCAAGAAAATACGAGGCGTAGGCAAAGAGTATTGTCAAAATGAAAAGAATACCCACGTAAAATACAGAGCCCCACATGCCGATCCTCGCGATTACGGCAAGGCGCATTTCCTCGATAAATGCAATATTGCATCTGTAAAGATTGTGAAAATTCACTTTGAGCGAGTAGGAGAGAATTGTCGCAATACTCACGTAAACGGTGAGAAACACGCTTATCACCGCAAGGTCATGCACGGTGCGCAGCTCATAAAGCTTTAATGTCACTGTAAGCATAAAATACAGTATAACAAGGTGATGGAAGATGACGGTGTGAAAATCGCCGAACGACATAAAGAAGCCCTTGATGCTTTCCTCGGAATAGATGACGGCGGGCATCAGCAGCATCAGCATCGTAAGGGAAGCAAGGCACCCAAACGTAGCGGCATCGACAATATGCCTGTGCTTGCCGCGGTAAAATGCATGCAGCGGTAGCAGATAAAGAAAAAGGCTGCAATAATGAAAGGGAAGTGCGTAAAGGTCGTAAGTGCCGTCAGTGCCGACGGCGTTTATTTGCTTTGCAGCCTCAAGCACGATCAAAAGAACTGCGATGACCTTAAGGGGTATATATTTCTTGCTGACGTGACATTTTCCAAGTGCTTTTGCGGCAAGTACCGATAATATGCCTGAAACCAAAAGGGTTGGTGCGATCTGATAAAAATGTGTAAATGTCCAAGCTCCCACGATAATCTCCGTTATTCGCGCATAGGGGTCATGAGGGCCGGCGCGACGCTGATGCTGTTCTTGTTTTGCCCCCACACTTATTTTAACACCGGAAAAGGAAAAAATCAATGCTTTGCAGGCGAATTATGTCGTTTATGTACGAATGGGGGTGAGTCAAATGCAAAAATGCATTTGGCACTCACCCCCGTCGTTTTTGCTTTGCGGCTAAACACCGCAATTTTTGCCTGTTTTGCAGGCAAAAACCGCAAATTCCGCGCGTCAAAAAAGCCTACCGTCGGCTTTTTTGCGCAGGGACCGCGTAAATGACGCAGCCCCATCATATCATCATATATCCTTCTTTCGGTATTGCCAATAGGCGGCGGCAATACCGACAAGGGCAAGCGCCAGACCTGTGAGGAGATATTTTATTTCCAGTGCTTTTTCTGCTACAATATAGGCACCGTCTGTGTAGGCAAAGGGCGTGAAGAACTTTAAAAATTCGGTTTCTTTGATAAGATTGGAAAGAATTTGTAAAAAGTAAAGCCCGAAAGCAAGCCCAAGGCCGATGCCAAGACCGTTGCCGCACAAAAAAGCGGAAAGGCCAAAGGTGACGGCGGCAATTTCGATCTGCATCAAAAAATTGGCAAAAAAGAGCAACAGCATCGTGCCGACCTCGGCCTTTACGCCAACTACCGCTACGGCCAGCAGAGAAACTGCTGTCACACCCACGTTCATGATAAAAAGCTGCGCGAGCACGGCGAGTAGCTTTTCGCTGACGACGCGTGTGCGTGAGATGGGGTGCGTGAGTAGGAACTCGGCGGTTTTATCCTTTTCCTCCTTGGCAAGCGCGCCAATGCCAAGCAGTGCGGCAAATAAAGCGCCGCCAAGCCCCAGTGTGTTGCCGCATTCAATGCCAAAATACCCCATAAATTCGCCAAAGTTCAGCTGATCCATACCAAACGCTTCAGAAAATGCGCCCATATCGGCAAACATGTTACTGACCTCGGCCATTTCTCCTGCCATTTCGGGATAGATCAGGATGCAAATGCCAAGCATAAAGGCGATCGCGCCTGTGAAAACGGTCAGCATCACACGGCCGCGACGTAATTCGTGCCAAAACAGTGTCATATTACGGCATCTCCTTTGCGTAGTAGTGTAAAAAGATCTCGTCAAGCTCGGGGTCTGTGACAGAAAAATCGGTGAATTGAAGGTCGGATAGCGCTGTCAAAAGCTCAGCGGGTGTGCCGCTGAACAAAAATTGCACGGCGCTTTCACCAAACTGCATATGGCGTGCCTGCTCGATCACGGGCGGCGCTGCAATGCCGCGTAAGGTCACGCGCTTCACGCCCGTATGTCCGAGGCTGCTCACGCTGTCGCAAACAAGCAGGCGTCCCTCACGGATCACGGCCGCGTGCTTGCAGTAGCGCGCGATCTCAGGCAGGATATGGGAGGACAGAAATACCGTAGCGCCCGCTCGGTTACGCTCCTCTAAGATCGCAAAGAGTTCCTTTTGCGCCAAGGGGTCAAGGCCGCTTGTCGGTTCGTCTAAGATATATAGGCGTGGCTTATGCTGTAAGGCACAGATCAGCCCAACCTTTTTGCGGTTGCCAAAGGAAAGCTCCTCAATTTTGCGTGTGGTGTCAAGCCCTAAGCGTGCGGCAAGCTCGTTTGCCTCCTTGGTGCAATCAAGGTGGCGCAGCTTTGCTGAAAGCGTCAGAATGTCGCGCACACGCATGCCGCGGTAAAGCGCCGTTTCAGAGGGGAGATAGCCGATGTCGCCGAGGTTATTCAGCTTGCAGGCTACACTGTCGCGCCCAAAGATCTCGGCTTTTCCCTCGGTGGGAGTGATCAAGCCGAGCAGTGTGCGGATGAGTGTGGATTTACCCGCTCCGTTCGGGCCGATAAAGCCAAAGAAATCCCCCTGCGGTACTTGAAGATCCACTTCGATAATTCCACGTGCCTGCCCGTAAAATTTCGTCAGGCGCTCGGTTTTGATGGCAAGCATGTCATTCACCCACCTTTTCCTGCAATTTGTTGTAAAGCTCCTTTGTAGCTGTCTCGTCGATGCCGTTTAACACCAATATCTGCCCATCGTTGGCGGTAATGACCACCGCTGCGTGACACTTGTGATAGGCATAGCGTAGGTGTGTACCCAGTGCCTCGTTTTGATATACGCCCATGTCAAGGCGGAAGCTGCCGTAGCCGTATTGGCGCAGGGCGCTGTCGTTTTCTATATACGCGATGCTTGCAATATCGGCATAGGTTAAGGTCAGGTCGTCGTAGTAGTCTGCCTTAACCGTCAGCGTTTCGCCGCCAAGCGACACCTCAATATCGCCCGTGTTCATCAGCACAAGGCAAAGGACAAGTATCAGCGGCACCGCAACGGCAGTCACGATAGCGGCGACCTTGCTTTGCGTTGTCATTTTATAGTCCTGTGCCTCGCGCGTGCCCTCGGCTACTTGCTTTTGATAAAAACGGTAGGAATATAGATTGGGCAAAAGGACAACCGGCAGGAGCAAAAGCAATAATACGGGGATAAAAAGCGGCAGGGGCAAAAATCCCGCAAAAAGAAAGAGTACGCCCGCCCCTACGGATAGCTTGCCGCCAAAGCGGTGTGTGGCGTGCCAGTTTTCCTCATTATTAAGCGCCCAACGCGTGCGTACACCCATGGTGTGGTTGGGCCTTGATTTCGGCATATAATTGCCAATAACCATCATGGCAATACCAATTACAAGACCGCAGATCAGTTGAATACGGAGCTGCCAACCAAGGATAATGGCAAAGAACAGACACTCCACAAACAGCGAAATAACGGGTACGATAAAAAAGACGATACCGACCAGCTTTTTGTGCTGTGGGCTTTTACGGTAATCGGCCGACGTGACCAACAGCATTACCCAGTGTAAGGCCAGTAAAAGGCAGGGCAGAAGCGTCATAAAGAGCAAGCCGTGTGTCGATTCTCCCAAAAAGCTTTTGTGCATCATATCGTTGATGTGACGCCAAAAAACGAGAGAAGTCAGTGATGGTAAGAGTATTAGTAATGAGGATATCAATGCTTTTATTTTGTTTTTCTTGATCATATCATTTATCTCCCTTCAGATCGGCGATCCACCATAAAATTTCCTCAAGCACCGAGGCATTTAATTCGTAATAAATAAATTTTCCCTCGCGCGTGTCGCGAATGAGGTCGGCTTCCTTTAGCACCGATAAATGACGCGAGATTGCCGCGCCTGTGATCTTAAAGTGTGCCACAATGTCGCCTGCGGCCATGCGTCTTGTGCGCAATAGCTGTAGGATCTCACGTCGCACGGGATCGGATAGTGCGCGCATCGTTTGCTGTAAGCCCATTTTTCACACTCCTTTTCGCCATCGTTTAACATTTAGGTTAAATGTTAAATATAGGATACCACAAAAAAATTGCTTTGTCAAGAGGGAATTGATGGAATATTTTGTGTCGTTTTTCCGTTCCTGCACAAAATATGCTATTTTCTCTTGATTTTTTCAATATGATATGATATAATAACTTCGTATTATGTAAATTACTTCCAACCTACTGTATAGCTTTTGACTTTAACTTGATAGGAGGAAAATCTTCATGAAACGCATTTTCAGCATTTTGCTGTGCTTGATATTTTTGGCTTTGACCCTTGCCCTTGGCGGCTGTGCATTGTTTGACGGTCTGGCTGACAGGGTCCCGACCGTTTACAGCAATGCCGATGAATATACGGCAGGTGATAAGATCTTGCCGGGCGTGGTGGATTCGCTTTACGTTTTTTGGCAGGCAGGCAGCATTACCGTTACCACCCATGCCGATCAGAGCATTGAAATTTATGAAACCGCCAATCAGGAAACCGATACTGATTTCAAGCTCCATTGGAATTACGTGGATACGAAGTCAGCCGAATATGGGCACGTACTGTACGTGCAGTATGCATCGTCGGGCAGACACGATTTTGGCGATCTTGAAAAGGATCTGACCATCGTTTTACCCGAAAACGACGATATGCATCTCAGCTTCACGGTCAATACCGTTTCGGTGAATCTCGACGTCAGTGGCTTTGAGAATACCTTGGAAAAGCTTTCGGTGGTCAATTACGGCGGCTCGACCGATGCCAAAATACATAGTGCCGAGCTGGTGCAGATCTCGGGTCACACCCAGGAGGAGGCCGTAAGCGAGGAGCTTTGCTGCTTCCAGGTATCCGCTGTTGGCGAGGTGGATACGCTGCTGATGTCTACCTCTCACGCGGTGGTCAAGGTGACGGCTGAGGAGATCGGTAGCGCCGAGCTGCTTTCAAGCTTTTCGGACATTGATCTGAAGTGTAAAAAAGCGGGAAGCCTTACCCTTAAAAATTCTACGGGTAAAATTACGGCGGCGGTAGAGAGCTTTAGGAAGATGGATATTGAATCCTATCAGAACGTCGTTGAGCTTTACCTGCCCGAGACCGCTGCCTTTACGCTTGCAGTGAGTCCGTATAATTCCTTTGGCAGTAAGCAGGAGCCGGGTGAGATCAACGTTTTGTTTGAGGGTGCGGTGAAAGAGGGAAATACCTACCGTGTTGGACAAAACGGCGCTACCATTAACGTATCGACAGGTCACAACGTAAGTGTGATACCGCAGCCGATCTCTGCTGCGGAGTAATAAAAAACAAGCGCAAGCGGCTATGCCGCTTGCGCTTGTTTTCTTAGTTGCTCTATTTTAGTTTATTTGCCAACCCTTTGCGCGCTCCACAGCCCGTTGCCAGCCCTTTTGCAGGCGTTGGCGCTCGTCGGCGTCCATAGTGGGGGCGTAGCTCGTCTGAGCTGTAAACAGATCCTTAGCGTCCTTGAAATCGGCCATGCCGATACCGATGGCTGCTGCAAAGGCTGCGCCCCTCGCCGTCGCCTCGGTGCACACGGGGATCTCGAGTGGGATATTCAGAATATCCGATTGAAATTGCATCAAAAATTCGTCGTGCACAGCACCGCCGTCACAGCGCATCAGGGTGATGGGGGCCTGCGCGTCCTTTTCCATAGCTGTGGCAAGATCGGCTACCTGATAGGCGATCGATTCCTCTGTGGCGCGCACGATATGGGCGCGCGTGGTGGCGCCCGTGAGGCCGATCATCATGCCGCGGGCGTAAGGATCCCAGTGCGGTGCGGCAAGTCCGGTAAAGGCCGGCACGAAATACAGCCCCCCGTTGTCGGAAAGCGACATGGCAAGGGAGGCACTTTCCCTCACGGAGGAAATGATGCCAAGGCCATCCTGCAGCCACCTTGTGGCGGCCCCTGCAATGTAAACGCCGCCGTCAAGGGCATAGGTGCGCTTGCCGTTGATCTGCCATGCCACAGTGGTAATAAGACCGTTTGGAGAATGGATCGGTGTGTCACCCGTGTTCATCAGCATAAAGCAGCCCGTGCCGTAGGTGGTTTTCAGCATACCCTTTTCAATACAGCCTTGACCAAGCAGTGCTGCCTGCTGGTCGTTGAGCATTGCGCCAATGGGCGCGTGAATACCAAGAAAAGCATCGGGGCAGGCGGTGCCAAAAAGGCGCGCGCTGTCGCCGATCTCGGGCAAAATTGCCGTTTCAATGCCAAACAGGGCGCAAAGCTCCTTATCCCACGTGCCGCTTTCTATATTGTAAAGCATTGTGCGCGAGGCAGTGGAGGCGTCGGTCTTATGTGCCGCGCCACCCGTCATTTTATAAAGAAGCCACGCGTCCATATTGCCTGCTATCAGGCGTTTTTGCGCCAGCAGCTCATGACAAATAGGGGTGTTTTGCAGGATCCACTCAATTTTCGTCGCGCTGAAATAGCTATCAGGCGTGAGGGCGGTCCTTTGGCGAAAAAGCTCACCGTGGGTGGCTTTAAGCACCGCCGCGCGTGCCGCCGTGCGCCTGTCCTGCCAGACGATGGCGGGATAGACGGGCGTGCCTGCTTCGCAGTCCCAAAGCGCCACGCTTTCTCCCTCGTGGTCAATGCCGATGGCAAGAATATCGTCAGGGGCGGCCGCAGCCTTTTTCATGGCTTCTTCGGTGGCCCTGCACAGCGCTTGCCAGATATTTTCGGGGTCGTGCTCTACCCAGCCGTTTTGGAGATAATATTGTGTGATCTCAGAATATCCGCGTGCGACGACGGTAAAGCCTTTGTCAAGAAGTAGGGCAGTGACGCCTGTGGTGCCCTGGTCAATGCCTAAAAAATATTTGCTCATATCATGCCCTACCATTCAGATTAGGGAGCACACGGTCGTAAAGCGCTTGGTCAAAATGGAAAGTAACGGCCCTAATCATCGGTTCCATTCTCCTTCTTCGTGCTTTTTCGGCGTTTTACGGTAGAAAGCGGGTTTTGCGCCATCGCCTCTTGCATGCTGACGCTGCTCACGTGCGTATAGATCTGGGTGGTGTTTAATTGCTCGTGTCCCAAAATATCCTTGAGCACACGTACGTCGACCATGCCCGTCTGATACATGAGCGTTGCTGCCGTGTGGCGGAGCTTGTGCACGGAAAGGTGTCTGTCGCCAAGGCCTGCTAAGTCAAGATATTTATATACCAGCCATTGCACGGTCTTCACGCTGATACGGTTTTGCTGACCGCTTAAAAACAGCGCCTTTTCGCGGCTGCTTTTGCCGTTTTTATCAGCCAGACGCAGGGGCAGATATTCCGAGAGTGCCGTGCCGCACGCCTCGTTTAAGTAAATGATACGCTCCTTGGCGCCCTTGCCCGTGACCCGCAGGGAGGTGAGGTCGCGCGCTACGTCATTGAGGTTGATGCCACAAAGCTCTGACACACGCATGCCGCAGTTTAAAAAGAGCGTGACGATGGCATAATCGCGTACGACCGTGCGTGATTTTTTATCGTTTTTAATGGTTTCCAGCAGCAAAAGTGATTCGTCAAGTGTCAAGAATTTGGGCAAGGTCTGTGCGCGCTTGGGGGATTCGATGTCTGCGGCGGGATTGACCTCAAGCTGCTTTGTCTTGGTGACCAAATAGCGGTAAAGCATGCGGATGGCCACCAGCTTGCGCGCCTTGGCCGCCCACAAATTTTTGCGCACAGTGCCTGTGTACTGCAAAAAGGCATAGATCTCAGTGGTGCGAATACTGCCGATAAAGGCAAGGTCAAGATGGCTGATATCAAGCGTATCAAAGGCTTCACCGTCAAGCTCCAGCCCCTTGCGGCTGGCCAGCACGTAGCGCAAGAAGGTGCGCAGATCCAGCAGGTATTCGGATACCGTTTTTTGCGAGCAATTCTGTATACCCGTTTTATAAGCGGCAAACTCTTGTACGACTATTGGCATTTCATCAAGGGAAACGGCATAGGGCTTCATGGTGCACTCCTTTCTGTGACGTTTTTTTGTTGAAATACAAAATATTTCGCTTTTACTATTGAAAAAGCACGGCGGTTTCGTTATAATGAAGGTAATATTTGTGTAAAAGGGGAATTCGTGTGAAAGAGTTTTTTAAAAAGTATTCCTACGCTGTGGTCAAGCTGTTTGTCAATCAGGTGGCCATTGCTTTGTTTGGCGTGGGGCTTGCCTTTGTCAGTGCATACGCACAAAACGATAAGCTGCGCGTGGCTACCAGCATCGGTGCCATTTTGTTTTATTTGTTTTTGCTCTACGTGCACATGTGGGAAACGGGTGCTAAGGACGGCATTTCTGCCGAGGCACACCACACCTCGCGTGGCTTGTGGCGCGGCTTTGCCATCGGGGCGCTTGCCAATATTCCCAATCTGATTCTGGCCCTGCTGATCGCAATTTCCTCTCTTGCGGGCATTTCAGGCGGGCTTGGACAGGTGGCGACCGCCACTGCACTTTTGCTGGAGGGGATGTACTTCGGCTTACTCTCCGTGCCGATCGGCGGTGTGGTGCTTTCTACAAAAGCGGTGATGTATTTTGTCATCGTCCTGCCGGCCGTGCTGGTGTCAGGCGGCGCTTACATCATCGGCAGCTACAATTTGCACGCTACCAATATTTTAATACCAAAAAACAAAGATGTCAAGAACAACGGGCGCCCTAAATAAAAATATTTAGAAATTTATAAAATCTATATAAAAATAGCTCTCTCTTGTCGCCAAAGCGGCAGGGGAGGGCTGTTTTTGTTTTATGTTCTTGTCAATGTTACGTTTTATTCATGTTTTGTTCACATAACGTTCAATAACGCGTGATAAAATACATTTATTACAAGATGTAGTTTTAAAAACTACATAATACGACAAAAATAGAACAAAATGCGGAGGTTTAAAACATGAGAGGCGTTGCAAAGGTGATAAGAGGAATAACGGTGCCCCCTGCGGTGGTGGCTGTTTTGTTGATCCTGCTGTGGTGCATGCGCGCCGATGTGATCGGGAACGCCGCAGATTTTTGGCTTTCACTGCTTTTCCTGGCGGTGGTGCCTGTGCTTGCCTATCCGCTGCAACGCATCATACCCGTCTTTCGCGCCCAAGGGCAGCGCGGTGCACGGAAGCTGGCATTTATTCTTTCGTTTTGCGGTTATACCGCTGCGGTCGTGATCTCGCTTGTGCGCGGTGCCGTACCAAATCTTGCGTATATTGCCGCGGTTTATCTGTGCTCTGTTCTGGTGCTCACTGCCATTAACGTATTTACTCCTTGGCACGCCAGCGGTCACGCATGCAGTATGGTAGGACCCGTGGCCTTGCTTGGTTGCTTTTTCGGTCTGCCCGCGATCCTTGTGGGCATCCTTGTGGTGGCGCTTTCCTTCTGGGCATCTGTCTATTTAAAGCGTCATACGGTGCGTGAGTATTTCCTGGGCGCACTTTCACCGATTTTGGCGGGCGTACTGATGTATCCTGTATTTTGGCCTACTTTTTAACAAAAAATACCTGTCGAGTGGTTGTCTGCTCGGCAGGTTCTTTTTTGTGGTCCTGGGTTAAATTTCTTTTTTGTGTCAAGCGGTGACAGTACTTTACTTTTGCAAAAAAATGTGTTATACTAATATGGAATATGCCTATTTTATGTAGTAAAGGGGGTGCCCACGTGAGCGAGGGAAGATTTCATTTGAAAAGCAGCTTTCAGCCGACCGGTGATCAGCCCCAGGCGATTGACGCGTTGGTGGCGGGGCTTAACGCAGGTATGCGATATCAGACGCTTTTGGGTGTGACGGGCTCGGGCAAGACCTTTACTATGGCAAATGTCATTGAGCGTGTCAACCGCCCTACGCTTATCCTGGAGCCAAATAAGACGCTTGCCGCGCAGCTTTGTAGCGAAATGCGCGAATTTTTCCCCGATGCGGCGGTTGAGTTTTTTGTATCCTATTACGATTATTATCAGCCGGAGGCTTATATTCCGGGACGGGATATGTATATTGAAAAGGATGCCTCTATCAACGATGAGATCGACCGCCTGCGCCATAGTGCCACATCGGCACTTTTTGAGCGCCGCGATGTGATCATCGTTGCCAGTGTTTCATGTATTTACTCACTCGGTGATCCTGATGAATATCGCAGCCTTGTTATTTCTCTGCGCCCTGGCATGGCGATGAGCCGTGATGAGCTGCTTTCCCGCCTCGTTTCGATCCAGTATGAGCGCAGTGACCTGAATTTCCAGCGTAACAAATTCCGTGTGCGCGGTGATGTGGTGGATATTTACCCTGCGGGCTACGGTGAAAATGCCGTGCGCGTAGAATTTTTTGGGGATGAGATCGACCGTGTCGTGGAATTCCGCGCCGTCACGGGCGAGGTCCTGCGCGAATTGCGCTATTTTGGCGTGTTTCCTGCCACGCACTATGCCGTTTCCGCCGATAAGCGCGAGGCAGCCTTGGCTGAGATCGGTGCTGAGATGCTGGAGCGCGTGGCATATTTTAAGAGCGAGAATCGACTTCTTGAGGCACAGCGTATTGAGGAGCGCACGAAATACGACATTGAAATGCTGCGCGAGGTGGGCTATTGCTCGGGGGTAGAGAACTATTCCCGTATTTTGTCAGGGCGCCCCGCAGGCTCCACACCGTATACTCTGCTTGATTATTTTCCAAAGGATTATTTGCTCATCGTGGACGAATCGCACGTCATGCTGCCACAGGTGCGCGGCATGAGCGGTGGCGACACAGCACGCAAGAAAAATCTGGTGGATTTCGGCTTCCGTCTGCCCTCAGCCTATGACAACCGCCCGCTATATTTCCATGAGTTTGAGGAACGTGTGGGGCAGGCGATCCTTGTCAGTGCGACCCCCGCCGATTTTGAAAAGCAGCATTCCTCAAAGACCGTAGAGCAGATCATTCGTCCTACGGGCCTGCTTGATCCCGAGATCGACGTGCGTCCGATCGCAGGGCAGGTTGACGACCTGATGGGCGAGATCCGTCTGCGTGCCAAAAAGGGCGAGCGTGTTCTGGTCACGACCCTCACCACGCATATGGCCGAAGACCTGACCTCGTATTTTGAGGAAAACGGGATCCGCGTGCGCTATATTCACCACAATGTAGAAACCATTGAGCGCATGGAAATTATCCGTGATCTTCGCGTGGGCAAATTTGACGTGCTGGTGGGTATCAACCTTTTGCGCGAGGGGCTTGATCTGCCCGAGGTGTCCTTAGTGGCTATTCTTGACGCCGATAAAGAGGGATTTTTGCGTACCGAGACCTCGCTGATACAAACCATTGGCCGTGCCGCACGTAACGCACAGGGCAAGGTCATTATGTATGCCGACAGCGTGACAAGATCCATGCGCACCGCTATTGATGAAACAAACCGCCGCCGCGCTATTCAAGGCGCGTATAATGCGGCCAACGGTATTGTCCCGAAAACCATCGTGAAGGGCGTTTATGATATCATTGATATCGGAAAAGCCACTGACGAGGTGGGCGGCAAGGGCAAGAAGAAGCTTACAAAGACCGAGCGCGCCAAGCTTATTGAAACGCTCAGCGCCGAGATGCGCGACGCCGCTAAGCGTCTTGAGTTTGAGCAGGCCGCGTTCTTGCGTGATAAGATCCGCGAGCTGCGCGAGGAAAAGGAAATTTGAACAATAAAAGGCTTTAAGGATTAGATATGCAAAACGAACTCATCTTAAAGGGTGTGCGCGTGCACAACCTCAAAAATATCGACCTCACCATACCGCGTGATAAGCTGGTGGTATTGACGGGTCTGTCGGGGTCGGGCAAGTCCTCGCTCGCCTTTGATACGATTTATGCCGAGGGGCACCGCCGCTTCGTGGAGTCGCTTTCCTCGTATGCCCGCATGTTTTTAGGGCAGCTTGACAAGCCCGATATTGATACCGTTGAGGGGCTTTCTCCCGCGATATCCATTGACCAGAAGACCACCTCTAAAAATCCGCGCTCTACGGTGGGCACGGTCACTGAGATATATGACTATCTGCGTCTTTTGTATGCACGCATCGGCGTACCGCATTGTCCTGTTTGCGGCAAGGAGATCCGTCAGCAGAGCAAGGACCAGATCGTTGACCGTATTCTTGCCCTGCCTGAGGGCACGCGCTTTTTGGTGCTGGCGCCTGTGGTGCGCTCGCAAAAGGGTATGCACGAAAAGGTGCTGGCTGATGCGAGAAAGGGCGGCTACGTGCGCGTGCGCGTGGATGGTAGCATGTATGAGCTTTCAGAGGAGATCAAGCTGGATAAAAATAAAAAGCATACCGTAGAGGTCGTGGTAGACCGCCTTGTGCTGCGCGGCGATATTCGTGCGCGTCTGGGTGATTCGGTGGAAACGGCGCTCAGCCTTGCTGATGGCAATCTGCTCATTTGTCCTGTGGCAAGGGAGGGTGAGGAGACTCCTGAAGAGCTGACCTTTTCGCAGAACTACGCCTGTGAGGAGCACGGCATTTCCTTTGGTGAGCTTGAGCCGCGTATGTTTTCCTTCAATAATCCCCAGGGTGCTTGTCCGCATTGCGCGGGACTTGGCGAAATGCGCCGCGTGGCGACCTGGAAGCTGATTCCCGATAACACGCTGTCGCTTTCAAAGGGTGCGATCGCTGTCAACGGCTTTAAGAGCCTTACGGCTGACGATGGCTGGAACGGCCCGCTTATTGCTGCTGTTGGCGAAAAATACGGCTTTACGATGGACATGCCCGTTTCGGAATTTACCAAGGAGCAAATGGATATCCTGCTCTACGGAACGGGCACCGAGCGTTATCATATCGTGCGCTATTTTGGCGGCGAGGCTCACGAGCAGCTGGCTCTTTTCGAGGGTATCGTGCCTATTATTGAAAAGCGCATGAAAATGAACGTGATCGGTGAATATTATGATGATTTTATTGAGGACGCACCCTGTCCCGTATGCGGTGGCAAGCGTTTGTCGCCTACGGTGCTGTCCGTTACGGTAGGTGGGCTTAATATTCATGATTTCTGCACACAGTCGGTGGTGCAGGCGTTGGATTTCGTTAACGCCCTTTCCTTGACTGAAACCGAGCAGATCATCGCAAAGGAGATCTTAAAGGAGGTCAGGGCCCGTCTTGGGTTCTTGAAAAGCGTAGGGCTTGAATATCTGACGCTATCGCGTAAGGCAGGCACGCTTTCGGGCGGTGAAGCCCAGCGCATCCGTCTTGCCACGCAGATCGGCTCGGCCCTGACGGGGGTCTTGTATATTCTTGACGAGCCCAGCATCGGTCTGCACCAGCGCGATAACGGCAAGCTTATTCAAACGCTTTTGCGCTTGCGCGACCTTGGCAATAGCGTGCTGGTGGTAGAGCACGATGAGGAAACGATGGAGTGTGCCGATTTTATCGTGGATATTGGCCCGGGGGCAGGTATCCACGGCGGTGAGGTCGTGGTGGCAGGCACGCCAGATGAAGTCAGAGCCTGTGAAAAATCCCTCACAGGCGCCTACCTCTCGGGCAGAGCGCAGATTCCGGTGCCCCAAAAACGCCGCAGCGGCAACGGTCATGTGCTGTCGGTACGCGGTGCCCGTCAAAACAATTTAAAGGGCATTGACGTGGATATTCCGCTCGGCACCTTCGTTTGCGTCACGGGCGTGTCGGGGTCGGGTAAATCCTCGCTCGTGAACGGAATCCTTTACCCCTACCTTGCTCATAAATTAAACCGTGCCGTCACTTATGCAGGGCCGCACGACAGCATTACGGGCACCGAGCATCTTGATAAGGTCATTGCCATTGACCAAAGTCCCATCGGGCGCACACCGCGCTCTAACCCCGCAACCTACACGGGGCTGTTTAACGAGATCCGCGATCTTTTTGCCAAAACTGCCGATGCGCGTGCGCACGGCTATACCGCAGGCCGCTTTTCCTTTAACGTCAAGGGTGGGCGCTGTGAGGCCTGCGAGGGTGACGGTGTGAAAAAGATCGAAATGCACTTTTTGCCCGACGTCTACGTGAAGTGCGACGTCTGCCGCGGCAAACGCTATAACCGAGATACGCTTGACGTGCATTATAAGGGCAAGAGCATTGCCGACGTGCTTGAAATGACCGTTGAGGAGGGACTTAGCTTTTTTGACAGCATTCCCTCTATTAAGCGCAAGCTGCAGGCCATGTACGACGTGGGACTTGGGTATATTGCTATCGGCCAGTCTTCAACCACGCTCTCGGGCGGTGAAGCACAGCGCATCAAGCTTGCCGAGCAGCTTTCACGCCGTTCTACGGGTAAGACCATTTATATTTTGGATGAGCCCACAACAGGTCTGCACAGCGCCGACGTATCTAAGCTCATTGTGATGCTGCAACGCCTTGTCGAGGCAGGGAACACGGTTTTGGTGATCGAGCATAATCTTGACGTCATTAAGACTGCTGATTATATTATTGACCTTGGTCCTGAGGGCGGCGAGGGGGGCGGCACCGTAGTCGCTACGGGTACGCCCGAGGCGTTAGCCGAGGTGCCGCAGTCCTACACGGGACAGTATTTGAAGAAGTGGTTGAAAAGAGGTAAGTGATGGAATTTGTGGCAACCTGCCTGTTCGGGCTGGAAAAACAGCTGGGAGAGGAGCTTGATGCCCTTGGCGTCAAGCGCCTTGAAACCATCGACGGGCGTGTGACGTTTTGCGGTGAGGTGGCCGATATGGCGCGCGCCAATATGCGCTTGCGCACTGCAGAACGTATCTATATTAAAGTAGGCAGTTTTCCCGCGCGTAGCTTTACCGAGCTGTTTGACGGGGTAAGAGCCTTGCCGTTTGAGGAATATATCGGTCCCGATGATGCCTTTCCCGTCAAGGGGCATGCGATCAGAAGCACCCTTTATTCGGTGCCCGATTGTCAGAGTATTGTGAAAAAGGCCGTGGTGGAGCGCTTGCGCGCCACCCACGGCCGGCAGACTCTGCCCGAGGAGGGAACGAAATATCAAATAGAGTTCTTTATTTTTAAGGACGTCGCTACACTCATGATCGATACCTCGGGTGTTGCGTTACATAAGCGCGGCTACCGCCCTGCCGCGGGTGCCGCCCCCTTGCGCGAAACGCTGGGTGCCGCGATGGCACTTACGGCACGCGTGCGCCCCGATATTTTGTTGTGGGATCCCTTTTGCGGATCGGGTACGATTTTAATTGAGGCGGCTCTCATTGAAAAGGGAATTGCCCCCAATATGGGGCGAGATTTCGCCGCTATGGACTTCGATTTTGTCGATCACCGCATCTGGCGCACCGCACGCGAGGAGGCACAGGATCTGGTGTTGAAAAACGTAACGCCCGTGCTTTGGGGCTCGGATATTGACGGGCAGGTCTTGCAATATGCGCGCGAGAACGCGGCAAGGGCAGGCGTTGACGATGTCATTCGCTTTTTCAAGGCCGATGCACGCAAAATTGAAAAGCCCGATTGCCGCGGCACGCTTATTTGTAATCCCCCTTACGGCGAGCGCATGATGGAATTGCGCGAGGTGGAGGCGCTGTATCGTGAGATCGGAAGGACCTTTGCCACCTTTGAGCCGTGGCAGATGTATGTGCTGACCTCGCACCCGCAGTTTGAGCGCTTTTTTGGCCGCCGCGCCGATAAAAAACGGCGCCTGTATAACGGTATGATCCCGTGTGATCTCTACCAATACTTCCGCCCGAATTTTGCCAAAAAATAACGCACAAACTCGTAGGGGCGATTCACGAATCGCCCGCGATCCGCGACGTGCACAAAACGCCCCACAGGACTTTGCCTGTGGGGCGTTTTTAAAATGTTCTATCGCAATGGGGGGGATGTTATCCAAAGCTTTTGAGATCGGAAAGCTCGCTGTTGATATAGTTGTCCCAATCGTTGCAGGCACGGATCTGAACCGTAAAGCCTTGGTTGCCCGCATCAAAGGTGTAGTTGTTTCCATAGTGCTCTGTAGCAACCGTAACGCCGTTGATGATGATCTGATAGTGGTTGGCACCGCTAACGTAATCCCAGCTGAGCACACCGTTCTCGTATGTGATCGTGCTTGCCGCAACGGGGGCAAGCTTGGTAAGGTACTGGGAGGTCCAATCTGAGCGGAAGCTACCTTTGACAGCGCGCACGTAATAGTTGTGACCCCCCTCTTGAATTGCAGCAACCTCACACGCGGTCAGCTTTACGATACTGTCGCGGTCGTAATCCAACATAACCTCGTAATACTCCGCGCCGTCAACGGGCGCCCAGGTCAGCGTGCCGTGAGCCGTTACGGTAATTTCGGGGGCGGCGGGGGATAATTTTGTGCAACCCCAAAATGCATCTGCATGGATATCGATCTCGGTGCTGAGTATTTCAACGTTCTCAAGATTTTCGCAACTTCCAAAAGCGTAATCGCAAATTTTTGTAACACTTTCGGGGATCGTGATCGAGGTAAGAGCGTCACACCCGGCAAAAGCGTATTCGCAAATTTCTATAACACCTTCCGGGATCGTGATCGAGGTAAGAGCGGGGCATTCCAAAAAAGCGGCATACCCAATAGTGGTAATGCTGTTTGGGAGATTGATTTTTTCAAGCAGGGGCGAGGAGATGAATCCAATACCATAGCTTAGTAGCACCTCTTCATCAATATCAACCTCAAATGGCAGCCCCACGCAGGTCACCGCTTTGCCTTTATAGGTTGCGGGAACGGTGATCTCTTTGGCAAATACCGCTTCGCCGATTCCCACGGCATAGGTGCCGTCAGGCAAAAGGAAAAAGTCAAGCCCCTGAGGGTTTTCTTGATCGGTATTCTTGCCGTCCTCGCCCTTGTCGCCCTTCAGGCTCTCGAGCCATTCTGTCTCGGTGCCAACAAAGCCGTTTCTCACGGCAATGTCGTAGGCAGATTTCGCCTCGCACGCACAAAGCGTTGCGGCGATGAGCAGTAGCGTACACAGTAATACCAAAATTTTTTTCATAATGAGCCTTCTTTCTTGTTTTTGGGATAATATGGCCGCGCCATGGCTTCAGTGTAGCACGATTTCCAAAAAAAGTCAATCAAAAAACCATCTAAAGACAATTTTTTCAAGTGAATGTAACATTTTGTCTTTTCTTGTGTTCATCACTTGACATTTTCCTGTATGGATAGTATAATATTATACTGTAAAATTATAGTTAAAGGAGCCCCAGATGTCAAAGAATTGCGCCAAAAACACAACCGCTTGCGTTGACTCTGATATGACACCGTATATCAATGCCGTCCGCGCCTATACTGCCGCACGTGCCGTGGCACCGCGCTGCTTTGTACTCACGTTCGGCTGTCAGCAGAACGTAGCGGATAGTGAAAGGCTCGCGGGCATGGCCGCATCAATGGGCTACGTCATAACCGATACCCCCGAGCAGGCCGACCTCATTCTTGTCAATACCTGTGCCATTCGTGAGCACGCTGAGCAAAAGGCGCTTTCCGTTGTCGGACAGTATAAGCATCTGCGCGAAAAAAATCCCGATCTCATCATCGGTCTTTGCGGCTGTATGGTGGCGCAGGAGCACCGCCGCGCAGAGCTCAAAAAAAGCTATCCTTACGTGAGCTTTACGCTCTGCACGTCGGTGCTGTATCGCTTGCCGCAGTATCTTGCCGAGGTGCTTGAAAAGGGCAAACGCAAGATCGTCGGCGAGGAGGAGCATACCGTGGCCGAGGGGTGCCCTGTGCGCCGTGAGAGCAATTACCGCGCATGGGTCAGCATCATGTACGGCTGCAACAATTTCTGCTCGTACTGCATCGTGCCCTACGTGCGCGGGCGCGAGCGCAGCCGCGCGCCCGACGATATCATTGCCGAGGTGAAGGGACTTGTTGAGAGTGGGTATAAGGAAATTACCTTGCTTGGGCAAAACGTTAATTCCTACGGCAAGGACCGCGCCGACGGCTACCGTTTCCCGCATTTGCTTGCCGACCTTGATAAGATCGAGGGGGATTTTATCCTGCGCTTTATGACCAGCCACCCCAAGGATGCCACAAGAGAGCTGATTGACGTGATGGCAGCCGGCCGTCATATACCGCACAGCTTTCATTTGCCCCTGCAAGCGGGCAGTGATCGGATCCTTAGCCTGATGAACCGTCATTACACGCGTGAAAAATACCTCGAAATGATTTCGTATATGCGCGAAAAAATGCCCGATATTTCTATCACCACGGATATCATCGTGGCGTTTCCCTCTGAAACTGAGGCGGAATTTGAGGAAACGCTTGACGTGCTTCGCCACGTGCGCTTTGATATGATCTACTCGTTCATCTATTCGCCGCGCAAGGGCACGCCTGCGGCGGCTATGGAGGGTCAGATCCCTCATGATGTGGGTGCCGCGCGTATGAACCGCCTGCTTGCTTTGCAAAATGAAATTGCAGATGCCCAAAATGAAAAGCTGGTGGGGCAGTGCCTACGGGTGCTCAGCGAGGGGGAAAGCAAAACAGACCCCAGCACCTATACAGGTCGCACCGACCAAAATAAGATCGTCTTTTTCACCGACCCTGCCCGTGAAGGGGAGTGGGTAACGGTTAAAATAGAGCGCGCCGCAGCCTTTGCGCTGTACGGCACAAAAGTAAACAAAGCATAAGGAGATAAAAGAAATGGAAATTTTTGAGCTTGCCGCTCTGCTTGGCCAAAAGCTGAAGGAGGATGCACGCATCGTGCGTCTGGATGCCGCCCGTGCCGCTTACGAGGCTGATGAGAAGATCATGAGCCTTTCGATGGAGTATGCCGTACAGCAGCAGGCATTGCAGCAGGAGGCCGCAAAGGAGGAGCGTGACGATGCACTGATCGAGAGCCTGAACGCACGCGTTGAGGAGATCTATAATGAGATCGTGGCGCTGCCCGCTTACGCCGAGCTGGAGGCCGCCCAGAACGCGGTGAGTGAGCTGATGAGTAGTGTGAACAACACCATCAATGCCCAGATGATGGGCGAGGAGCCGAACGGCTGCACACACGATTGCTCCACCTGCGGCGGTTGCCACTAAGGCTGCCTGCGGTACTGCATAAAACTGTAGGGGAGGGGTCCTCCCCCCCGTGACTCCCGTGCAAATATCAAAATCCCACCCAAAGGAGAGCTGTGCCATGACACCCATGATGGAACAGTATTTTGAAATTAAAAATCAGTACAAGGACTATCTGGTATTTTATCGCCTCGGTGATTTTTACGAGATGTTTTTTGACGATGCCAAAACCGCCTCGCGCGAGCTTGAGCTGACCCTGACGGGCAGGGATTGCGGCGAGGCCGAGCGCGCCCCCATGTGCGGCGTGCCCTTTCACAGCGCCGAAAGCTATATTGCTAAGCTGATCGAAAAGGGCTATAAGGTCGCCATTTGTGAGCAAATGGAGGACCCCGCCAAGGCCAAGGGGCTTGTCAAGCGCGATATCGTACGCATCATTACGCCCGGCACGCTTCTTGAGCCCTCGATGCTCTCCGAGCAGAAAAACAATTACGTGGCTGCCCTTTGCTTAGGGGAGGCCGCTTGGGGCCTTGCTTTTGCCGACGTGTCAACGGCGGAGGTCTTTGTTACGGAAATTTCGGGCGAGAATAAGCTGGCCCGTCTGCAAAGCGAGCTGGGTACCTATCAGCCGCGCGAGGTCATCACCGACCTGCCGCGCAGTGCCTTTTCGGAAGTTGCCGAGTTTATCACCGCACGTGTGGGTGCGATGCTGGTGGCAGGCGAGGCTGACCGCTTCTTGTTTGATGCTGCACTTGCACGCACGGGCGCACAATTCGGTGCTTTGCCAAACGCGCTGGAGGGCTCCCGCGCCGCCGTGTCGGCACTCGGCGCCTTGCTTGATTATATTGCCGATATGCAGCGCGGTGATATTTCCTATCTGAAAGCCCTGCACGTTTACAGTGACGGGCAGTATATGGATATGGATATCAACACGCGCCGCAATTTGGAGCTGACCGAAACGATGCGCCAAAAGGAAAAGAAGGGGACGCTGCTGTGGGTGCTTGACCGTACCAAAACGGCCCCGGGTGCGCGTCTGCTTCGCTCGTATATCGAGCATCCGCTCCTTTCAACTACTGAGATCATCAAGCGCCAGGGCGCCGTTGCCGAGCTGTTTGGCAGCTATATGCTGCGCGAGGAGCTGGGTGAGCTGCTGTCCTCGGTGCTTGACCTTGAGCGGCTTATCACCCGTATTATCTACGGCACGGCCAACGCGAAGGACCTGCGTGCCGTTTGCTCTACGGTGGCCGTGCTGCCTGCCGTGCGCGCCCTGCTTGCCAATTGCCACGACAAGGAGCTGCTGCGTATCGCAGGAGACCTTGACGATCTGCAGGATATCCACGCCCTTATTGATGCAGCCATTGATGAAAATCCGCCCTTTATCGTGCGCGAGGGGGGGCTCATTCGCGAGGGCTACAGCGCCGACGTAGACTATCTGCGCTCGGTCATGCGCGACGGAAAATCCTGGATCGAGCAGGTCGCGGCCGAGGAGCGTGAGAAAACAGGTATCCGCACGCTGAAAATCGGTTACAACAAGGTGTTTGGCTACTATATTGAGGTATCGAAATCCTTTGTTGATCAGGTGCCCGATACGTATATCAGAAAGCAAACGCTTACCAATGGCGAGCGCTATATTACCGATGAGCTGAAAAATATGGAGGCTACTATTCTCGGCGCCGCCGATAAGGACCACGCCCTTGAATACGAGATCTTCCAGGACGTGCGTGCACAGGTCGCCGCCGCGGGCGAACGCATTCAGCAGGTGGCTACGTGTCTTGCCGAGCTTGATGTGTATCTTTCGCTTGCCGCTGTTGCCGCTAAGAATAAATACGTCTGCCCCGAGGTCGATGCAGGGGATACCGTCTATATCAAGGACGGCCGCCATCCTGTGGTGGAGCAGTTTGTAAAGGATACTTATTTCGTGCCCAATGACGCACATCTTGATACGGGTGCCAATCGCGTGATGCTGATCACAGGCCCCAACATGGCAGGTAAATCCACCTATATGCGCCAGGTGGCGCTGATCGTTCTGATGGCACAGATCGGCTCCTTTGTGCCCGCCGCCGAGGCGCGCATTGGCGTGGTGGACAAGCTCTTTACCCGTGTCGGTGCCTCGGATGATCTTGCTTCCGGCCAATCGACCTTTATGCTGGAAATGAACGAGGTGGCGTATATCCTCAAAAACGCCACGCGTAAGAGCCTGATCATTTATGATGAGGTCGGGCGCGGTACCAGTACCTTTGATGGCATGAGCATCGCACGCGCGATCGTGGAATATACCAATAGCCGTAAGATCGGCGCCAAAACACTGTTTGCGACGCATTATCACGAGCTGACCTCGCTCGAGGCTGAGCTTGACGGTGTGGTAAACTATAACATTGCCGCCAAAAAGCGCGGTGACAACATTACGTTTTTGCGCAAGATCGTGCGCGGCTCCACTGACGACAGCTACGGTATTGAGGTGGCAAAGCTGGCAGGGCTCCCGAATGACGTTATTCGTCGCGCCAAGGAGGTGCTGGCGGCCGTTGAGAGCACCGCACGTGAGCTCCGCGCACCCGATGCCGATAAGATCAAGCCTGTTGACGATAGCCTCATTACCATGGAGGATTGCATCAACGATGCTGTGATCGAGGAGCTGCGCAACACCGATATCAACACCCTTTCTCCTTATGAGGCGATGACGTTCCTGTTCGACCTCAAAAAGCGCTTGCAATAAGGGGGGCTTATGGGAAAGATTAACGTATTATCCTTTGCCGTGGCAAATCTGATCGCGGCAGGTGAGGTGGTAGACCGCCCCGCATCGGTCATCAAGGAGCTGCTGGAAAACGCCATTGACGCAGGCGCTACGCGCGTCACGGTTGAGATCCAGCAGGGCGGCGTCACCTTTATGCGCGTAGCAGATAACGGGTGCGGTATGTCAAGTGAGGATCTGCCCGTTGCAATTCGCCGTCACGCTACCAGTAAGATCAAAAGCGCCGCCGATCTTGACGGCATTGCCACCCTTGGCTTTCGCGGTGAGGCGCTGGCCGCTATTTCCTCGGTCAGTGACCTGCGTATTATTACACGCACGGCCGATGCCGAATACGGTACGTGCCTCACAGCCAGGGCAGGCGAGGTCGTGGAGATATCCGAGCAGGGTGCCCCCGTTGGTACCACTGTTATTGTGGAAAATCTGTTTGGCAACGTGCCCGCACGCCGTAAATTTTTAAAAAAGGACGTGTCCGAGGCGATCGCCGTTTCTACGTATGTAGAAAAAATTGCACTCTCGCGCCCCGATATTGCCATACGCTTGATCATTGACGGCAATATGAAGCTTGATACTGCAGGCGATGGGGAGCTGAAATCGGCCATGTATGCCGTTTTTGGGCGTGAATTCGTCAGCCGTATGCTGCCCGTTGAGGGCGGCGGAGAGGGCGTTGCCGTGAAGGGCTTTATCAGTCGTCCCGATCACGTGCGCCCCAAGCGTAATTATGAAAACTTCTTTATCAACGGCCGTTATGTCAACTGTCGCACGGCCGCCGCGGCACTTGAGCAGGCATACGTGTCGTTTTGTCCGCCTGAGCGCTTTCCGTGCTGTGTGCTGAATATTACCATCAATCCTGCGGCTGTCGACGTGAACGTCCATCCCGCAAAGCTTGAGGTCAAGTTTTCAAACGAGCGCCCCGTGTTTGAAGCTGTGTATGCCGCCGTGCGCACCGCCCTTGAGGCCGATAGCACACGGCCCGATATCCGTCTGTCAAAGCCCACCCCCTCACCCGTCAATGCCTTTGTGCCGATAGAGGAGGGTAAGCGTGAGGGGCTTGCCGCAAGGCAGGTCACGATCGATCATACGGTGCCCGCGCAGGCGGCGCCGCAAGCAAGTGGGGCGCAAGGCTCCTCTGGCTTTGCACGTATGAGCGCTGCTGAATATGCCAAAAAATACGCGGGCGGTTTTTCTGTGCCCCCCACGTGTGCCGCTTCCCCCATTTCTTACCGTGCCGGGGAGCCTGCAAGGACCCCCACCGTCGAGGGGAAAGCACAAAATTCTCCCGCTCCCAAGGGCGAGACAGCGGCACCTGTACCCAAGGCGCTTGCCGTGCAGCAAGCCCCCGCGATCGCTGAAGCGCCTTTGCAGGCTGTCCCTGTATGGCGTATCATCGGTGAGGCCTTTCACGCTTACGTGATCGTTGAGTGCGATGATAAGCTTCTCCTTATTGATAAGCATGCCGCACACGAGCGTGTGCTCTTTGAGGAGCTGCGTGCCAAGCTGCAGACACGCGAGGATACGGCACAAATTTTGCTCTTGCCCCTGACTCTGCCTCTTGGCTCCGAGGACGCCGCCCTGCTTGAGGCGTACCGTGAGGAAATTGCGGCCATCGGCTTTGCCTTTAGTGTCGGTGAGCACAGCGTGTCGGTTCACGAGATCCCCGAGGGTCTGAAGCCTGCCGAGGCAGGGGAGCTGCTGCTGTCCTTACCGCATACACTTTCTGAGGGGACAGGCAACGCCGCCCTTTCGCGCGATATTCTGTTTGAAAAGGCACTGTATCAGGGTGCCTGTAAGGCCGCCATTAAGGCAGGGCGCGAATATCCGCCCGAATACGTCAAATGGCTGGTTGAGCGCCTGATGGCACTGCCCGATATTACGGTTTGTCCGCACGGGCGACCTGTGGCAATGGTATTGTCGCACGCAAACATCGACCGCCAATTCAAGAGATAAGCGGCGCCCTACGGCGTTGCTCCGCAAAACCGAGCTCGCCGTACGTGTGTACGGCTTCGCCCGATTTTTTACGGTGCGCCTTGTCCGGCTTGCTTCTTTCTTGAATTGGTAGATATCCTAACTATAAATTTAAGAGATAAGCGGCGCCCTACGGCGTTGCTCCGCAAGCTTGAATTAGCAAGCTTGAATTAGCGAGCTTGAATTAGTAAGCGTATTCATTGCCAATTCAATCATTCCTGAAAACAATAATGTGTCAAGCTGTATTCTTGGCTACGAAAGGAAATTCTATGTCTAATTACGAATTGCTCGCACGCGATGGGCGTGCGCGCCGCGGTGTGTTGCACACCGTACACGGGGATATCCAAACGCCCGTGTTTATGAACGTTGGGACCTGTGCCGCCATCAAGGGCGGTGTGTCTACCGTGGAGCTTGAGCAGATCAACTGTCAGGTAGAGCTTTCCAACACCTACCATCTGCACGTTCGTCCGGGTGACGGCCTCATTCGCGATATGGGCGGACTTCATAAGTTTATGAACTGGAAAAAGCCGATCCTTACCGATAGCGGCGGCTTTCAGGTGTTTTCCTTAGCGCAGCTGCGTAAAATAACCGAGGAGGGCGTGAACTTCGCCTCACACGTTGACGGCAAGCGCATTTTTATGGGTCCTGAGGAGAGTATGCAGATCCAATCCAATCTTGCCTCAACCATTGCGATGGCCTTTGACGAGTGCATTGAAAACCCCGCGCCCTATGAGTACGTCAAAAAGTCCATTGCCCGCACCTATCGCTGGTTGGTGCGCTGTAAGGCTGAAATGGCGCGTTTGAACAGCCTGCCCGATACGATCAATAAGCATCAGATGCTTTTCGGTATCAACCAGGGTGGTACGTACGAGGATCTACGTATTGAGCACATGAAGCAGATCGCTGCGCTTGACCTTGATGGCTACGCCATCGGCGGCCTTGCCGTTGGTGAGGAGACCGAGGAAATGTATCGCATTATCGATGCGGTCGAGCCGCACATGCCCGAAAACAAGCCCCGTTATTTGATGGGTGTGGGAACACCCTGCAATATTTTGGAGGCGGTGCACCGCGGCGTAGACTTCTTTGACTGCGTGATGCCCTCGCGCAACGCGCGACACGGCAGTCTGTTTACCTGGCACGGTAAGATCACGCTGATGAATGAAAAATACGCGCGCGATGACCGCCCGATCGACGAGGGCTGTCAGTGTCCTACCTGCCGTAATTATTCGCGCGCTTATATCCGCCATCTCTTAAAGGCCAAGGAATCGCTTGGTATGCGCCTTGCGGTCACCCACAACCTTTATTTCTATAACGATCTGACACAAAAGATCCGTGATGCACTGGACGGCGGTTTTTTTGAAAGCTTTTATCAGAAGTACCGCACCGTGCTCGGCGAGCGTCATCCCGACTAATCTCGCTTTTTTGCGGCCATAATGGAACCATCTCTTTTAAAGGAGTTATGTATGATTGAAAAAACGTTACTGTCGGAATTGCTGTCTGTGGCAATGAGCACGGGCGGCGATTTTGCCGAGGTCTTTGCCCAACGCGAGCATACCACGGGTATTCAGTTCGTATCGGGCAAGGTCGAATCGATTCTTGATCAGGTGATCTCAGGCGTTGGTATCCGCGTGTTTCTGGGTACCAAGACCTATTACGCCTCTACCAGTAACACCACGCGCGACGGGCTTCTTGCCTGTGCTGCCGCTGTGGCGGGTGCCGTGGGGGAGGGCAGCGGGCACGCCGTCTTTGATCTCACGCCCGAGGCGGTCGCCAACCGTCACACCGTTAAGCATTATCCGGGCGACGTGCAAACGCGCGAGAAGTGTGACCTGCTGCGCGAGGCATGCCTGGCCGCTGTCGAAGCCGATGCACGCATTTCGCAGGTAAGGGGTGCCTTTTCGGATTCCGAGCGTGCCATTCTTGTGGCGAATACCGAGGGACTTTGCCGTGAGGACCGCAAGATCCGCACGCGCATCGCCGTTTCCGCTGTAGCAAGCGCCCCTGGGGAAAACCAATCGGGCTTTTACGGCCCTGGTGGCGGTGTCGGCATTGAGTTTTTTGAATGTGTGCCACCGAAATCCATCGGTGTGCGCGCCGCGCGCCAGGCAATTACCAATCTTACAGCCGCCTATTGCCCTGCGGGCACAATGACGGTAGCAATCGAAAATGGCTTTGGCGGTGTCATCTTCCACGAGGCCTGCGGCCATTCGCTGGAGGCGACCTCGGTCGGCATCGGTGCCTCGCAAATGGCAGGCAAGCTCGGGCAGCAAATCGCCAATCCCAAGGTAACCGCTATTGACGACGGCACGATCGTGGGCGGCTGGGGCTCGTATAATATCGATGACGAGGGGCAGCCTGCCACCAGAAACGTCCTGATCGAGAACGGTATTCTTAAAAATTATATGGTCGACCGTTTGGGCGCCAGACGCCTGGGGCTTCCGATGACGGGGTGCGGTCGCCGTCAGGACTATACCTTTGAGCCGACCTCGCGTATGACGAATACCTTTATTGCCAACGGTCCCGATAAAAACGAGGATATTATCGCCTCAATGGAATACGGGCTTTACGCCAAGGAAATGGGCGGCGGGTCTGTCAATCCCTTGACGGGTGAGTTTAACTTTGCCGTCAAGGAGGGGTATCTCGTGCGAAACGGCAAGATCTGTGAGCCTGTGCGCGGTGCCGCGCTGATCGGCACGGGCGGTGATATTTTGCAGGATATCGATATGGTCGGTCAGAATCTTAAAACTGGGCAGGGTGTTTGCGGCTCGTCAAGCGGCAGTGTGCCGACTGACGTGGGGCAGCCCCTCATTCGTGTCAAGAAAATTACGGTAGGAGGTCGCTGATGAATTTTGAACAGATAAAGGGCATCTTATTTGATGCCGCCAAGCAAGCGGGTCTTACCGAATATGACGTTTATTATCAGCTTTCCACCGACGTGTCTGCCGACGCCCTGAACCGCGAGCCAAACGCCTTTTCCTTTGGTACTGAGGGCGGCGTTACCTTCCGCTGTGCGTTGGAGGGGAAGATCGGTGCCGCTTCTACGCAATGCATCGAGCAGGAGGAGCTTGTGGCGCTTGTGCCGCGCGCGATGGCAAATGCATCACTGGTGGATGCTGACGAGGAGCCGATCTTTTATGCCCCCGATCAGGAAACCACCTATGGGCAGGTGAGTGCTGTGTGTGAGCCCTTACCCGAGGCGGCGGTGCTTCGCCGTGTGGCAAACGATCTGCAATCAGATATTTATGCTGCTACACCTCTTGCCGCCGACGGTACCGAAACCGCCGCAGGGGCGGCTGAGGTCACCGTGTCGCTGGCAAACGCAAGGGGGCTGTCGCTCTCGCATACCGCCTCTATGCGTTACGCCTATGCTGAGGCGGTGATCAATGCCGACGGTGAGCCGTCGTTTGGCGTGGCCACCACAGGCAATCTTGATGATACTGCGGAAATTGCCAAAAAGGCCGTTTGCGATGCGCTGGCGCGTCTTGGCGGCAAGCCCGTGAAAACAGGCAAATACAGCGTCGTGTTCTCTGCCAAGCAGGTGCGTGCGCTTTTCTCCACCTTTGGTGGCATATTCAGCGGCAAGGCTGCCATGCAGGGGCTGTCGCTGCTGAAGGGTAAGGAGGGCACAACGGTGGCCTCGCCCCTTCTGACGGTCTATGACGACCCGTTTTATGAGGGCAACACCATGCAAATGCCCTTTGACGCGGAGGGTGTGCCCACCTATAAAAAGGCTTTGATCGAGGGGGGCGTTCTGAAGACCCTGCTTTACGATCTCACCACCGCCAAAAAAACAGGCAACGTATCAACAGGTAACGCAGGGCGAGCCTCTTATGCCTCTCCTGTGTCGATCCGCTCCTATTGCCGCTATATCGCGGGGGGCGATGCCACACTTGACGAGCTTTTTGCCACCATGCAAAACGGCTTGTATATTACCGAGATGAAGGGCTTGCACGCAGGGTGCGATGCCGTTACGGGTGATTTTTCGATCGAGTGTGCAGGATTTTTGATCAAGGAAGGCAAAAAAGAAACGCCCGTCAAGGCCTTTACCGTGGCAGGCAATTTCTTTGAGCTGATGAAGAATATCGCCCGTGTCGGTGCCGAGGTTGAGGGTGGCAGATGCGGCTTTTCGATGAGTGCAGCACCCGCCCTGCTTGTAAAGGACCTTTCGGTTGCGGGTGAGAGTGAATAAATAAGCGAGGACTGACGATGAAGACAATAAAACAACTGATTGCAACAAAGCTTTGTGAGGGGATCGCCGCACTTGGCGCCCCCACCACACCCGACGTGGCCGACCTTGTCGCCATGCTTGAATATCCGCCTGATGAGGCTATGGGTGACCTCGCGCTGCCCTGCTTTAAGCTCTCGCGTACGCTGCGCCGTGCGCCTGTGCAGATCGCTGTCGCACTTTGCGAGGCGTTAAACGGTCTTGAGGTGATCGAGCGCGCTGAGGCTGTCAACGGTTATCTCAATATCACCGTGGCAAGATCCTATCTTGTAGACAACGTCCTTTCGGGGATCCTTGCCGCGGGCGAGCATTACGGTGCAGGAAACGAGGGGCAGGGCAAGACAGTCGTGCTCGACTATTCCTCTCCTAACGTGGCAAAGCCCTTCCATATCGGCCATCTTGGCACTACGGTGATCGGTCATTCGCTGAAAAAGCTGCACGAGTTTGCAGGCTATAAGTGCGTTGGCATCAATTACCTTGGCGACTGGGGCACCCAGTTCGGTAAGCTGATCGTGGCCTATAAAAAATGGGGCAGCCGTGAGATGATCGAGGAGGGTGGCATCGATAAGCTTGTTGAGCTTTACGTGATGATCAACAACGCGATTTCGGGCAATGAGGAAAAGGGAATTCAAGCTGATCCTGCCCTCGGTGACGCCGCCCGTGCAGAGTTCCGCAAATTAGAGGAGGGTGACGAGGAAAATCTGGCCCTCTGGCGCTGGTTTATCGATATCAGCCTTGCCGAATACGAAAAGACCTATAAGCAGCTCGGCATCACGTTTGACAGCTATAAGGGCGAGAGCTTTTATACCGATAAAATGCCCGCCGAGGTGCAAAAGCTACGTGATAAGGGGCTTTTGAAGATCGACGACGGTGCCTCTATCGTGGATCTGCAGCCCTACGGTATGCCTCCGTGTCTGATCTTAAAGCGTGATGGCTCCACGCTTTACCCGACGCGTGATATTGCCGCTGCCGTATACCGCAAAAACGAGTATAAATTTGATAAAGCCATTTACGTGACGTCCGCGGGGCAAAGCCTGCACTTTGCACAGTGGTTCAAGGTCGTAGAGCTGATGGGCTATGACTGGCACGATCAGCTTGTGCACGTGCCTTACGGCACGGTCAGCATCAACGGCGCCAAGCTTGCCACCCGCACGGGTAACGTGGTGCTTTTGAAGGATTTGTTCCGCGCCGCCATTGACGAGGTCAGCCGCATTATGGCAGAAAAGAATCCTGACCTTGCAGGCAAGGAGGAAATTGCCGAGGCTGTGGGTGTTGGTGCTATCGTCTTTTACTACCTGTCGGGTAGCCGCATAAAGGATATTAACTTCGTGATGGAGGATGCCCTTAATTTTGACGGCAACACGGGGCCCTACGTGCAGTATACCTATGCGCGCACCTGTTCGGTGCTGCGCCGCGCCGAGGCGCTTGACGGGCAGCAAGCCGCGCTTGCCATCACCGCCCCCGACGAGGCAACGCTCCTGAAGGTGCTTGCCAAATTCCCCGAAAAGGTGTCGGCCGCCATTGCCGAATACGAGCCGTCGGTCATCACGCGTTATATTCTTGACGTGTGTGCCGCCTTCAACCGCTTTTATCATAACTGTCAGATCATCGGTGCCACCGACCCTGCCGTGCGCGCGACGCGTGTGGCGATCACACGTGCCACCAACGTGGTGCTTGGTAACGCATTCCCGTTGATTTGCCTCAAAACCATGGAACAAATTTAAGGAGATATAGATATGTCAGGACATAGCAAATGGGCTAATATTAAGCACAAAAAAGAAAAAACCGATGCGCAAAAGGCCAAGGTCTTTACCAAAATCGGCAAGGAAATTGCCGTTGCCGTTAAGGCAGGCGGCGGTGACCCCACCTCCAACTCCAAGCTCCGTGACCTTATTCAAAAGGCAAAATCCAACAACGTCCCCAACGATAATATTGAGCGTATTATCAAAAAGGCAATGGGCGCCACGGGCGAGGATTATGAGGAAATTACTTATGAGGGCTACGGTCCCGGCGGCGTTGCCGTGATTGTGGAAACCACCACCGATAACCGCAACCGTACCGCAGGCAATGTGCGCTCCTACTTCAATAAATATCACGGCAATATGGGCACCTCGGGGTGCGTGTCCTTCCTTTTTGAGGATAAGGGCGTGATTATCGTGAACAATGAGGATGGCGATATTGACGAGGATAAGCTGATGGAAACCGCCCTTGAGGCAGGTGCTGAGGACTTTGCCGCAGGTGACGGCGTATTTGAAATCTATACCGTCGTTGATGACCTTTATGCCATCAAGGAGGTGCTGGAGGCGGCAAAATATCCCATTCTTTCGGCAGAAAAGGATAAAATTGCCTCTACCACCGTCGAACTTACCGACCCTGACGACCTCAAGTTCATGGGGCTGCTCATTGAAATGCTTGAGGACGACGATGACGTCATGAACGTTTACCACAACTGGGAAAACTGCGATTAAAAGAATGAAAAGGGGCCGCGCTGTGCGCGGCCCCTTTAGGTTTTTAAGAAATGAATATCAATCGTTTGCTCTCCAAACGGTGGGCTCACCATCGACAAAATGCCAATAGGCAGCATGATCGGCGCTGGGTTTGGTTTCCGAGTAATAATAAACCGACCAGGGATAATTTTGCAACACGCCTTTTGCGCCCTTGTAAAATATAGCAGGGGGTTCAATGCCTGAAAATAAGTCGTACGGTAAATGCGTTACACCAGCCGGGATCACAAGCTTTTTTAACATATCGCACTCGCCAAAGGCGCTTTCCTCCTCTATGGTCGTCACACTATCCGGCAGTACGATGGTTTCAATCTGCCGGCACATATAAAAGCAATTTCCGGGGATCGTGGTAATGCTACTTGGTAAATTGATCTGCTTTAATGCGGTACATTCGGTAAAGGCCGCAAAATCAAGCTCGGTGACCGAGGCGGGAATTGTCAGCGTGCGCAGATCGCCGCAATAGGCAAAAGCGCACGAGGATATCTTGGTCACGCTTTGCGGAATGATAGGATTGTCAAACGCTTGCACGCCGTAATAGGCATACATGCCGATTTCCGTGACATAATCGGGAATTTTGCTTTTTTTGCAGCCACGCACCAAGCGTCCTGTGGCTGTTTCAATCAGGCAGTCGTCCTTGCTGTGATACAGGGGATTTCCCTCGGCTACGGTAAGCGAATGCAGGTTTGAGCAATAACCGATCGTATATCCCTCAATATACTTCATTTCAGCATTGACCGTAAGGCTTTTTGCTTTGCACTCAAGGGCGTGTGAGGCCATTCCCACCGTTCCCGGGCGTATTACAATGTCTGTTATGTTTTGCTCGCACCCAATCAGCCAATTATCTACGTATATCAAGCCATTTTCCGTCTCCGTTACCAGTGGCGTTTTCCAAAATGCATTTTGATCGATTATTGTTAAGCTTGCGGGGAGATTGATATTGGCCAGCTTGGGACAGTTTGAAAATGCGCTCCATCCGATGCGGGTGAAGCCCTCGGGAAGCACCACGGTCGTGAGCTCGGGACAGTTTGAAAAGCTGTTACTCAGTATGTTTGTAACGCCTTCGGATATGACGACCGAGGTCAATAGCGGGCAAAACGAAAAGCCACGTTCATCGATATATGTTACAGGCTTTCCGTTATAGGAGCCGGGTATGGTGATGCTGGTAACTGTAGCTCTTATTTCACGGTTTATTCTGACAAAATAGCTGTCTGTGGACTCATGATAGGTGAATATTAAGTCACCCTCTGCTTTTTCCTTTTCGTCATTCTTTTGACATGAAGCAGCTATACATAGCACACAAGCAAGCAGGATAATAGTAAGCAGTCTTTTAAACATTAAAACCTCCTTTAGAGGGTTGCAAAAGTTATTTTGCCTTGACAAACTGACTTTCGTAAAGCTTTTTATAAAATCCGTTCTTGGCAAGCAGGGTATCGTGCGTGCCCTGCTCAATGACGTTGCCATCCTTCATCACGAGTATCAGGTCACATTCACGGACAGTGGAAAGGCGGTGCGCCACCACAAAGCTGGTGCGCCCCTTCATCAGGGTGGCAAAGGCCTTTTGAATACGCTGCTCGGTGCGCGTGTCGATCGAGGAGGTCGCCTCGTCAAGAATTAAGATGGGGGGAGGGCAGAGCATTAGGCGGCTGATGCAAAGCAGCTGCTTTTGCCCTTGCGAGAGCGTGCCGCCCCCCTCGCCGATGACGGTATCATAGCCGTTCTTCAAGCGCTTGATAAAGCTGTGTGCGTGCGCCGCCTTGGCGGCGTTGATGATCTCCTCGTCGCTGGCATTTACCTTGCCAAAGGCAATATTTTCACGCACAGTGCCCGAAAACAGTACCGTGTCCTGCAGTACCATGCCGATCGAGGCGCGCAGGCTCTTGCGCGTCAGGTGCCTTATATCAACGCCGTCAAGCAAAATGGCACCGCCCCTCACGTCGTAAAAGCGCATCAGCAGATTGATGACCGTGGTCTTGCCGCAGCCCGTGGGGCCAACGATCGCCACGTGCTGACCGGGTGCTACTTTTACGTTCATATCGGTGATCAGGGTCTGCTCATCGGTGTAGGAAAAGGCTACGTGACAGAATTCCACCTCACCGCGCGGTGCTGACAGGCTTGTAGCATGCTCGGTGTCGGGGGCTTCCACGGGCGCATCCAGCACCTCAAAAATACGCGCTGCCGAGGCAAGGGCGTTTTGCAGTTCGGTCACCACACCCGAAATCTCGTTGAAGGGCTTGGTGTACTGGTTGGCATAGGAAAGAAAGCAGGAAAGCTCGCCGATGGTGATGGCGGCACCGCCGCTCATCGCAACAAGCGCACCCGTCAGCGCCACGCCCGTGTAGACCAAACTGTTGACAAAGCGTGTGGAGGGATTGGTAATCGAAGAAAAGAAGGTCGCCTTCAGGGAGGCGTCGCGCAGCTGCTCGTTGAGGTCGTCAAAGCGTGCCAGCATCTGCTTTTCCTGTGAAAAGGCGTCCACCACCTTGTGCTGACTGATGGCCTCCTCCATCAGTGCCATCTCGCGGCCGCGAATTTCATTTTGGCGCTTGAACATACGGTAGGTTCGCTTGGCGATAAAGGCAGCCACAAATAGAGAAACAGGGGTGACCAATACCACCACAAGGGTAATGCCGGGGTGGATAAACAGCATAAAGAGCAGTGTGCCAACAATTGTGGCAACGCCTGTAAAAAGCTGGGTAAGGCCCAGTAAAAGTCCGTCGGAAAATTGGTCAACGTCACCGATCACACGGCTGACGATATCGCCCGTTTTCTTCGTATCAAGATAGGAAAAGGGCACCTTTTGCAGGTGACGGAAGGCGTCGTTTCTGATATTGCGCACGATGCCGAAGGTCATTTTGTTGTTGCATACGTTCATCAGCCATTGCATGAGTGCGGTGGCGGCAATGACAGCAACGGCAACCTTGAATATGTCAAAAATGCCGTCAAAATCAACACCGTTAGGGGATATAATGAGGTCGATCGCCTTGCCGATCAAGACAGGCACCCACAGGGTAAGCCCGACGGTGACGAGGGCAAGAAGCAGGGAAAGCACCAAAAAAATGCGGTATCCCTTTAAATAGGAAAGCACGCGGCGCCAGGTGCCCTTGGGGGCGGTTTGCTTTACTTTAGTCATGCTGTACCACCTCCTCACGGCCGAATTGCGATTCGTGAATTTCGCGGTAAACAGGACAGCTCTTAAGCAGCTCCTCATGTGTGCCTATACCGACTGCACGTCCGTCATCAAGCACCACGATGCGATCTGCGTGAGAAAGTGAGGCGGTGCGCTGTGATACGATAAAGGTGGTGGGGTGATAGGGGAGTGCTTGCAGTGCCGCACGCAATGCGGCGTCGGTGGCGTAATCAAGGGCAGATGCACTGTCATCAAGGATCAGGATCTCAGGGCGCCTTACCAGTGCACGGGCAATCGTCAGACGTTGCTTTTGTCCGCCCGAGAGATTTCGTGCGCCCTGCTCGATCAGAAAGTCAAGTCCACCCTCCTTTTCTTCCACAAACGAAAGCGCTTGTGCCGCCTTCAGCGCTGCACGGCACTCGTCGTCGGTTGCAGCTTCGTTGCCAAAGCGCAGGTTGTCGCGCACAGTGCCTGCAAACAGCTCGGCCTTTTGGGGTACGATACCGATGCGTGCGCGTAGCTCATGTACGTTTGAAAAATCACGCACGTCGCGCCCACCGACGAAAACAGCACCGTCCGTCACGTCGTAAAGTCGCGGGATCAGCGATACCAGCGAGCTTTTACCGGCACCCGTGCCACCAATGATGCCGATCGTTTCACCGGGGCGACAAGAGAAGGAAATATCCTCAAGCACCGTGTCGGCTCCCGCGTGATACGAAAGTGATACGTTTTTAAATTCTACTGCAAGCGTCTTGTCGCCGCACGCGGTATTGACGCCCTTTTCAAGGCCTGCTTCGGTGTTAAAAACAGCATTGATGCGCGTGCCCGATGCCACGGCTTTGGTGATAAGAATGATAAAGTTGGCCATTTTGATCAGCTCAACCAAAATTTGCGACATGTAGTTGTAAAGCGCCACAACGCCGCCCTGCGTAAGGCTACCCGCGTTCACCTGTATGCCGCCGCGCCAGATGATGACTAAAATAGAAAGATTGATAATGACGTAGGTGATGGGGTTCAACAGTGCTGAAAAACGGCCCGTAAAGCGCTGTATGCGCGTCAGCTGTGCGTTAGTTTTTGTAAAATCGGCAATGCTTTGCTCCTCACGCACGAAGGCGCGTACCACACGCGCGCCCGATAGGTTTTCGCGCGTATGCCCCAGTACACGGTCAAGATGCGCGTGCACGCGGCGGAACATGGGGATGCTGATCAGCATGACGCCAAACACGACAACGGCAAGCAGGGGAATGGTCACCACAAAGGTCAGTGCCGCTGAGGGCGAGACCGTAAAGGCCATGATCATGGCACCAAATACGATAAAGGGTGAGCGCAAGAACAGGCGCAGGACCATATTGGTAGCGGTTTGAACCTGATTGACGTCGGTCGTGGCGCGCGACAGCAGGGTAGCAGTGCCAAAACGGTCGGTGCTTGTGTAGGAGAGCCCGCCAATGTGGGCAAATAAGTCGCGGCGCAGGTCAGTCGCGAGGCCCACTGCCGCCTTGGCGGAAAAATATTGCGCGGTAATGGAGCAAACAAGGCCGATCACGCCAAGCGCCACCATCACACCGCAGCGTGCGAGAATATAGCTGCTGTCCCCGTTTTTGATGCCGACGTCAATGATGTCGGCCACCACCAGGGGGATAAACAATTCAAACAGCGCCTCAAGCATTTTAAACAGAGGCCCCAGCACAGCCTCTTTTTTATAGCGCTGAATATAGGATAAGATCTTTCGCATAGCGGTTCCTTTCGGATATTTTACATAGTGAGTATAACACAAAACCCTGTTTTCTTCAAGCCCTTTGCTGTAGCACTTAAAGTATTTTTGCAAAAAAACTTGCTTTTTTAAATAAAAGGTGTATAATAGTATGGGTATCGTAATTTTTATGAGTTTTCTCGGAAAGGATTTTGAAATGGCACAGGAATGTACGCACGATTGCGGCTCGTGCAGCAGCGCAGATTGCAACTCTCGCAAGGGACCGCAAAAGGATAAATTACACGAAAAAAGCAAGATCGGTAAGATCATCGGTGTCGTCAGCGGTAAGGGCGGTGTTGGTAAATCCATGGTCAGCTCGCTTTTGGCCGTGGCACTCAACCGCGCAGGCTATCGCGTCGGCATTTTAGATGCAGATATCACAGGTCCCTCTATCCCTAAAGCCTTTGGCCTTAAATCGGGCACGGTGGAGGGCGATGAAAACGGTCTGTATCCAGCACGCACCCCGGGCGGCATTGACGTGGTTTCCTTAAATCTTCTTCTGCCCGATGAAACCAGTCCCGTTATCTGGCGCGGACCCGTGATCGCAGGCACCGTCAAGCAGTTTTATACCGACGTCATCTGGGATAATATCGATTATCTTATCGTCGATTGCCCTCCCGGCACGGGCGACGTGCCCCTGACGGTCTTTCAGTCCTTTAAGGTCGATGGCGTGGTGATCGTCAGCAGCCCACAGGATCTGGTGGCAATGATCGTGAAGAAGGCCGCCAATATGGCCAATATGATGGAGGTGCCCGTACTTGGTCTTGTGGAAAACATGAGCTTTGTCCGTTGCCCCGATTGCGGTAAGGAGATCTACCTGTTTGGTGAAAGTCACATTGAGGAGATCGCGAAGGAATTCGGTTATCCGCTGCTTGCCAAGCTTCCCATTGACCCTGCGCTTGCAGCACTTGTTGATGCAGGCAAGATCGAGCAAATCGAAAAGCTGCCCGTCACCGACGCTGCCGAGGCGATCGTTGCGGCATTGAAATAAGAGAAACAGCCAAACGGAAACGCATTGCCGCAAAGCAAGCTTTTTCGCTTGGCTGCTTTCTTTGTGAGAAATATTTCGTGCAAGCCCCTTGAAATTATAGCTTATATAGTGTAGAATAATATATATGATTTTGGAGAGGAGGTGCCTCTGTGAAGCCGCAATATTTTTCGATCGGTCGCTATGGCAGACTGATCTATATTCCCACAGATCGCTTTAAAAGTGAGCTGCTGTCGCTTTCCTTTGTGGTGCCGCTCACCGCAGATACGGCGCAGAAAAATGCAATGCTTATAGCGCTTTCACGCCGTGGCACCGTGTCCTATCCTACACAAACGGCGCTGAACCGTCATCTTGACGGGCTTTATTCTACGGCTATTTCTACCTCAAACCGCCGCCTTGGCGAGATGCAGCAAATTACGATGACTGCCGATTTTCTCGGTGCGCGCTTTGTTGGTGGCGGCCGGGGGCTTTTGCCCGAGGTCGTGTCGCTTTTGCACGAGCTGCTTTGCTGCCCCCTTACCGACGGTGAGGGGTGCTATCAAGCGGCCTATGTTGCAGGGGAAAAGCAGGTGCTGCGCGATGCCATTCGTGCGGCTATCAATAATCCGCGCGGCTATGCGCTTACAAAGGCACGTGAGCTGCTTTGCGCGGGTGAGCCCTATGCGTTATCGCTGATCGGTGAGGAAAAAACCGTTAATGCACTTACGCCTGCCGCGCTTACCGCCCGTCATCGCGCCCTGCTTTCAGAGATCGCACCTTTGTTTTGCTACGTGGGCGCCACGCCCCCCGAGGCTGTTTGTGCATTGCTGGAGTCACGCTTTGCCACCGTAGGCGCTCCTGCTGCATCCTTTGTTACAGACGTTAAGGCTCATGAGGGCGCCACGCGCTATGGCGAGGAGGAAATGCCGATCTCGCAGGGCAAGCTCGTGCTTGGCTTCCGTACCGACGTTGGCGCTACGCATTCGTTGGCGCCGGCTACGGTTCTGCTCAATGAAATTTACGGCGGCTCGCCCGCCTCAAAGCTCTTTATGAACGTGCGTGAAAAGCTGGGTCTCTGCTATCATTGCAGCTCGGCCTATCAGATGCAAAAGGGCATTATGATGGCGAATTGCGGCATCAAGCTCTCGAACCGTTCGGTAGCCGAGGAGGCAATGCAAGGGGAGTTTGAGGCTGTTCGTCGCGGTCATATTTCAAAAACCGAGATGGAGGCAGCCGCTCTTTCCACGGTCAGTGCCTATCGCAGTGCTTTTGATAATCCCGCGGCGCTGGCACGCTTTTATATTGCGCGAGCCCATGCGGGTGTCGATGAGGGCATTGAGCAGTGGCGCGAGCGCCTTGCTGCCGTCACCCGTGAGCAGGTGGTGGAGGCAGCACAGCATTTCACACTCGGTGCCGTGTTTTTCCTGAAGGGCACCGACACCGAGGAGGGGCTTGAATGATAGAAAATTTCAGCAGTGCGCTCCTTGGTGAGCGATATACCGTAAAGCACCATGAAAGCGGTGTGGATATTTATGTTTTTCCCAAAAAGATGACGACCGCATATGCGCTTTTTGCCACCAATTTTGGGGCCGTTGATAGCGCGCTTGACGAAAGGGGGCAGCAGCCCTTACCCCACGGCATTGCACATTTTTTGGAGCACAAGCTTTTCGCCGCTCCCGATGGGAGTGACGCCTTTGAGCGCTTTTCCGAATACGGTGCCGATGCCAATGCCTATACCTCGCATACGCGCACGGTCTACCTCTTTTCTACCACCGACCGCTTTGCCGATTCGTTTGGTGAACTGATCGATTTTGTCACGCACCCTTATTTTACCGATGAAAACGTGGCAAGAGAGCAAGGGATCATCGCGGAGGAGATCCGTATGTGTCGTGATAACCCTTACGATGCGTGTTATTACAACATGCTGGGTGGGCTTTATCATAACCATTCTGTAAAAATCGATATCTGCGGCTCACTTGAGTCGATCGCCACCATAACCCCTGCGGTCTTATATCGCGCCTATGAGGCATTTTATCATCCCTGTAATATGGTGTTGATCGTCTGCGGTGACGTCACACCTGAGGAGGTATTTGCCCTTGCCGATGAGCATTTGCCCCGCAGCGCACCCAAAAGGGAAACGCCTCGCTATACCGTGGCCGAGCCCCGCACAGTGCATGCGGCACGCGTAACAGGCACGGGACAGGTGGCAAAGCCGCTGTTTATGATCGGCGTGAAGGACCCCGATATCCCTGACGAGCCGCGTGCTCGTCTTTATAAGGACGCCGCAATGGCCGTGCTCGGTGAAATGCTCTTTTCCGAATCGGGTGAGCTTTACAGTGCCCTGTTTGACGAGGGACTGATCTCCCCCGGTCTTTCTGCCGAATACGCCCTGACGCGCGATTTTGCCTTTTATCAGCTGGCAGGTGAGGCCGACCAACCCGAAACGGTGTTTGGGCGTGTGATGAACTATCTTGCCGCATGCCGCGAAAAAGGGCTTTCCCGTGAGGATTTTGAACGCGCAAGGCGCGTGGAATATGCTGAGTTTATCAAGAGCTTTGACAGTACCGAGGAAATCGCCAACACGCTTCTTTCCTTTGCTGTGGAGGGCGTGGATATTTTCTCTTATGCCGATGTGCTGCAGGGCTTGCGATTTGAGGACGTGGAGCGCTTTTTGCGTGAGGTCTTTGACCCGTCGCACGTGACGCTTTCCGTGATCTATCCCAAGGAGTGAAAAATATGAACACTGTCTTTTCCTTTCCCGGTCTTGGTATCGGTGAAACAACCATCAGTAAGATTGCCGTGACGCTGCCGTTTTTTGGCGGTGTCGAGGTGCGCTGGTACGGCATTTTATTGACTCTTGGCATTGTAGCAGGCTTTTTGTATGCCGTTTACCGCGCCAGATTTGAGGGGATCAAGACCGATGATATACTTGATTTTGCCCTTGTCGTGGTGGTGCTTGCCATTGTCGGTGCACGTGCCTATTACGTGCTGACCACGCTTGATGAGGGGCATTATACCAGCTTTTATGACGTCATAGCCATCTGGGAGGGCGGTATCGCCCTTTACGGCTCGATCATCGGCGGTGCTGCGGGTATCCTGATCGTCAGTTACTTTAAAAAGTTTAAAAAGACGCAGATCTTAAAAATGTGCGATCTTGTGGCCCCGGGCGTCATGCTGGGACAGATCATAGGCCGTTGGGGCAATTTTGTCAACGGAGAAGCACACGGCACCGAGATCACGGGTAATTTCTTTTTGCGTATGGGCCTCCGTGAGGGAGCCGAGATCGTTTATTACCATCCCACGTTTTTGTACGAAAGCCTGTGGAATCTCATCGGATTTGTGCTGATCAATCTTTTTTACAAGAAAAAGAAATTTGACGGGCAGATCATGCTGCTGTATCTGGCGTGGTACGGCTTTGGCCGTATGCTGATCGAGGGCTTGCGTACTGATAGCCTTTACGTCGGTGGCTTCCGCATTTCGCAGGTGGTGGGCTTTTTGTGCTTTACCGTCTGCACGGCACTGACCGTGTACCTGCTGTGGCGCAAAAAGCGCGCCGAGGCCGATGAGGCGGATTATGCGCCCGTTTACGAAAAATGTCGCGGCATCAGCACACGCACGCGCGAGAAGCAGGAGGTCGAGAAAGAGGCGGCTGCCGACATTGAAGCTATTATTGCGAATGCTACTAAGCAAAATGAAAAGCAAAGGGAGGAACAAGGTGATGGCAATGCTGATCAACGGTAAGGAAATTGCTGCCGAGATCCGCCGCGAAATTGCGGTAAGCACTGAAACGTTCAAAAAGGAAAACGGCTATGCACCCGGCCTTGCAGTGGTGATCGTGGGTGAGGACCCTGCCTCGCAGGTCTACGTGCGTAATAAGCACCGTGCGTGTGAGGAGGTCGGCTTTTATTCGCGTGGCTATGAGCTGCCTGCCGATACCGACGAGGCAACGCTGCTCGCACTGATCGACGAGTTGAACAACGATGCGGCCATTCACGGCATTTTGGTGCAGCTGCCCCTGCCTGGTCATCTTGATGCGGAAAAGATTTTGCTGGCGATCGACCCCAAAAAGGACGTTGATGCCTTTCACCCCTATAACGTGGGGCGCATTATGATCGGTAATTACGATTTTCTCCCCTGTACGCCCGCGGGCGTGATGGCGCTTTTGGAGCGCAGCGGCATTGAAATTGAGGGTAAGGAGTGTGTTGTGGTGGGGCGCTCCAATATCGTGGGTAAGCCGCAGGCGCTTTTGCTGCTTGAGAAAAACGGCACCGTCACGGTTTGCCACAGCCGCACCAAAAATTTAAAGGAGGTCTGCCGCCGTGCCGATATTTTGGTCGCGGCCATCGGCAAGCCCGAGTTTTTTGATGCCTCTTATGTAAAAGAGGGGGCTGTCGTGATCGACGTCGGTATGAACCGTCGCCCCGCTGACGGCAAGCTTTGCGGTGATGTGGATTTCGCCTCGGTTGAGCCCGTGGCATCGGCTATCACGCCTGTACCGGGTGGTGTAGGCCCCATGACCATTACCATGCTCCTGAAAAACACCTTTACCGCCGCACAAAAGCAGGGGGCAAAGGTCTGATGGAGCAGCTGAAGCTTGGCCGTTACCGCCATTTTAAGGGTATGGAATATGAGGTCATTTGCCTTGCTAAGCATTCCGAAACCGCTGAGGATATGGTGGTCTACCGTGCGCTTTACGGTGAGGGCAGCGTTTGGGTGCGCCCTCTGGCAATGTTTCTCGAAACCGTGACAAAAAACGGGAAATGTATGCCGCGTTTTACCTATATTGACAAGGAGTAAAGGACGGAACAGGCATGATTCGCGCCGCGAAGGATTGCCCCCACGTGCGCCGCTTCGGTGATCCTGAGGGATATGTGATCGTAAAGAAATAATTTTTCGGCTGTCGTCATGATGGCTTAAAGGATCGTTGAAATGAGGTTCTGACACAGGAAATTTCACGCGAAATTCACCTTGGTTGTTTGAGAATAAATAAGAAAATTTCCCACCCAAAGCAAAAAGAGCAAACACAAGGCTGAACTGCCCCAAATTGTGCGGACAGCACAAAAAAGAGTCCTAAAGTAGAAATATTCAATTTTCAAGCAACAAACTGGCATCGTTTTTCAAGCGGTGTCAGTTTTGTTTTTAATTGGATACGTTCG